>CAYRBH010000007.1:0-29753 GCA_964422585.1 uncultured Gammaproteobacteria bacterium
GCCGAGCATTCGGTATTTTGAAGTCCTGGTTTGCCACCAACGGTATTATCCACGAATGACTGAAGCGTCACGGCGGCTGGCGGATACCAGTTCTCAACCCCGACGCATACACCCTGTGCAGCAGTACAGCCGCCATTATCCTGACAGATCTTGGTGGTATCAATCGAGCAATTCCCGGTACCACGGCATACCCCTTCCCCGACTGAACAATCCGAGGTCTTCGTGCAGGGTTTATTGTCAACGGAACAGCGGCCATTGTCTATAATATTGTTGCCACATTGTGGCGGCGTTATGCCGTTGCAGGTCGTATTGCACTGGCCAGGCTGGCCATTGAGTGCCGCGCCAGCATCGCAGGTTTCAGGTGTATCATCGGCAGTCCCCATCTTACCGTCAGGACCGGCGTCCGGATTTTGTACGATACCATCACCGCAATATGGCACGGTCGGACCTAAACAGCTGAAGCTACAGTACGCTCTCGGTGTGCCAGAACCACAGGGTCCTGCGACGCCAGCATTCGTACAGTCAGCATTAGTCACGCAAGCAGTCGTGTTATTAGCACAGGTATTCGTCCAATGGCCATTATTCGGACCATCGTCGCATGCCTCACCTGTGCAAACACCTCCACCCGTCGTGCAGGCTGTCTGATCAGCGGCAGTCTGGCAAGCATTCGTGGAATTATTACTACAGAACTTCTCCGTCGTGCCATTGCCGCATACTGAGCCCGTAAGACCGCTGCAAGTCTCATTGCATTTACCTGACTTACCATTGTCGCCGCCATCATCGCAGACCTCGACATCATCAGCGTTCCCGCAGATCGCATCAGCGCCGCAGTTCACAATACCATCACCACAGTAGTTGCGAGGCAAGATGCCATTGCTGCATGACTTCGTACAATAGGTACAGTTACCCGTAGCATTATTACAGAGCGCGCCATTGCCAAGGCAGGTGCCGAAACCGAGCTTGGAGCAATCTGTATCGGTTTTGCAGGATGTGGCGGCATTGCCCGAGCACACGAACTTCAGACCCTCATCGCATTGCTCGAATGGCGCGTTCTTGACGCCATCACCGCACCAGCCGCCATACTGCCTGCAGGCATTTGGGGTGAAGAGCGCTCCGCACTGATACTGATTATGATCACTCGTTGCCTGTTCAGCAGTAGGTACCTTATAGGTGCCTGGCTCACACTGCTCCATGCCCTCAATAATGTCATTGCCACAGGTTTCTTGTAGCGGACCAAGTCGCGCCCAGAATAATGGAGTGCCGCCGAACTGTATCGGATAGGCCTGACCTTCGGCGTTGAGAGGCGGTGTCGAACTGTTGCGTGAATAGATAAAGTCTGCGTCCAGTGGAGCATCAGCCTTAGTGCCTCTATTATAGAAGAATTCGTATACCGGGACGATGCTCGGATCTGCAGCGTTCGGAGCATAGGAACAGAATTCATACTGAGGAGCTGGGTTCGCGATCCAGCCATTCGCGATGTCACTCGGGATCGGCAGATAGTTACGCAGGACTGTCTCATGATCTTTGCTGTTCAACCAGCGATACCAGCTTCTCGCCGCTGGGCAGGCTGCTGTCCACGGATCGACATAGAAGACAATCCCCTTGGTCACATATGGCACATCGTCTTCTTTGAGCGTTGTATAATCATGTCCCTCATCTTTCGCCACATTATAGTAATGTTCATAGAGCGGGATGCTGGTGCGATTACCGCTGCCGTTAATAGTGATAGTGGTGCAGGCGCGATTGCATTGATTGTCACAGTAGAGCGATGTGCCTGCGGGGCAACTGTAATTCGTGAGCCCTGAAACCGTGTCGCATTCTTCATTATTTTTTACGCAAGAGAATTGATAAGAAAGGGCTGGCGCCGTGCACGTTTTGCTGCAAGCTGAACCCTGTACCGGACGATACCCCGCGGGACAGCTGACCGCATTAGTACAAGTACAACCAAGGTCAGTCTGATCAACTGGCGTCACCGTGCCATCGCCACAGAATGAACCATATCCGGTGCATGAGAGATTGCAGTGACCAGGCGTGCCGTTGAGACCATTAGGTACTGTGCCGGCTGGCGGTGGCGTACCCTCATCACATACCTCGGGCAACTGCACAATGCCATCGCCGCATTGACCGCTATACGGATGCCCTGACGTACAGGCTATCTGACAGCTACTTGAACAGTATGCAGAGCCGCCATTCGTGCACTGGGTCGTGGCTGGCACACTGCCATCACATTGCTCATACGGACTATTCAGCGTGCCATCGCCGCAAGCGCCATGGCACCACGTAATATCAGCACCTGCTGGCGCTCCCCAGCCAGTACAGGTCGAGTTGCATCCGACCTGGAAATCAGTGTTCCAATTCTTATCGCCGAAATTGATATCACAATAATTCCTGGACCCTCCATCGCATACCTCTCCGGGCTCTATGACGCCATTACCACATACAGCCGCTACAGGAGTAGCGTCACGACAGAGGCCGCCAAGAGTCGGGTCGTTCAAAACAATATGCGCGGTATCTTGATTTGCCCAATGCCATCCAGGGTCTTCAGCATTCGCATACAGATGATAGTTCGTCGCTAGGTTGTTCTTATACACATACACTTCTGACCCTTGGTGGCATCGCATCTGCAAGGTCCGCTGATTCCAACAGGTATCTGCGTCATGGCCGGTGAATGCCGTGCAGTCAACGAGCGGACTTACATAGAAATTCTGTCCGAATTTATTGATAGGATCGGTCGGCAACGAGGCACCGTTCAAGTCCTGGGCTAGCGTTGCGTTCCATGAAGGCCACTTGCTGGTCGAAATACCTGGCAAATAGCTACCAGAGGTAAGTGATGGGTAAGCCGCAACGCAGAGATTCCCTGATGGACAATCAGCGTTCGTATTACAGGCATGCGTATTGGTCCCGTCATTGCAGAAATGATTCTGTGCGGCATAGGCATCGAGACTCGCCTTGATGGTCTGCAAGTCAACCAGTCGCTTATAATCACGGCGCAGTTCGGCTTGTGCTGATGTACAGAGACCTGCGTTCTTCGCCTGACATACCGCGTCATGCCCTGGCACGCAACTGATAGTATGATCAGCACTACAATAATCCTGCGAGCTGCCATCGTCGCGATTCACGAGCTGATAATTGATCCGTATCGTATTGACCAGCTGATTGAAGGTGTCAACCGTCGATTTCTGAGCTCCGGCATTATAACTCAGGAGCAACACATTGGTATAAATGCCCGGATTCCCGGTACAGCCGGTCTGATTCGAACAGTTCGCAATACCGACATAGACCGAGGTGCCATCCTGGATCGCGTCATAGCCATCGACCATGATAGGCTTCGGGCTACCGGTTGGATTCGGCGCATACGTCTCATACCACTCTCTGATGGAAAGCAGCCCGATATTCTTATAGATGCGCGCCACGATAACATCATAGTCCACGCGCCGCGCGGTAGTCGTAATCTCAGAACACTGGTCCTGAGCGTTAACGATACCACACACTTTATAGACATGATCAGTGCCTATGACGATCGCCGTGTCTGTGTAGCTCGTTGCCGTTCCCGATGCAGTCGTGATAAGAGCACCATCTCGATAGATATGGATGCCTGAATACGTGCCCACATCAGCCCAAGCCAGCTGTATATTCACCAAATTATTCGATGCTGAAGCATCATCCACCGAAAGCGCGGTCAAACCTGATGGTGGCGCTGATTGCGACTGTGCCCATGCCACGCGCGTGAAGATGGAGCTCACATCCGTCATGAACAAACGTATCGAAGGTAGTGCTGTTGCGACGGATCGAACGGGCGGATTTTCCTGGAAGAGCATGGATGTCTTCGGTCGTACGACGATATTGACAACCGCTGGATCCGACCACACATCGGCGTCATTCTGCACGCGGAAAGTTACCTGATGCACGCCGGACTGCACGAAAGCATGTACTGAGGTGTAGGGATTCGGCAGCGCAGAGTCAGTATAGCTCGTCAGCCCAGAATCCTGGAAATCCCACACGAAGGACTTCACGGTGTTCGCCGTTCCATTACCATACCCCGTCACATTCGCATTGAACGTCACGGTATCACCATAATTGACCGTCATAGTGCCACCAGAAGCGATAGTCTGTGTCGGCGTGGAGGCACTTGCGAAGGTGACCGTTGGTCTACTCACCGTAGCCGGCGGTGTTCCTTGCGCGACATTAATCGTAACGGTCTGTGTCGTACCAGCCGGGCTCGTGCCGAAGGTCAATGCATAGTCATTCGTGGTATCTGCATCAAGAGCGCTATCCGTCTGAGGCACTTGATCGACGACCCAGAGCAGCACACCGGTCCTCGGATTGAAATTCGCGGAGGCCGGAAGCTGATCAGTCTCTCCTGCGGCAGGGTTCATCGTATAGAGGAAGCTATCCCCCTCAGGATCAGTGGCGCTCACCTTGAGATAGACCAGATCGCCAAGATGATAGACTGCCTGCGGCTGCGTGACACTGTTGATGGTCGGGTTGCTGCTAATGATAGTGCCGACGGAGTTATTATTAGTGCCAACAATAAAGATATGTTCCTTCAAAAGATCGCCGCCAAAGTTGAATGGATTAGCGTTTGCATTACTTCGCTCAATATGCGGGTTTGGCAAGGCCGGGAGCATGAGCGCCGGGTCTGAAGGATTGGGACCTGCAGCATCGCGACAGTAGGACAGCTTGATGTCATAGACATTGTCCAGATAATAGTCATTCGCTCCCTGGCCATACCATGGATTCTCACAGAAAGCGAAATCCATTCTACCTTGGGCTGACGCAGACCCCACCAATGCTCCTCCATCTGCTTTCACTTGATTGTAGTCAGTACCGATAGTTCCTTTATGCTGTACATTCGCCAGAGGACCATTCGCTACAGGCTGATTCAATGTATAGAGCGCACTCGCAGTCGGCGGTGACCAAGTATAATTAAGCCCTCCGAGATCAGTGCCGGTTTGGTCCTTGCCTTGCGCAAGGATAGCTTTCGGTACCGTACTGGTACATTGCGTATCGGTCGCCAGACATTCAGCATGGCGATTAACGAAGGCGGCTGGATTCGGATTGATATCAACGAAACTTATTTGACATACATTGCCAGTGGTCTGAAAACCGAAGAATGTCGGCGTGACGAATGGAACGCCCTGATAACTCATAATAGGATCGGTTCCGCACGAGCCATTCTGACAAATATTAACTTGATAGCGAGTATTGGGAGCAAAAATGCCTGCAGGCGTTGTCGATCCGAGTGACAGATCCGGCGTGAAATCCACCCTGCCACGCTTCTTGCTGCAGAAGCCCGTCGCACATTCCGAGTCAGTCGTGCACGCGGCATTGCCGATCGTACAGTAGCCAGTCGAGTCTGTGTAATTTTGCACCGTAATAGTGCCAGGTACGACCCTATTCGAAGTATCACTGACATAGAAATTATCTGAGCCGCCTGATTGACCGATGCTTTGCAATCTGAGCTGCGCGACTTCAGTCGACGACAGAGCTCTATTATAGACCTGCACATCATCGATGATACCTTTGAAATAGATTGGATATGCTGTGTCGGTGAGGCTGATTGATCCACCAATAGATAAGGGGTTCGTCGCAGGATAGATTGAGCCTGGACAGTTAGCTGTAGTCTGAACGCCATTCTGATACAGCGTGAAATTCGTGCCATCATAGGTCATCGCCACATGAGTCCATTGATCGAATGGCACAATGCCGGCATTCGCCCAACACAAGCTATGCTGACCAGTGCGAACGACACTGCCTAGATACCCCAATGCGTTGATGGTGCTGCCATAGCTGATATTATCGTAATCAGCCACAGGATGTGCGGGAGTAACGGCCGGATTACCATCCCAGAATCCCTTGAAGACAGTCGGTTCATAGGCGACATCGGCATAGGCTGAGCAGGTTGTCGGATAGCCACTCATGACACCGCAGTCTGCATTGGTGGTACAGGTAGTCGCCGTAGGCACATCATTGTTCGGACCAGCAGTCCATACACATTTACTCAAACCAGAAGCAGGATGCTGAGGATAGATCCATTCTGAGACCGAGAATGTCCCGCTTGAGCCACTGTTAGCCGGGGTGCTCGGGATATCTACGTAGCTAGCATCGGTATTGCCATTGAATTGCGCGCCCTTACCCAGTGTCGGGTAGGTCGTATTTCCACTACTCGCCGCGGCACTTCCTTTGAATACTCCATTGTTCGGCGTCGCCGAGCTGTCCTTTGCCGTACCATCATTGAATGAGTAGTATGCGTCTGCGCTGCTCACCGTACTCGGTGGAGTAAACGAGGCAGGATCTACCGAGGTGCTAAATATCGCGCTGACCGCTACATTGCGGCATTGATTGGTACAGGAGCCGGGCGGAGTATTCAGATCACAAATACCGTCGACATTCTCTGGTGGAGAATGCGGCACATTATCCGGCCTATGCCCGATAAGATTAAATACATCACGAGAATCTTTTACGACAACCTCCCCTTCTGCTGATAAATTCACTGGTGGGTTGCCGGTTTTATTCGACATGTCAACATGCGCCTGTGTAACGCCCGGTGTTGGTATGCCCGCGGTCGCACTTACGGCCTGCATAGAGACGTAGTTCAGCACGGTAGTTCCGAAAATTACAGCGACATTAAAATCATTCGAAGACCACGAATAGTCATAGCGGCTTGGATTGATTGAAAGAGGCCCGCATGCGGTAACTGCTGTCGGATACGCAGTATACCCTTGCGTTCCGCCAATAGAAGGTATGACCGCCGATGCAGGCGATACTGTCACCGCAGTCGCTTCACAGAGAGTAAGCGAGGTCTGGAATGTCCATGAGAATGCATTCGGTGTTGCCGCGGGATAATTCAAATGAGCCGGATCAAGCGGTTGATTCTGCTTATTATGCACGCCATTGGTAATGATCACCCGATACCACGATGCGCCCGTCAACCCAGCGGCTGGCGGTGTGATATTGATACGCTTATTCGGGACATCATAACTTATCGTAGTACCAGCAACCGGATTAAAGGTCGTGCAGGCAGAGGTAGTGCATTTATTGAGCGTGACTGTTGCTGCGCCAACGGTCGCCGGATCGAGATCGACATTAAATGTCGCGAAAGGAGCTACATTCGTACACGCCGCTTGACAGCTGCTATTGGGTGAATACTGTACGACGAATGGCGGTACGAAGGCTACCGTCAGCTGCGCCGGACCGCTCGTGATCGGTGGACCTGAGGGGTTATTCGTTAGCGTAGCGGTAACATTCGTATAAGGAGGTACGTTATTCGTAGTGATATTTTGACCGACGAACTGTTGATCAGGATCAGTCGCGAGATGCAGCGGTGAGAAGGTCGCATAGGGAGGTCCTACCGGATTGATGGTCCAAGCATAGGTATATCCTCCGCCGCAAATATAGCACTGCGCGCTTTGCGCGAGCGCGCTCAAGAGGTTGGAAGTGCCACCGATCGGAGCAGTGAGCGCCGTGGGGCTCAAGGTGACGGTGCTTGCTTCACACGTTGACTGCGCAGCGCTGGTCGTCCTGAAATGCCAACGGAAATCATCGACCTGGAGCTGCCCTGGGTCCGCTCCTAAGAACTGGCTGCCCTGATAGAAGCTCCCATCTTGCGCCTTGATCAAACTGGTAGCGGCATTCGTATGATCAAAACGAACTTCATACCATGTCGAGGCGATGAGCGGACTGCTCGGTTTCCAACTGAAGCCACTCGTTCCTACTTGCGCGAATACACCTTGGTTGGTTATCTCAGCGCAAGCAGGCTCGCTGAAATTCGGCACACCAGCTGTAGCTGTATTACATTGATAGATGCGCGCTCCCACATCGCCATTATCATTCGCTGGCGTTGCGCCAAGTATGGAATTGAAGTCCAACGGTCTCGTGAAGCGAGCAGCGATAACGACATTAGTAGGCGCATTCGTCACCGGATCTGTCGGACTGTAGGCAGGCGGAGTCGGCGATAGCTGTTGATTAGCTGGCAAATAGGCATCATTATATTGATCGTATGGAAATGGTGTCGGCGACTGTATGTCGACTGTGCATTGTTGAGCACGATCCAAGTCGAATGGATACTGACCTGATTTGAACTCCCAGTTGTTCTCATCATAGTTACCCCCTTGGCATTGCGCGACCGCGCGGCAGAGACCGCTGCAGCACAGCGCCGTACCGCATTGCGCGTTGGAGGTGCAGCTACCGACCAGGAATGGCAAAGCATTACTCGTTGCATTGCTAGTAGAAACAATCGTCGTAGTACCCGTGATCGCATTGAATGGCACTTGCGCATTCAATACCTGGCGGTCGGTCCAGCTATAGGCCGAGGTGGCCTTCTTCATATTATAGAAATAGACGCTGCCGGCTGCTGGCCCAAAATTCTCTCCATCATACTGTACCGGCGTGCCCGCAGGACCACCGACCGGATCGATACGGCAGATACCTGGTTTGACCGGAGTCGTGTCCTTCAAGAAGGTTCCGTTGGTACCATTGATGAGCGTTGCTTGCGAGAACTTGCTGTCGCTCTGCCGCTCTACGACAAAAAAATAATTCTGTAAGGTGGTCGCATCAGACGGTATCTTCACGATGATACGGTCGTCTCGCCAGTAATCAGTGCCGCAGATCGGAGGGAAACTCACATCAGCCAAGCAATCAGGAGCGAAGGCTCCGGTACAGTTACCTGCTGCGTTCACCGGCCGTAAGAACACTCTGCCCACACTCGTACCGAAATTCGCGCCCATGATGGTCACATACGTACCAGTAGGACCATTGCTCGGGTTGAATGAGTTGATGATCGGGTCACCGGCACCGACGCCCTGTACGGTAAAGTTAAGCGGATTCGAATATTCAGTACCTACTTTCAGACCAACAGTTGTGGTCGCAGGCACCAAATTCGGCACATGCCCGCTTGCCGTCGTGGCATTCGGGAATGCTTGCGTTACGGCCGAAATAGGCGACGAAGGGTTGCCAAAGAAAATATCACGAGCTGGCGGTGGCACTGGCGTTGCGGGCAAATTATTCCCCGTGAGCGTAAATGCCGTTCCTGGCAAGCCAGCCGCGGGCGTCACCTGGCACAAGCCTGGCCGCACTGTTGCATTGACCACGAAAGAGGTCCACGCTGCCGAGGTCAATGGGAATGGCGGCAATCCGGTCTTCGTGACGGTAATCGCCGTAGCGCCTGGCGCCGCGGTGGTCGGCGGAGCTTTCGGCACCTCCATAATGATCTGCGTATCGCTCCACCAATTCGTACAGGCAAGGTTCGTCGGCTTTGGATTATTAAAGTTTACATTAGTGCTATCGATCAAGGTTAATGTCCCTGGTGCCGCACCAAAGTTCCTACCATTGATGCTAATATAGTTGCCCGGAGCTCCATCATCCGGGACTACCGAGGTGATGACTGGCGCCAATGGATTCACGGGTGCTGCCGGGCACAATGCTGCAGGCAAACAGCTATTCGAGCTCGCTGGGCAACAATTCGGCGCGCCACATTGTAAAGGATTACCCGGCGTGCAGGTCACCGTGAAAGGAACGCCGTTACTACCAGCGCCCGTACTATCGAGCACGGTCACATCGCCAGTCACTGCCTGTCCTGGAGTGCCTATGCCCGGGACCTTATAGACGATCTTCTGGTCAGCCCATGAGGTGATATTCGTCGCGGTGGTCGGATTGTTCACGTCGAACGGCGCGCTCGACGTAGCGCTTATCATCTGTACATGCCCGGTCGTTGTACCGAAGTTCCTACCATCGAT
Organism: uncultured Gammaproteobacteria bacterium; assembly: GCA_964422585.1. Classification (GTDB taxonomy): domain Bacteria; phylum Patescibacteriota; class Patescibacteriia; order UBA1558; family 2-01-FULL-52-15; genus CAYRBH01. The sequence continues at coordinate 9,735 of CAYRBH010000007.1, forward strand.
GGTCACGGTCTGCGTGCCATCAGAGGGACCGGTATTTGGCGTCAAGCAAATAATCTGCGGTCCAGGGTTGCCAATCTGTACATTCGTGGCCATGCAATTCGTGAGAGCACAGATCAATCCAGTGTTATTCGTCACGGTTGTCGTAGTCATGCCCGCGGGCACCGTCTCCGGTATGCGCGCAACGATGGTTTGGTCAGACCACTGCGGAGCACCGGAACAGGTCATGATCTCAAGGTCGGTGCCAGCCATCTGAGCCTTGGAAATAGCCGGATTATAATTACGGAAATTATAGCCTCGTATCGTAACAACAGCTCCCTGATAGACCAGTGGATTCGCCTGGCCATTGATATAACAGATCTTCACCGGATCATCAGGCGTACCATAGGTACCATCTGGCCCTGGGCCCGGATCTGGACAGCCTGGTATCGGTGGTGGCGGAGGTGGTGGCGGAGGTCCTGATGGCCCACCACTGCTCGCTGCCTGCTGTAGACTCTGCACGATAAAGCCGGCGATTGAGTATGCCGAAAGTACGATCAATAGGCCAATCACTGCGGAAGCGATTATCTTCTTCGCGCGATTGATCTTATCCGGCTGACCCTGGGAGGTCATCCACACAAAACCACCATAGAGAATCAAGAGCAGGAATAAGATGCCGATGAATCCAAGGACGATGCGAACGATATTAGCAATGGTCACCTTCAGATCCTGTGAACTAAACCCAGCGAAGCTGGTTGGCAGATCGACGGACACCTGCGCGAATACCGCATGTGCGGCAAACACACCGACACCTGCCACTATGCAGGCTGCGAGAAGAATGAGTAGTTTAGATGAGCGCTTCATGAGAAATGCATTAGCATGACCCGGCTACAGAACAGACTGCCGGGAAATAGCAATTCTGCGTCAGATCCCTGACCTGTGAATTGGCACCCGGGTGATACGGTGTCAACGGCCTCAAGAGATCATGGTTGATGAAGACGCGCGTGGTGACATTCCCCGGATTCGCAGGATCGAAATTACCATTGATACTCGATATCCAGAAATTGCCTTCATTGGTGACCGGACCTGGATAGGGCGGTCCGACATAGGCAGGGCCTACATATGGATTCTGTGTGCGCCCGAGACCAACATTGCTCGATCGCAATGAGGTCGTAGACAATGGCTTGCTGAAATCCATCTGAATAGGATCCCCGAGCGGCCAATCAATCGCCGTGCTGCGAGGCGTACGAGCTATCATCTTGGGCGCGGTCAGATCCAGATCATCAGTTGTCTGGAATTGCCATTTGAAATCTCCGCCCGCAGTTCCATCGCCTGACGGGAACGTGTAGGGGGCCGGGAATTCACCGTCGAGATGGTTGCCTGCCATATCAGTGATGGCTGATGATACGAATCCATAAATATCCTTCTTAGCAGGCAGGGGTGCGCCTGGTCCTGGCAGACAATACACATTCTCACCGCAGGAATTCATCCCACAGAGCTGATTTGATATGAATTCTGTCGTTTGATACTGATTACCTGAGTTATAGGATCCTGCTATATAGGGCGCAGCCGAAGGATTCGTGTCATCTAAAGTGATAGTGCCATAGGTTGAGCCTGGCGGCGCATAGAGACCTGCGGCAAGCGACGGATCGACCGGCTCAGAGAAATTGATCTGCACGATAGTATTGCGCGGGACCACATCTCCCTGGTTCGGATAGACGCTAATGATCCGCGGTGGCGTCGTGTCCACGACCGAGTTAACCGTGAAGCGCCAGCTATAGCCGAGTGCCAATGCATCCTGCCCGTCAGCGGTCATGATCTTATGTGGTACCAGAATGACATTGTAGGGAACATCGCCATTTCCCGTTCCTAAGAGCGCAGTCGGGTGGAATTTGAAAGTCGTATTCGACGCATCGGTCGGCGCGCAGGTCACGCCTTCCAGCGTATTATCGTTCGCGACGTCATTCGAATCAGCCGGTTCTAAACTATTGACGTCCATGAGCTCAATGCTGCTGACCAGGAGACGATTCGGATCATCCGCAGTACCCCACACACCATCAGGACCTGGATCACAGATCGTTTTCACATCCATCGCTTGTTTGAAGGTAATGTAGATATTCGTATTACGAGGGACATTGACCGCGTTGCGGCCAGGATAATGACTCTCGAGGGCTCCCGATCCCAATGCGAAGCCAAATCCTCCGGGACCAGTGCTCGAGGAGCTCGTACTGCCGCCATTGTTCGCAGCACCGGTAAAAGAATTGATAATAAAACTTGCGATAGCATATGCGGAGAGTGTCACCAGCAACCCAATCACCGCGCTGGTAATTATTTTCTTCGCCCGCGTTATCTTCTTCTCATCACCACCAGATGTCATCCAGAGGAATCCAGCATAGAGCAGCAAGAGTAAAAATATAAAACCAACGAAACCCAGAACGATACGGACGATGTTCTCTATCGTTGTCTTCAGATCTTGTGAACTGAACCCAGCGAAACTCGACGGCAGATCAAGGGAAGTCTGAGCCGAAACGCTGTGGCCCAGTAGCACAAAAAAACTCATCGCGAAAAGAGACACGATGAGTGACAGGAGCAAGATTTTTTTTGTTTTGGTAAGCATGGGTGTGGGACTGTGTTCTCGAGCGCTAACTTCCGGCGATGAACTGCTGCACGGCTTCTTTCACGGCAGCGCCATCTGCGCGCCCGGCGATCTTCTTCACCACCGCGCCCATCAGGCTGCCGAATTGATACGGCGCTGCAAGTTTCTGCTCAGTGACAACCTCTGCGACTATCTTTCTGATCTCCTCTGCTGGCATCAGTGCCGGCAAATAACTTTGGATGAGAGTGAGCTCTTCTTGTTCCTGCCGCGCGAGCTCCGGCCGTGATCCTTTGGTGAATGCTTCGATGGATTCTTTGCGTTTCTTGACCTCACTTCGTAGCACAGCTATCGCCTGCTCATCCGTAAGCTCCTCGAACGCGACTCGTTTCTCGATAGCGGCGTTCTTCAGCGCGTTCTTCATTAAACGCAAAACAGCAGTTGTTGAGTGCTGCTTTGCTCGTTGACTCTCCATGAGGTCTTGTTCGATGTTTTGAACAAGTGTCATTAGTGTGAACTAAAATCGTCTGCGGCGATCTTGGGTCTCATCCAATTTACCGATGCGCTTGAGATACTCGCGCTGCGCCCTGTTCTTCTTCCTCCGTAGAGCGCCTTCTTTCTTCATCAGGCTGCTTTCCGGCTTCTGGAAAAAACGGATCTTCTTCGCTTGCAAGAGACGTCCGCTCTGCAATGTTCTTCGGCTAAATCGTCTGACCAAGCTTTCAAAGGACTCGCCATCTTTCTTCTTTACTTCAACCACTGTGGTCACCTTCCTTTCTATAGTCTATAGTACCAAAATAATAACAAGTTGTGCAACTCGTGTCAATCGTTCACGAAGAAAAAATAACCGCAGTTAGCTGAGGAACCAAAAAGGCTCCGGATGGAACCTGTAACCGAATAACTCTTAGCGTCTGGCTTAAAATTATGCCATTGGAGTAGGGATCGGCCGCTCTAAACGCTTCGACTGCACACCTTTCTCCAGATGCTTCGACACCTCAACGACTATCTTTGACCAATCGACTGTTTCTTGGTTACCATTCTCCATGTCACGAATCAGCACCGTATTATCCACAATTTCCTGCTGCCCGATGATCAGCGCATACTTCACGCCAAGCCTATCAGCCGCTTCAAGCTGCGGCTTCAAGCCATCCTTAGAAAAATTCTCAGCCACGAGATAGCCTTGCTCATTCAACTGCTTGAATAATTTCAATGCTTTCTTCTTAGCCTCTTTGCCGAGCTGCGCTATATAGAGTTCCGGCTTCTGCAGATTCGGTACGGCGATATCATTCGCGCGAAGTTTAGTGATAGCCCGTTCAACGCCGAGAGCGAAGCCGACTGCCGGCGTCTTCGCGCGGGCACCGACCGTGTGCAACAATTCATCATAGCGTCCTCCGCCGCCCAAAGCGTCTTGCGATCCTGCCTTGCCGCTCTCAAGAATTTCCCAAGTTGTCTTCGTATAGTAATCAAGGCCCCGCACGATGCGCGGATTTAAATTATACGTCACCTCCAGCTCATCGAGATATTCCAGTACCAACACGAAATGATCCTTGCACTCATCACAGAGATAATCAACGCTCTGTGGAGCCTGTAGTAGAAGCTCGACCACTGCCGGATCTTTGGTATCCAACACACGCAGCGGGTTCTTCTTCAGGCGCTCCTGATCATCCGGCCCGAGATTCTTCTTATTATCAGTCAAAAAATTCGTGAGCTTCTTGATATAGCGCGGGCGACATACCGAACAACCGATGCTATTGATATCGACTTGTACCGTGAGTCCGAGCGTCGAATAGAATTGATAGCCCATGCTGATGAGCTGCGCGTCGAGAATAGGGCTCGCGTCGCCGATGCATTCGAAATCAATCTGCGTGTGCTGCCTGAAACGGCCCGCTTGCGGACGATCATGCCTGAATACCGGTCCGAAAGCGAACAGCTTCACTGGCTGCGGCTGATTGAACATACCGTGCTCAATATAAGCACGGACGATGCCGGGGGTGAATTCTGGTCGCAGGGCAATCTTCTCATTACCTGGATCATTGAACACATACATCTCTTTCGTCACGATATCCGAGCTCAGTCCGGTCGATCGCAGATAGAGCCCTGAGGATTCCAGGACTGGCGGCTCTATCTTCCTAAAGCCATAGCGTCGGGCGAAATCAGCAGCCCGATCATACATGAAGTACCAGTAACGATCCTCATCAGGCAATACATCCTTCATGCCGCGCAGTAGCTGGAATGATTGCTTTTTTGATTTCGGGGCGACGGCAGTAGACATATCCTAATTATATTGTGGTGTCCCGAATAAACTGATGCGAGTGAATGGCCAGCCTCGTACCCAGACTCGTCCGATCAGATCATTGGCAGGCACCGGACCAAGTATGCGAGAATCAAGGCTATTAGCGCGATTATCTCCCATGACGAAGTACTCACCTTGTGCGAGTGTCTGCTCAGGCATCGAAGCCTGTGTCGCGTACACGCTGGATAGATAGGTCTCTTTCAGCTCTGTATCATTGATATAGACGGTACCATTGAGCATCTTGATCCGCTCGCCAGGTAAACCGATAATACGCTTAATATAGAACTGGCTCAGATTCTGTGGGTTCCGAAGTACGACGACTTCTCCTCGCTGTGGCGGATGGAATCGATAGCTGATCTCATCCACGATGAGATACTCCTTAGAATAGAAATTCGGCTCCATCGAGGCTCCTTCAACATAGAATGGCTGTATCAGGAAGTAGCGTATCGGCAATATAATAGCCAATGAAATCAAGACAACCTTGATCGTTTCGAAGGCAAGGAGGCCTGCTCGCTTAAAAAAATCTAATATCATAGGAAATAGTCTATTAAGAAATGCTGTAACAATAAGGTAGTATAGCGCATTTTATACTACAGGTAAAACGGCGCGAAGTTTCAAGCAGAATAGCAGATAGCCTCTGCTTACGCAAATCGAGGCTCATGCTAGCGTTTCTACCAAGCGAGGCAAATTTAAAGAGACCGGCCTCGCAGGCTGCTTGGCATAAATTGACCTATGGTTCGTTAGTTTGTATACTGCCTCTACCTGAAAACACTTCAAAAAAAATCCTTTGAACACCAACGACCACTATCGTATTAAGAGGGGTGAGGAAGACGGGTTCCAAAGCACCATTCTCGATCAAACCCTGCTTCCTGACGAAGGAATGTCTGAACACCGACCTCCTCGAAGACGCATGAGATTCTTCTCGTGTTTTTTTATCGTACTAATACTCATACTAACGAGCTGCACCGCGATCATCTCTCACTCAAACAATTCATTCTTTGTCGGCGTGAAGAATGGATTCCTCATTCGACAACTCACGCATATCTTTTCCGCTGGTTCGAACAAGCTCAAAGGCGAAGAAAGCGATCGCATCAATTTTCTGCTGATGGGTATCGGCGGACCAGGTCATGATGGGCCGTATCTCACGGATACCATTATCCTTGCGAGCTTGAAACCGTCAACGAAAGAAGTGGCGATGATCTCGATACCGCGAGATCTGATCGTGCAGGACAGCGCAGGACAGTATACGAAGGTCAACAGCATCTATGCTTTAAGTCAGAAGGACGGGATCGAAGCAGCCTTCACGAACACGAAAGAAGTGATCGGCAGAACCTTCGGGATTCCAATACAGTATATGGCAGTCATTGACTTCCAGGGTTTCGTGAAAGCCATCGACACCATCGGCGGCGTGACGGTGACCGTTGACCGAGACTTCACCGATGACCAGTTCCCGACTGATGATTATAAATATCAAGTCATCTCGTTCAAGAAGGGTGAACAAAAAATGGACGGGCTAACGGCGCTGCGCTTCGCGCGATCACGACATGGCAACAATGGCGAGGGCTCTGATTTTGCACGAAGCAAACGTCAACAAAAGATACTTCTCGCGGCCAAAGAAAAACTTGCTTCATTCAATACTCTGTTCAATCCGGTGAAGCTCACCGAACTTTTCAACCTTGTGAACCAGTATACAAAAACAGATATGGAGCCATGGGAGCTCGTGAAGCTCGTACAGATAGGCAAGAGCATCGATCTCAGACAAATGTATACCGCAGTACTCGATGATTCTCCGACCGGTTATCTCAGGAGCGGCATCTCCTCCATTGATGGAGCCTATATACTGCAACCAGCCACCGGCAATTATCTTGAACTGCAGACCCTGGTGCAAAACATCTTCAAAGATAATGGCATCCACAATGAAATGCCCCAGGTCATGATCCAGAACGGCACCACGATACCGAATATAGCGACCACGATCAGCACCGGCCTTGATAAAGCAGGGATCACCCCGGTTGCGGTCGGCAATGCGAATCGCCAAGATTATCCGACGACGCGGATATATGATTTCACTGACGGGAAGAAAAAATTAACCCTCACCTATCTCGAAGCGCGCTTCGGCGTTTCTGCTGAGACAGATATACCGCTCGAATTCGTACCTTCGACCCTCGCGCGCCTCTGGAATCTGAAGGATGACGCGGGCAACTACCGTCAGCTTGATTTTCTCGTGATTCTAGGACAAGATATACAAACGAAGACTTCCGGAGAGCTCATCCGAACCCTGACACCCGAGGAGCTCCGCGCGAGTTCTACAGCGACATCCACTCTCAGCACCACTCCAGAGTTCGATATCCCGACTCTAACCACTCCTCATTAAGGCATCACCATGGCAACAAGCGCCCGAGTCGCTATCATCGGTAGAGCCAATGTCGGTAAATCAACCTTGTTCAATCGCTTAAGCTCAGGGCCGAAAGCGCTTGTTTCTGATATAGCCGGAACCACGAGGGATCGCAAAGAAAATGACTGCTACTGGCTGGGCAAAACGTTCACCATTATTGATACCGGCGGACTCGATGTCGACGCACATAATCCGATCGAGCAGATGATCGCCGAACAGGCTACCGTTGCCGCACTTGATGCTGACCTCATCCTCTTCGTCGTGGACAGTAAGGTCGGTATAACACCTGTCGATACCAGCGTTGCGAAGCTGCTTCGAACCAAGATCAAGAAACCAGTGCTACTGGTCGCGAATAAAGTCGATGGTAAGCGCGATATAGCCGCAACGAACGAGTTTTATCAGTTAGGGTTAGGCGAGCCTCTGCCCGTATCTGCGGCAACCGGCTCTGGCACCGGAGACCTACTCGACACTATCGCTCGGCATATACCTATGAGAGCCGCTTCTGACGAGCAGACTATTACGGTCGCCCTCATTGGCAAACCGAATGTAGGCAAATCCTCCCTCGTGAACGCGCTTGTCGGCCAAGAACGCTCCATCGTCTATGATGAACCCTATACGACCCGTGACGCGAATATGATACGCCTGACCTATGAGGGTCAATCAATCACCTTGATCGATACAGCCGGCATTCGAAGAAAAGCAAAGATCGACCGCGGCGGTATCGAGAAGGAAAGCGTTGATCAAAGTCTCGAAAGCATCCGGACCGCTGATGTCATCCTGTTCATGACCGAAGCCCAGAAGAAAATTACAGCGCAAGATCGACAACTCGCGCAGTTGATCCATGATTCAAATGCAGCGGTGATTATGATCGGCAATAAGTGGGATTTAATCCCTGATAAAGATGAGCTGAAGGCGAATGAGTTCACCAAATACTATAAGCAGGAATTCAACTTCATCGACTGGGCGCCTATCATTTTCATGTCAGCACAAGAAAAAACGAAGCTCACTCGACTCAAACAGGCGATCGTCCTGGTCTATCATGAGAAGTTCCGTAAGATCGAAGACAATGCGATGAACAAATTCCTGAAAGTCATACTCAAGAAGCATAAGCCCACGGTCGGTAAAGGCGTGCATAAACCCTATATCTATCGGCTCAAACAAATGGGAGTTAATCCTCCCCAATTCGTCGTGCAGATCGGCGAGGACACGAGTCTGAATTACACCTATTTGAATTATATCGAAACGCAGCTGCGAGAAAAATTCGGCTTCGCTGGCTCTCCGATAAAGATCTGGGTAGAAAAGTATAAAACCCAGGCTGATCACGTTGCTGGCGGCAAACGAATCACTGGCAAGAAAAAATAATATGAAACTTATCATCGGACTTGGTAATCCAGGTGCGGAATACTATGAGACACGGCATAATGCCGGCATGCGAGCACTGGAGCTGTTCGCCTCAGAACACACACTCTCATTCAAAAAGCACGATACGACCGCACGAGTTGCTACCGGATCGATCGATACTGAACGGATCATCTGCGGAATGTCTGAAACCTATATGAATGATTCTGGCATTCCTGTCGGATCGCTTGCTCAATTCTACAAAGTACAGGCCAGTGATATCGTAATTGTCTATGATGATATCGATCTGCCGTTCGGTACTATTCGCGTCAGCCAGAATACCTCAAGCGGCGGACATAATGGCATCAAATCCATTATAGAAAGGCTCGACAGCAGCGACTTCATCCGGGTACGCCTCGGCATCGGGCCAAAACTGGGCGATGCTGCTGACTATGTCCTTGGCCGCTGGTCAAAAGACCAAGCCCAAGCTTTACCAGAATTCTTAGCTGAAGCCACAGGTGCGATAGAAACGGTCATACGCTCAGGCCTGACTGAAGCTGCGACCATCTATAACTAAAAAGCCGCCCTACGTGCTGGCCACATAGGACATGAGTGTAACAAGGAGGGATGTTACATCAGTTCCGTGACCAACACACAGTGCGGTTTTTAAGGGTCCATTTTTGACCGACAGACGAACTTATCATATGACCTAGCGGCTGTCAAGACTGGCTACAACTTGCCCTTTATAGGCCTTCCTTATAGAATGGCCGCATCGTATGAAAAGCGATATACAGCGAGTCCTCTCGGGGCTCATCCTTCCCGATACCGCGAAGTATCCGGAAGGCATCAAACAGCGTGTCAGGCCAGCATTGCCGATTTACTATCGCGGGAATGTCGATCTCTTATCTTCGAGCTCTACGCTCTCGGTCATTGGCAGCCGTGCTGTCACCGCCACCAATGAGCGGAATATACATCATATACTCGATAGCATTATCAATCCCGCCATCTGCATCGTGAGTGGCCTTGCCTTAGGCATGGATGCCTTGGCGCATGAGATCGCGCTCGAGAATGGGCTGCCGACAATCGCTGTTCTTGGTTCGAGCGTAGAGGCGCGTGAGGTGTATCCCTCCACGAATCGATCGCTTGCCGAACATATCCTTGAGCATAACGGACTACTCATCTCTCCCTTCCCGCCAGGGACGAATATTATGCCGTATAATTTCCCGATCCGTAATCAACTGATCGCCGCACTGGGGCAAGCGACACTGGTAGCGTCAGCCGCGAAGAGATCAGGAGCGCTGATTACCGCGAGACTGGCACTCGAGTATGGCGCTGATGTGTTCGTCATCCCTGGAAACTCTTTTGATTCATTATATGAGGGGAGCAACCTGCTGCTCCAGCAAGGAGCGCAGCCGATACTTTCTGCGAACGATATACTGGACTATTTCAAGCTTACTCGCGGGCCATTGAAAGAGTATCAGACCGAAAATACCAAAGAACAAGCATTGGTTTCGCTGTTACAACAACGCTCCTACAGCATCCAGGAACTTCTCCTGCAGCTACCGATGACCAGCGCCGCACTGAATACGCTGCTCACAACAGTAGAGTTGAAAGGCTGGATCGAAATGGGAGCGGATGGGATGGTTTTTTTGAAGTAAACACGCTGTCATTGCGAGAAGCAGTCGGTGCCCATACTAACGACACACAATTTGACACACGCTTATGATGTGTGGTATGAAATTACCTCATGAAAAATCTGGTCATCGTTGAGTCACCAACAAAAGCCAAGACCATCAGTAAATTCCTTGGCAAAGAGTTCACTATCAAATCCTCCTACGGACATGTGCGCGACTTGCCGAAATCGAAAATGGGTATTGATTTTGACCATGATTTCGAGCCGCACTATGTGATCCCGTTGAAAGCAAAAGCTCATGCGACTGAATTGAAAAAAGCAGCAGCTAAAGCCGATCATATCTACTTCGCGACCGACTCTGATAGGGAAGGTGAGGCGATCAGCTGGCATTTACAGCAGCTTTTTGAATTACCCGATGCAAAAGTAGAACGCATCGTCTTCCATGAGATTACGAAAAAGGCGATACTCGAGGCACTGACACATCCTACCACATTGAATATCAATCTGGTCGATGCCCAGCAGGCACGACGCGTACTGGATCGTTTGGTCGGCTATGAGCTCTCTCCTCTGCTTTGGAAAAAAGTTGCCCGAGGTCTTTCAGCAGGGCGCGTACAATCAGTCGCTGTGCGTCTGATCTGCGATCGTGAAGAAGAGATCAAGGCTTTCAAAGCCGAAGAATACTGGACTGTCGATGGAACCGCTTCGAAGGATAGCGTTACTTTTCCAGTGATACTTTCACATCTCAAGGGCGAGCGTTTGAAAAAGTTCGACTTGCAAGAAAAAGCTGCGCGGCAAGCGGTTGCTGAGATCACCGGAAAGAAACTGACAGTCACGAGCGTTACGAGCAAAACCGTCCAAAAACAGCCACTCCCGCCATTCACGACATCCTCATTACAGATAGAAGCGAATCACGCCTTCGGCTACTCTGCCAAACAGACCATGATGCTGGCCCAGCAGCTCTATGAAGGCATCGAACTCGGCCAAGCTGGCCAGACCGGTCTTATCACCTATATGCGTACTGATTCATTGAATCTGGCTGATGATTTCGTGAAAGCAGTACAGGAGTTCGTCCCGAAACATATTGGCAAAGAGTATGCGGTGGAAGGCGGACGTGTCTTTAAAAATAAATCTAAAAATGCCCAGGAAGCGCATGAAGCGATACGTCCGACTGATATCACCACTACTCCTGAGAGTGTGAGAAGTTATCTGGATCCGAAACAATATAAAATCTATCAGCTTATCTGGTCACGAGCTCTCGCCAGTCAGTTACCTGCGAGCATCACTGAGGCTACCACCGTAGAACTGAATGCCGATAGCACCGATTATACCCTGCGCGCGTCTGGATCGGTCGTTACATTCGATGGCTGGCAGAAAGTGTATCGCATCAAAAAAGCTGATGAAGTCGACTTACCAAAAATGACCAAGGGCGATACCGCACAGCTTGAAAGTATCGATGCGCTGCAACACTTCACCCAGCCGCCAGCTCGCTACTCAGAGGCAGGCTTGGTCAAAGCCCTTGAAGAACGTGGCATTGGACGTCCGTCGACCTATGCGCCCACGATCGCGACCATCATCGATCGACAATATGTGGAAAAACAAGAGGATAAGCGCTTGCACCCGACCCAGATCGGTACACTGGTCAATGACCTGCTCGTAAAACATTTCCCGAACATCGTCGACTACGACTTTACTGCGGCTATGGAGCTGGATCTGGATGCTATCGCTGATGGCGAGAAGAAATGGCAGCCGGTCATCAAGAAATTCTATGTGCCATTCAAGAAAGAAATCGATCTCAAGAACGAAGAATTGAACAAAAAAGAGATCACCGAAGAGAAAACCGATGAGATTTGTGACAAGTGTGGCAAGCCGATGGTCATCAAGATCGGTCGCTTCGGTAAATTCCTTGCCTGCACCGGTTATCCTGATTGTAAGAGCACCAAGCAGCTCAATAAAGATAATACTGTTCAGGAACCGGAGACTACTGACGAAATGTGTGATAAGTGCGGCAAGCCCATGGTTATCAAGCACGGACGTTTCGGCACTTTCCTCGGCTGTTCAGGCTATCCTGAGTGTAAAAATATCAAGAGCAAAGAGATCTCAACTGGCGTGAAGTGTCCGAAATGCGGTGAAGGTGACATCATCCAGAAGAAGAGCAAGCGCGGGAAGATCTTCTTCAGCTGCAATCGCTACCCGAAATGCGAATTCGCGCTCTGGCAGAAACCTACCGGCGAGAAGTGTCCAAATTGCGAAAGTCTCCTGACCTTCGCCGCCAACAATATGATCGTCTGCTCGAATAAGGAATGTGGCTTCAAGAAAGAAGCGGCCACAGCTGAGTAATACCCTATCATTCTGATCCCGAGCGCGCAGCTGCACTGTGCCCAGGGGAATGACAAGAGCCTCCTTGCGGAGGTCTTTTTGTATATGGTACGGTACTTCATATGAAACTTATCACCTGGGACTCGCTGCTCGAACTTCTCTACAAAAATTATCCAGATGCTGACCTGAGCATGCTGACGAAAGCCTATGACTTCGCCTATGCTGCGCATCAGGGCATCAAACGTAAGAGCGGCGAAGATTACATTTACCATTGCATCGCGACGACCTACTACCTTGCTGAGCTCAAAGTAGATATGCCGACGCTTATCGCGGGCATGCTGCATGATGTGCCCGAGGATACCAGCGTCACGCTCGCTGAAGTAAAAAAAGAATTCGGGAGCGAGGTCGCCAGTCTCGTCGAAGGCGTGACGAAACTCTCACCGCTGAAGTACAGGGGTATGGAGCGCTATGCTGAGAATCTACGCAAACTCTTCGTGGCCATGTCGAAAGACCTGCGCGTCATCCTGATCAAGCTCGCGAACAACTTACACAATGTACAGACCTTGCAGGCGCATCGTCCTGACAAGCAGCTGCGCATCGCGAAAGAAACAATGGAGATCTACGCGCCACTGGCGAACCGTCTCGGTATGTTCGAATTGAAAAGCCGCCTGGAGGACGCCGCGTTTCCCTATGTCTATCCGAAGGAATACAAAAAAACTGTGGATCTAGCTCAGGATCGCTTGAAGAATGAAACGAAATATATTGACAAGGTTCAGTATCAGGTAGAGCGTGAGCTGGCAAAGAATCATATCCCCTACACCGACATACAGGGGCGCATCAAACATATGTACAGCCTCTACAAGAAGCTCTCGACTCATGGCTGGGATATCAATAAAATCTATGACCTGATCGCCCTGCGCATCGTCGTGACCTCAGTGCCTGATTGCTACCTGGCGCTCGGCATCATCCACAGTAAATGGACGCCCCTGAAAGGCCGCATCAAAGACTATATCGCCCAGCCAAAACCAAATGGATACCAGTCATTGCATACGTCGGTCTTTACGGATTTCGGTAAGGTCATCGAATTCCAGATCCGCGACATCGACATGCACGAGGTCGCTGAATATGGTATCGCGGCGCATAGTAAATACAAAGAGATCAACTCAACGCAATCAAAGAAGAGTCTTGCCTGGATCTCCGAGCTGATCGGCTGGCAGAAGAAAATCAAGGACGACATGGAATATGTGAAGAACATCAAGAACGATATTTTCCAGAACCGTATCTTTGTCTTCACGCCGCATGGCGATGTACTGGATCTGCCGGAGAATGCCACGCCCATAGACTTCGCCTATCATATACACTCTGATCTCGGCTCGCATATGTGCGGCGCCCGGATCAATGATCATATCGCAAGTTTCGATGCGACACTGAAAAGCGGCGATGTGGTCGAGATCATCCAGGATACAAAAAGAAAGAGTCCTGCTCCTGAATGGCTCCAGATCGCGAAAACTACTACGGCACAAGACAAGATACGTCAACAGCTGAAAAAATCAAAGCTATTGAACTTCGAGCTCTAGCCTAGCGCCCAAGCAATGTATCGAGTAAGTTCTTCAGGTCCTCATCTGATGCATAGGATATCTCGAGCACTCCGCCAACCGGTAATTTCTTGATACGAGCAGTGAAGCCGAGCTTTGCTTTCACTTTTTCCTCCCAAGCATGCAGTACGGGATCTCCCGCGGACTTCCCCCGCTGTTGTCCTGTGCGAACAGGCTTTGCTGATGCTGCAACGGTCAAACCCTGCTTAATAATAGCAGCGAAAGCTTTCAGCTGCTCTTTCTCGCTCTGATAGCTCAGGATAACTTTGGCATGCGAGAAAGTAATCAATTCCTGCTCCAAGGCTTCCAACACTTTCTTCGGCAAATGCAGCACACGCAGAAAATTCGCGATCGAGGAACGACTCTTACCGACGCGCTGCGCGACCTCTTCTTGGGTCAGGCTAAATTCATCCATCAAACGCTTATAGGAAATAGCCTCCTCCAATGGATTCAGATTATGCCGTTGTACATTCTCGATCAATGATATCTCCAGTTTCTTCTGATCCTCGATCTTGCGTATCACCGCAGGCACACTTGCCAGCCCTACCAATTTCGCGGCCTTGAGACGCCGTTCGCCCGCGACCAACTGATACTGACCAGCGCCTTTCTGCGTGACGATCAGCGGCTGTATGATCCCGAATTCTCTAATGGAGTTCGCGAGCTCTTCCAACTTATCATGATCGAAACTGTTACGCGGCTGCCAGGGGTTCGCAACGATGGCATCAATCGGCAGTTCAACGATCTGCTCGCCGGAGCTGACGGTATTCATGGTGGCACCCCACGAGGCTGGAGCTTTCGCTGAACTGTTCGGAATGAGCGAACTCAATCCTCTGCCTAAGACAGGTTTCTCTGGGATCATAGTGTTACATTACTTGCGATGATCTCTTGCGTTAATTTACGATAAGCCCTGGCGCCTTTCGAATCCCTATCATAGTCCATAATGCTCTTGCCATGAGACGGCGCCTCGGCAAGCCTGACATTACGCGGTATCACTGAACGGAATATCTTACGCGGGAAGAATTGATAGAGCTCATTGAATACCGCGTCCGCGAGCCGATTGCGTCCATCAAACATCGTGAGCACTGCCCCAAGTATCTCAAGGTCAGGGTTCACATGCTCCTTGATCAGGTTAATCGTGGTCAGAAGTTGCCCCAAGCCTTCCAGAGCATAGTATTCGCATTGGACTGGTATCAACACCTCTTTCGCAGCGACGAGGCTATTGATGGTCAGGAGGCCGAGTGAGGGCGGATTATCGATCAGAATGAAATCATAGTAGGGCTCTAGAGCCTCGATGTTCTTCTTCAGCACATACTCACGCTCAGGATGGGCGACGAGTTCGACTGAGGCGCCAGCAAGATCAGGCGTCGAAGGCGCTACATGCAGATTATCATTGATAATTCTCACTACATCTTTCATAGGCAGTTGTTCATCGACCAAAACCTCATAGACACCCTTCGGCAGATGCTTATAGTCAATACCGAAACCGGCAGAGGCATTTCCCTGGGGATCGATATCAATGACCAAAACGCGATGACCGGCATCCGCCAGGTAGGCCCCAAGATTGACCGTGGTCGTAGTCTTACCGACGCCACCCTTCTGATTAACGACTGAAATAATGCGTGCCATAGGACCTAAGTATAGCAAAAAAGGTCTTTGTTTAAAAGAAAAAGGCGCTTATGGGTGGCTTTTTATTCGAAAAAAATGTATCGTGGTAATGCAGTATGAGACACAAATACAAAACCTTGATCGCTTTTCTCATTGGGATCACACTCTCACAGCCTTTCCTGGTGCTTGCCCAGCAAGATATCCTGCCCGAATTCAATCCGAATCTCATTATCCCTGATACGACTTTTGCTGATACACAGACATTCGGCGGACCGGAAGGTATACAAAAATTCCTCGAATCAAAGAACAGCCCTCTCGCTAATACCTCCCCTGATTTCCTGACCCTACTCAGTGAACCGAATGACCCAACATTCAAACAGACCCTGGGTGACCCGAATTACCAAGCTGATCATATTCGCACTGCCGCTGAATTAATATGGGACGCCTCCCAAGCAAGCGGCCTGAACCCGCAGGTGATAGTCACCACCTTGCAGAAAGAGCAAGGTCTTATCACCGGTGGGAATAACACCACACCGGATAAAATCAAGCGCGCGCTTGATTTCGCCATGGGTTTCGCCTGCCCTGACAATGCCGGCTGCGGACAATTATTCCAAGGGTTCTACTATCAACTTTTCGGCAATATCGATACTGAAGGCAATCGCTATATCGGCTCAGCAAAATCACTGATGAAATCTTTTAGCACGCCGAACGGCCGCGGGCCGACAATTGCGGGCAGCGAAACACAGGTTGGCGATAGCGTCACACTCGATAACAGCACCGGAGGCTATACCAATGTCACTCCTCAGCAGACCATCACTTTAGGCGATAAAGCGACCGCTGCCCTCTATCGCTATACGCCGCATGTCTTCAATGGCAACTATAACTTTTGGCACTATTTTACGAGCTGGTTCAAGTACGCGAACGGAACGCTGATCAAACTCTTAGGCGATAGTTCGCTGTATATTATCCAGGATGGGCAGCGAGACCAGGTGCTGGACTTCGTAGCGCAGGCACGCAAGCTCGATGCCTCAAGCATCATTACTGTATCACCGACGCAGCTGCAAGACTATCCTCTCGGGAGCCTCTATGGCCCTGCTGACAAGACCATCATTGCGGTCAATGGCAAGACCTATGTCTTCTACGATAATATCAAGCACCCGGCCTCTGCCTTTGTTCTGAATCAGAGAAAGCTCGATGTCACGAAAGCTATCACCGTAGCTGAAGCTGATGCTGATCAATTCACCGCTGGCACGCAGTTGACGCCTGATGATGGCACAGTACTCCGAGGCGTCACGAATAGCGCAGCCTACTTGGTACAGGGCGGTATACTGCGAGCATTCAGTGACTTTACTTTCAAACAAATGAAGGCAGCGAAGAAGCTCCAGGCCATACCTGATGCCGAAATAGCCAGCTACCCGAAGAGTGGCTATGTGATCCCGCTGGATGGCACCCTGGTGCGCGGCAGTCACTCGAATCTTGCCTACCTAATAGATCAAGGGCAGAAACATGCCTTAACACAAGCCTTATTCAAGAACCTCGGCTATAGCCAAAGTAAGGTGGTTGCTTTGAGCGATGAAGAAATAGGTTCCTATCCGGTCGGCGCTACTCCTACGCCGAAAGAGCGAACCTTCTTCCGTACCGCGAACTCGAAGGACCTCTATCTCTTCGAGGATGGTGCCAGACATTATATTCCTGCTTTCGTAGCCAAGCAGCGCTACATAACGCCTGACTATGTCTTCGATGATCTGCTGGTGGCCGAATGGCCGAATGGCATCGCGATACCGCCACTAGATAGCACGTTGGTCAAAGCAGATACTGACCCGACGATCTACTTGGTGCTGAATGGCCAGCTACGCCCGATCACGACCGACATATTCAAGAATCGCGGGCTCAGTATGAAAAACGTAAAGACACTTCCTGCCGCGGATATCGACCTGCTGCCGAAGGGAGACTTCGCTCCGCCGAAGGATAACTCCTATTTCATAACGAAGAAATCAAAGGATATCTATGTCTATAAGAATGGCGTGAAACGCAGCATTTCCGACTTCGTCGCGAGCCAGCGCGGTATGACGCCGGACTACACCTTCGATGATGCCACTGTTGCGGTCTGGCCGAATGGTCCAGCAGTTCCTCCGCGCGACGGCACATTCCTTCAGAGCAGCGATACTGGGGCCTACTACTATGTCAGCGGCGGCAAGGTTAGAAAGATCGCAGATGCGGTCGCTGCCGGCAGACTCAAAACACAACTCAAAGCTGCGCACACCGTGATGCAAGCAGAGATCAATGGCTATACTCTTGGCACTGCAATACTAAAGTAAAACTATACCATATCCAGCTGTTTCGATTTTTTAGATAAAAAATTGACTAGCGATACTTGCCCGAGGGCTTTCTCGCTAGTCAAAAGGGTCTCGGCCGAACGACGGCGTCAGCTGCCGAAGGTTCTCGACAAGCCGAAGGTAGCGCGGAGATCGTCAGGGCCATTCGAGACGGTCAAGTGGAACTGGATGAACCAGGCGAGCTTCGAGGCGCTATCGAGCTTACCGGTCAATCGTGTTTCAGCGAAGTACTCGACCGAAGCGGGCAAACGACTTGTCTGGCCAAAACCCGCCTGTATGTACGAGCCGTAGAGCGGCTTGCTATCATCGCCCTGCACGATCCCGACGAATCCGTAGTACTCGTAGAGGAACTCGCTTGCCCGCAAGTTCACTTCACCCTGATCTGTCGTGACCGTCGTCGTATTGTCTCTCACTGGTGTGAAACCGGAGACAGAGCCACCGGCATAGATCGTTCGCCAAAACTTGTAGTTGTACGATGCATTCAACTCCAGGGCTTGGGCGTTCTTGAGAACGTTCTTGCCAGTAGCGACCACATCCGGGTCGGTCGAGTCGACCGCAACCGTTACTGAGTCGAACTTCACGGCCCAGCCGAAAGATTGCTTCGTGTTAGCTCCGGTGATCCAGTTTTGTACCGCGAAGAACGGTGCGGTGTCTTTGAAAAGACCCTTGTCATCGGTGCTGGCAGTGATCTGGTTGCTGTTGAAGGTCGATCCCTGGACACCTGCTTCGAGGGCGACGATCCAAGACGGATAGGAAGTGGCGTCCTTTGTGCTAGCCGCCTGCGAATTGACTTTCGGAGGCGGGTTTTGGGCGAATGCGCTCAGTGGGATCACCAGCGCAATGACGAAAACCAGAGCTCGCAACGTTCGATGCAATTCTTTCAAGGTGCGTCCTCCTCAGTTGTCCGACATAGGACAGTATCACGCGGTATGCGTGACGAAAGAATATAGCATCTTGTATGCAGAGAGTCAATCCTAGATTAACGTAACCAGTAGTGCACTACTGCCATTCCCGAACCAGATCCTCGCGTCAGATATACTCGACTCTAATGTCACTTACTGTGCTGCTGACTCAAGATCTGCAATGATTATTTTTTTCATCTTGAGCAAAGCTCCCATGACCTGCGGAGCTTTCGGCCCTGACATAAGTTGCGCGAGGGCCGTCGGCACGATCTGCCATGACAAGCCGAACTTGTCGATGAGCCAGCCGCATTGACTCTCCTTACCCTCCTCGCCGAGCTTCTCCCAGTAATAGTCAACTTCGTTCTGATCTTCACAATGCACAACGAATGAAATAGCTTCAGAAAACTTAAAGAGTGGGCCACCATTCAAGCCCATATAGTCCTGTCCACTGAGATTAAACAGCACCGTCATTGCCGATCCTTCTTTCTGACCTGAAGCCGCCGCTCCTTCTTTATTGTATCGTGCGATCGTGCCTACTTTCGAGTTCGGAAAAATCGACACATAGAACTTCGCTGCTTCTTCAGCTTGATTGTCGAACCACAAGCATGGATTGATTGCTTTCATAGATAGTAGCTACAGCGCGCTCATTATACCTTCGGCATATCGATAACCTCGATGACCTCGACAGAGCCGCCTTCCATCTTCGCATTCGGATGATCCGCGAACATCGCAGCTGCTGCGTCGAGCGACTCTGCTTCAACCACCGCGTAACCGATCAGATCATTCTTACCATCGGAGACACTCTGCATCTTCACCTGCTTTGTTTTGCCGAGCGAAGCGCCGGTGTCGACGAATGACGCCGCGTGCGCAGCACGCCAATCCTGCCACTGCTTCATCCCCGCTTTCATGGTCGCTTCGTCCATAGTCTTCCACGACGCGACTGCTTCTGGAGTCGCATGATATACTACAAAAAACTTTTTCATATTTGTGATAGTTAGTTATTAATTACATTCTCTTCGGCTGGAGCATACTGACAC
>CAYRBH010000007.1:29763-57029 GCA_964422585.1 uncultured Gammaproteobacteria bacterium
ATCTTTGAACGGCACCCACATACCTATGCCGGGGATTTCCGTTGGCTCAGCAAGTAGTTCACCGCCCGCGCTCTGCACGTCTGCCATTGCTTTCTTGATATCTGCGACGGAGATAACAACTGACGGCATTGACGAAGCTCCTTGAGCAGCTTTGGGATAAAACCCACCATTAATCGTGCCCGGTGTTTTCACCATACGATTCTCGTCGGTTTCTGCTGTATAGGCCGTTACGTAGCCTCCCATATTTTCACCGAGTTTATTCATCTGCCAGCCAAAGGCTGATTCGTAAAACGCAGCAAGACGATCCCTATCATCATAGGGCATTTCGAAATGCACGACCGGATTTCTTTGTTGCATACTTTTTTATTAATTTAATTATTTTTTAACAGTACTATTCACCATCCAATGCATACCAAATCGATCAGTACACATACCGAACATATCACCCCAGAATTGCTTTTCGAGCTGCATGTCGATCGTACCTCCTTCAGCTAGCTTCGCGAAGATCTGGTCAAGACCATCTTCTTCAGAACCAACCACACTGAGATGCATCTCATCACCAAATGTCACCTCAGTACCTGGCCGACTATCACTTGCCATGAGAGTTATACCGTTACTCTTCAAAACCGCGTGTATGGTGCGGTTCTCGTCTTCGGGCTTCTCGGCCATCTTTGCTTCACCGAATGTCTGTATCGTAAGCTCGCCGCCTAAGACTGATTGATAGAACCGCATTGCTTCAGCTGCATTGCCGTTGAAGGTAAGATATGGATTGAGTGTTTTCATATAGTATATGTGACGTTATTAGGAGACTATTCTCTCATATTTTACAGCCGAGTGGCAAGAGGCAGATTGACAATACTCTTTCTTTTCGTTATACCAAACTGTTGATTCTGGCCATAGTGGCCAACAATCAAGCAGCACCTTACGAAAATAACCAACCATCCCTGTATAAGGGGTTAGGAGGAGGTTTCATGTTTCAACCCTTCTGGGACTCGGTAGGGTCTCATGTGGTCGCTCAACCGTATGTGAAGCATTTCTCGGTCATACACGTGATGATCGCGCCACACGACTGGCACATCAAGGTGCGTGACCACAAGGAGAAGCTGGTGGAAGAGTTCACCGGCAAAACCAGGCGGGAGGCTCAGGACAAGTTCGAAGCGGCAGGCTATGTCCCCAGCGGGGCTCACAACTGAGCCAACTGCAGCTCGAACCAAACACTATCCACAAAAACCCTAACGGGTTTCGGAGGCATCATGGTCAATCGATCGCCAAAACAATTCCCCGGGCCTGGGGGTTCTCTGTTGGCGGGTCAGCTCTACATGAAGGGCTCAGAGCAGATCTGGGTTACACGTGCGCAGACTAGCCGGAGATCCTGGCTCATCAGGGTCTACAGCGACAATGGCACGCTAACGGACGAATTCCACGGCAAGACCAAGGAAGGTGTCGAGAAAAAACTCTCGAACGCTGGCTACAAAGCAATCTAGCGGTACGACACGATCTTGTCCCAGTCGCCTTGCCATGTCGGCAAAGCTGTACGAACAACTTCAGCACTAGGGAGGGGATGCTCGTGCTCATGAAAACCTCGGTGAATACAGATACCGCGATCGACGAGCTCGCGCCGTTGCCGGCGAAAAAAGACGACACCAGCATGCGCAGAGGCCTGGCCTTTCTGCGCATCATCGGGCTCATCATTGCCACGGTGAGCGCTGTCGCCTACCTCACCCTGGACGTCAAGCACCATGCCGTCCTGGCGATCATCGCGCTCTGCATGCTGTTCCTGACTGCCCGGGGTCTGTACTACATCAGCGCCTACGTGACACTGCTGATCTGGCGCAACCCCTGGGTGCCCTTCTCGAGGAAGTTTCTCCTGATCCCGAGTGGCATCGTACGGCTCTACTTCTCGGGGGTGGCATATCACGACGTTATCGAGCGTGCGCCGCGCGTCGATACTGAGATGCAGAGATTCAGGGAGTATGTGCGGATCGCCGCCAAGTTCTCTCCAGAGCTTGAGCAGGAAGTGCGGGACCTAGCGGCCCGTCATCGCCCGGAAGAGGCTCGCATGCGCCTGAATCAGGCCATCGAGGCGCGCAAACGCAGAGTCCACCAGCTCAAGCAGCTGAAGGAGCGCAGCACCGCGTTACACTGTCAAGACCTTGTGGCGGCGAGTCTCAAGCGCGGCGACGTCACAGGCGCGGAAAGTCTGCTGCATGAGGCGAACAACTTGCTCATGAGCGCCCAAGCCCTTGAAATCGAGGGTCAGGTGATTCAACTGATCAAAGCAAACGACTTTGGGCAGGCACACCTGCTCATCGAAGAGACCAAACAGCGTCGCTTCAAGAATCGCGACATCGAAGAGCTGAAGCGACGAATCAGCGCCGCCCCCGCCGAACGCCATGCGGAACTCAACCGGCTTCTCGCTGAGCTCGAATCGCTGGCATTCAACACCCGCGAGTACCGCAAGGCGCGGTATCCACTGGAGCAGGCGCTGAAAGCATAAGCGACTGATCCTCCTCTACGGCCCCGGCCACATCTGAACCTAGATGTGCGTCCGGGGCTTTTTCTTAAAGACACGCCGAATGACTTCCTCAGCACCAACCTCATCGACAATGCTCCAAGCTCGTACATATGCCTGTGCGGCTACAGCTTTTTTGATGGCCTGAACCCGATGAGGGAACAATGAACGCCAAAGCACCTCATGGACTGCATGAATCGGCACATGATTGATAGCGTTTGGTTTGTCTTTTGGATACTTACTCGTGAAAGCTAACCAGCGTCTGCTAATCTTCTTCCAATTTTTTTCATGACTTGCGATACGATGTATGCATTCATGGGTTAAGGTTTCAAAAACTGAGAAAACATCTGATCGTAAATTAATGGTCACCGGATCAGAAAAGGGATAAATCCCCCAACTGAGATACACGATAATCCTCTCTTCTTGCCACACCAATCCAGTTACCCGGGACATGTTCCGAAGAATCTTGTTTCCATGCTTGGACCAAAGTTGTCGAAGCCTATGTTCTCGCCTATTCCACTCTTTTTCCGAAGGGGGTTTTCTCAATTCCTTTGGTCGCTTCCATTGAATATTGTAAATCCACGAATTTCTAAACTCTATAACTGGAACTTTATATTTTCTCCTCATATATACAGTAGTGTACATTAAGCTTGGCTCGCAGCAGAGCGGCAAGAGCTACTTTTTCTTTTTCAATCTTCCCGGCCAACAAGTAGGACAGGGTCCCGGCGCCATAAACTCATGTCCACGAGAGCAGATGCGGAAAGCTTTTTTCACATTTTTATGTACAGCAATCTTCAAAAGCTTTCTGATCAGGGGCATGGGCAAAGGCCTATCATTCGGAAACTGAATCGTTGCCGTCGAAGTCACATAGTCCTTCAGTTCTTTCTTATGCTCTGCGATCATCGGCGGCATGAGATAGAGCCCTATATGCTGCTTTGCACTAGCAAAATAGGCAAGTCGTCCATACAAACCATAGTACGGCATACCATAACTGAGTTTCTCTTCTGCTGTGGGAGCCGCTTTCTTGATAGCCGAACGAAGTGCCTTGAGGCGAGAACGCTGCTCTTTCGGCGCGGCAGCGATATAGCCGGTTACAGTGGTTGGTTTTTTCATACTTCTAGAATAGCAGAAAAATGTGATCACCGCTAAACCATTGACAAAAGTATATACCAGGCATATAACATAGTTTCCGTAAATAAACGCTCTTTCATTGTTGGAGGAATATGTGCATTGGATTATACGGCTTTGCGCCTTCTGTGCCATCTGGATTGCTAGCGACACCGTGCTCGCCCAGCAAACAATCTTCAATGTACCAAGCGCGGACATCACGGCGCAGAAAGGGGTCTATCTCGAGCATGAGTCCCAGTTCCGCGCCTGGGGTGACGGACGCTACTGGTATGGCACCGACTACCTTGCGGTCGGCGCTGGCTTCCACACAGAGATCGACATGACGCTATACAACACGACCGTACCGGCATCCGGCAACCGCACGCTCGGCGTTGGGTTCAAAGCCGGCATTCCGGTCACAAAGACCGATCCGAATTCGCTACAGGTCACGGTGGGCTACCAGCAGCTGTTCTCACTGGACCATCAGGGTATTGGCTACTGGGCCTACTCGCATCTCAGCGGCACATTCCGCAAAACCAATACGCGCCTGACGCTCGGGACAAGCACTGGCACCAAGCAGCTATTCGGCATCAACACGACGCATGTCATCGCGGGCTTCGAGCAGCCCTTGTCGCGGCGCGTCAGCTTGCTAGCTGACTGGTACTCTGGCCGACACGGACTTGGGTATGCCACTGCTGGCGCGAGTATCGCCCTTTCGAAAACGCCGCTCACGATCTATGTGGGTTACCAGGTCCCGAATCACGAGGCCCTCGCTGGTAAACAGGGGCTCACCCTGGAGATCGGCGGATCATTCTGAGAAACGCAACTAGGACAACATTCGGCCCCGGCCACCTGACAACAGGTGCGACCGGGGCCCTTTGCTTATTATACAAATCAATATACTGCTACTCCCACGAGTGACCAAGGGTAAAAAATTGGGGCACGGCTTTTTGCACCGTACCCCAAGAGGTATTCCTTAAGAACGAGTTACTATGAGAGCCTCGTAGGCCAGCTTGGCCGCCAGTTGCTTGGCGGTCTTTTGGTTGTTTGCCTGACCAGTATAGCTCAAGTCGGCGCCATCTTTCGTAGAAACCATGCAGACGCAACTAATGATCGGAAGGTGAGGAGCTCCACTCATAGTGCATAGGTAGCGAGGGAGCTGACGCCCCTGCCCTTGGCACCATTCCTGCAGAGCACTCACGAAGTTGCCGCTGGCAGCGCATCTCGCTATCTGGTCGGGCTTCTCGGCCAGTTTGTGTTCTTTCCGTGCCCGTAGCTGCTCGAGTAGATCAGCTGCGGCCATATGCTCTGCATGCCGCTTGCTCTTGCCTACAGAAGGCTTCGACGCGAACGACGATCCCTTAATGGACATCGTTGCTACGCATGTGAAGGTTGGCTGATGGTCCAACCCCGCCACGGTAATACCGAAGTGCGGGTGTGACCAATGCTGCGCAGCGCAGAGGTCCAAGAGCTGGCCAATATGATTCCGCTGCTCGCCCACGTCCTCATCAGCGGCCAAGGTCGGGAGATCAAATACATCGCGAGACAGACCAGCCACATGGCAGGCGATCTCAATGACCAGATCGCAGGCTGCCTTCTTCTGCCCGAGATTAAACATCTTCGCCCTGAAAGGCTTTGACTTGAAGAGTATGCCTTTGAACTGGACTGTGCCCTCGACCGTGTACAGACGATTGTGATCGAGTCCCTGGTAGAAATTATGGAACTCGGCGAGGCTACAGATACCATCCTGCCGAGCGGAGTTGAGGATACTGATGGCTTGTCCCGGGTGCATCACGAGCCAGTTGAGTGTTTGCTTTTTGATCCGAATCCAGGCTCGGGTAGCCGAATTCGCTTCAAAAAGCAACGAGTAGGCATCGCGCCCCATGAGGTCGCCACTATCCCATCGGGACAAGATCTCTGTTTCAATCGAGTCGGTCAGCTCGTCTCCTCGACAGGCCAGCTTGATAACCTTGCTGAACTGATCGCGGCTGAGGCTCTTGAGTTGATCGCGCGCTATCTGCGCTCGAATATGTCCATAAGCCTCTTCCCTGAGGTCGTCAGAGCGCCGATCTTTCTGCACGCGGTCTTGCTCGGCGAGTGCCTCACCGAGCTTCTCGAGCTCATCCATGCTGTATGGCAGCTCAGTGCCGGCGAGCACCGCATGCAAAATGCGATGATTCACGAGATCTGGGTAACGCCGAATCGGCGAGGTGAAATGCACATAGGCCGCTAGATTCAGGCCATAGTGTCCTTGCAGCCGGGGCCCATAGGTCGCCCGATTCAAGGTGAGCGCCACGCGCTTCTGGAGCGTCTCAATCGAAAAGCGAGTCGGATACTCCAGCGAGAGCATCAGGTCCTGCAGGATTGAATCACGATCAGGTGCAAGCGGCTGTGCGGTGTGGTTGCGAAAAAGCGCGGGGATACCCCTGCTCGCGAAGAACTCTGCGATGGCACGATTTGCCAAGATCATGAACTCTTGGACGATCACGTAGGCAACATGCGCTTCGTTCTGACGAATCCTGCACAGAAGACCTTCCTCGGTAGTAGCCCAGCCGGAGAAGATATCATAGAGCGCGAGCGCTCCGTCCCGGCGGCGCTTCGTGAGCAACTGCTGCGCGATTACGCTGCAGTCAGCAAGTTGACTACGCAGCTCATGTTCGGGCGCAGCGAGTATCTGGTCTACCTGTTGGTGACTGAGCTTCGCCTTGCTGCTGAGCGTCATGGGCCTGATCGTCGGCTCCCCAGCGACCAAATCGTGAGAAAGCGGAATCTCGACGGTGATCACCGGCCGCTCTTTGCCCTCCAGCAAGCTCATCTGGTCTTCTGAAAAGCAGGGCGGCAGCATCGGCTCATTGCCAGTAGCGAAGTACCGCGTATACCCTTGCTCTCGGGCTTTGACGTCGAGTGGAGAGTTTTTGGAAATCGCCGAAGCGACATCCGCGATGCTGACGTAGACAGTCCAGCCAGAAGGAGTCCTGCGAAGGTAGATGGCATCATCCAGATCCCGCGAATAGGGACCATCGATGGTGAAGCCAATAGTCGGACCTCTCTCGGATCGCATACATATGCTCCTCTCTAGAAAAGGACGAAGCTGCACAACCCGCAGCTAGGGTGCATAGGCGTAAGTGCCTATAACCGCATAGTATACACAGAGCGCCTAAGAATAAGCAAGTTGCGTCTTGGCCTTCCTTTGCTATCCCTGGCCAGCACTTCGCATATAGAAAACCCCGCATCAACTACTAGGCGGGGTTTTCTTAACTACTACTGAGGTGGCAAGTTACAGCGAGCCTGCTCGAACAACTGGTTCAGGATGGACACCTGATGGATCAGTATGTCCTGCTCCTAACGGTTCGGCTGCTGCTTTCAGGCCGTCACGCACTTGCGTCCAGGTCGAGCCCGGATGCGAAGCGATATACAGAGCCGCGGAACCACTGACATGCGGTGTCGCCATACTCGTGCCACTGATGGTATTGTAGGCTCCGCCTTTCCAGGTCGAGTAGATATTCACGCCAGGTGCGCCGATATCCACGATGCTGCCATAGTTACTGAATGACGCGAAGGTATCATCAGCGCCATATCCTGTACCAGCTCCCAACCCGCCAGATTTGCCATCAGAATCAGCGAGCGCCGATACTGTGATCACCGCGTCATCATAGGCAGCCGGCACGAATGAGCTTGCATTCGCCCCATTGTTCCCTGCCGCGACCACATAGGTCACACCAGCGTCTCGTGAATGGCAGATAGCCTGATGTAAAGCATCATTGTTTGTATTGCCGCAGTTATTGTCGCTTGCACCATTGCCACCAAGGCTCATATTCGCCACCTTGATATGCAACGAAGCTGCATTCGCCGTGACCCAATCGATACCGCAAATGACCGATGACCAGCTACCTGAACCGTTGCGGTCAAGTACTTTCACCGGGATGAGCTTTGCTTGCGGCGCTACACCGACAACACCGATCGTATTATTCAACGCAGCAATCGTGCCGGCTACATGCGAACCATGACCATTGTCATCATTAGCGCTCGAGGTTCTTGAAACGCAGGTCTTGCCTTTATTGACGATATTTCCTGCGAGGTCAGGATGTGTCAGATCAATACCAGTATCGATAACCGCAACGGTCACGCCGGCTCCTTTGTTGGCATTAGTTGGTGCACCGATACGATTCACGCCTGTAGGCGTTACTTGCGCAGCTGCTGTTCCAGAGCCGCCGCCTGAGCTCCGGGAAGCATCTGGCTTATCGTAAATTGAGACAAGATGATCTTCGCTGACAAAAGCAACGCGCGGATCCTGTTTGATAGAATTTAATTCGGCATCCGGGATGGTCGCGGCAAATCCCTTGAGCGCGCGCTCATAGGTTTCCAGATGCCCCAACCCATGCTTCGTCACGAATTCAGAGGTCGTGCTCACCGGGTCTTGCACGGAATCTTTAAACACGACAATATACTGACCCGGAATCCTATCGGTATCGGTCGCGACATTTTTCGCGCTTACTACCGGCAACACCGGACCCGAACTGCTCAGTAGCAACCCAATAAGAATAGCGGCTGTTAGCTTAAAAAACTTCATAGCTCTTAACATTACTGATTATATTCCCTAATATTATCAATAACGCTTTTGAAGGTCAAAAGCATTGTCAAGAGACCGGGCCTATACCTGCATATCCTGGTAGCTGTAAGAATTCCACTGGATATCCGTCTTGTATTGGTATGCATACTATCCAAAGGTCGAATATGCCCTATCAAAAACTAATTACTATCTAGTAACAACGCCTATGAAAAGATTCATATCGACCGCCGCATTGCTGGCGGTATTGGCTCTTCCGGTAGCCGCCCAGACGACCACCGACATGAATACCACTATGTCTAGCACGACTGCCAGCGCCATGAAGCAATGCCTTAAAACTGCTCGTGACACCTACACTGCTGCCATTCAAGCAGCTCGTACAGCTGAGAAAGCTAGCTTAGCTAGCGCGAAGACCACCTATACTGACGCTATCGCTGCCGCTAGGAAAGCATATCAGGATGCTCTGACTGCTGCGAAAGCAACCTACCAGGCTAGTGCGAAGGACGCTGCCGCAAAGACCGCATTAAAAGATGCGCGAATCAAAGCAGCCTCTGACCTGAAAGCCGCTCGAATCGCTGCCCAGACTGCCTGGAAAACAGCGAAAGACGCCGCTACAGGCACCTGGAAGACGGCCAAGGACGCTGCAACAGCAGCTTGGAAGACAGCGCGAGCTGCCTGCAAGTAGCGATATAGCCGCCACTGTAAATAAAAATCGGAACATCTGTTCCGATTTTTATTTCCCTGAAAAGCGTCTTTCATTTTGCCGAAAGCATTGCTATAGTGTAGCGTAACTACTATGTTACGCAGCCAAAAAATCATCATACCCTCAATCCTTCTACTGCTGATAACTGGCTGTACTGCTTCGCCTTCGCCAAAACCAGCATCTCAAGCAGCCATCCCAACTCCAACACCCAAGCCGAAGCCTGTTGCACTGGATCCAGCTTTAGACACAAGCACCTGGCAAACCTATACTGATACAGAGAGTGGTTTCAACTTCAAGTACCCGAAGAACTGGAATATAGTGTCCGGCGCCACAAGATACACAGTCTGTTTGTCAGAACATAGCGCCAGCCGATCATGCGCCATTGGCGTGAGCATTACTAAGGTGGCGGATACAAAACATCCAGATACTACTGTCAGTAATGACGATCTTATCAAGGCCTTTGAAAAGAAATACGCCTCTGAGTTCATAAAGAAAGGACGGCTGGTGGTCAATGATCTGCATACTGCGACCTATTCTGTTCCTGAGCAAACGGACGTGTTCATAGACACAGCAACCTATGACTATGTGCTGCATGTTGCTAGCCGCGATGAGCAAGGCATAGCACGGACGAACTATCTCGATCTTACAAAAATACTTGAGACCATGACCTCTACTGTACGCGTGGATACAAAACCGTAGCCTGAACGTTTCTAGGAGCCGAAATGTATCTATACGGACTCTCTGCTCCCCATTAATCTGTGTCGGCATTCAATGCCGCCCGGGTACCAGGTCCTACATAACCTAACTGAGCTAGCCCATGCTTTGCTTGATACTTTTTAACAGCAGCTTTGGTCAATGAACCAAAACTACCATTTATTGGACCAGTGTAGACGCCAGCATTCTTCAGTCGCTGCTGTAAATAAGATACTACTGTACCGGTCGAACCGACTGAAAGAAACTGAGTGAACTTAAAGGTCGCGATGCTTGAAAGCGCTGGAGCAGAAGTCGTCTCACTACTATAACTGCATTGCTTAACGACGCCAGATGCCGGATCGCCAAACGTAGCATTCGAACATATTGCTCCATCGGCGAGCACCTTATAGTAATACTTGCCATTCGCCCCATACTGAACATTCCGCGTACCACTGAAGCTGCATTGCTGCCCTTCCGTGGCACAGAGCACCCATCCGGCCTGCGTCGTATTTGCCGTAATGCCGATAGTCACTTGCAATGCGCCGCAGTTATTCGCCGATGTGCACACAACCAACACCGCGCCGCCACTGCTCAGACCGGTGACAGAGAGTGCATTATTGCTGATGGTCGCCTCAGCCGCGCTTGCGTTTGAATTAAATGCCACATAGTAGCCACCACCAGCGCCACCGGCGAGTGGCAAACTGATATTTTGACCCACCGTCAGCGAAAGGCTCTGTTGGCTAAAAGTCACTGGTATAACACTTGTCGCTCCAGAAGTCGGCACAGTAACGAATATATTCGTGCTTACATTCGCACTGTGGCCATATGAATCAGTAGCATATACGACTAGTGTATGTGTACCAATATCTGCAGCCGTTGGTGTCCAGGTGAATGAACCTTGTGAGTTAATATCCGCGCTCGTGAGGGTCGTGCCTGCGAAAGCATCGGCGAGCGTATAGGTTGGGTTGACGAATCCAGCGGGCAGGACGGTGAAAGTCAATTGCGTGCCAGTACTCAGCGATGATCCTGGACTCAATGCATTAATAACAATGGTAGGAACTTCCACGACGATCTGTTGAGTCACTTGAGCACTATGGCCTGATGCATCAGTAGCCCAGACGGTTATCATATGGGTACCAATATCGCCTGCTACTGGCGTCCAGTTGAAATAACCCGAGGATGCATTAATAGTTGCGTTAGAAATAGTACTCCCACCGAATGAATCACTGATCGTGTAGACCGGATTCGTGAATGACGATGCATATGCAGTGAACGTGAGCGGGTTGCTCACGACGACCGTCGCTCCGGGCGAGAGACTTTGGAGGACAACGCCGATCCCCTGAATCGTTATAGTCTGTGTCGCCGTGGCAGCATGCCCGCTGCTATCCGTTACCGATACGGTTATGGTATGAGAGCCGACATCAGAAACAGCAGGTATCCAACTGAAAGAGCCAGCAGTAGTGATATTCGAATTGGTCAAAGACGTGCCACTAAATGAATCGCTCAAAGAGAATGACGGATTGGTGAAGCCGGACGCGCTCGCCGTAAATGATACTGTCTGGCCCTGTGTACTCGTAGCACCTGGCGAAAGCGACTGGATAACTACCGTGCCTAAAGAATTCACGGTTAAACTTTCTACCACGGTAGCCGAATGTCCATAACTATCAGTGACGGTTGCTGTGATGTCGTGACTACCGATGTCTTGCGAAGCAGGAGTCCAGCTGAAGTTCCCCGATGTATTAATGTCGGAATTCGATACTGTTGAACCACTGAACGAATCACTGAGCGAATATGACGGGTTGGTGAATCCCGTTGCCGCGACAGTATAGTAAACTGTCTGTCCAACAGCGACCGCAGAGCCCGGCGAAAGCGACTGGATCGAAACAGTTGGGGCTGCACTTACCGTTATGTCTTCTTGGGTTGTAGCTGTAGTAAGAGAATCAGTTACCGTGACTGTCAGGGTATGCGTACCGATATCGACCTGGGTTGGCGTCCATGAAAAATTACCTGACGAATTTATATTCGAACTAAACAGTGATGTTCCGCTGAAGGAATCACTGACACTATATGATGGGCTCGTAAACCCTGAGGTCATCACCGTGAATGAAAGGTTTGTACCTACAGACACATTGGTACTGGGTGACAGTGACTGTATAGAAACAGAAGCGCTCGCACTTGCGAAGGCGAGCGGTACTAGCACGAAACTCAATCCGAGCACACTGATGCCAAGCAAACGACTTTTGATGTTCGTTAGTAGAGACATATGTTTGTTAGTAAGTAATGCATTGTATTTTTTAAGAAAAGAGCAGGGCAGCTATCTGCTCTACTCTATATATACAATAAAAAAACACTCTTATTTCAAGGGTCTCTATGCCCCGCTGAATTACTGACGGGTCAGGATAGTCCAATCATGACTAACATATCGAGTATCCCAACCAGCTCCCTGAAGGACCTGACGCGGTATAGATATGATCTGCTCCCGACCGCCATTAGGATAGTTATCGACCCAGAAATAGAGCAAATAATCACTCGTAGCAGACGGACTATAGAAAGCGAGCGCATCGATCTTCTGCGGACTACCCTGATCAATGATCGCATCGAACTCCTCAGGCGTTCCTGCCGCGCTGAGACGTTTGATCAGATCGAAACGTTTGCTGAATTGAGAAGCATGGTGGCTATAGTGCTGATTAAAGGAAATATAGTATGACAGGGACACGAGGCCGCTGACCGTGGGGACATCGCTCACGAGCCAAGTCCGTTGTAGATAATCAGGCACCGAAGAGATTATTGCCTGAGCTACTGAGGCGTCGGTCATGTGATCGAGATCGCTCTGTACTTGCATCAGTATCTTCGGCGAGTCAATAAAGCCAGCGAAGGGCATCTGCGATACGAACATAATGAATACTATGGTCGCTATGCTTCGCTGTGTTGCGCTGGAAAAACGATGGCCATAGTTCTGAACCACGATGCATGCGCCCCAGGCGGCTCCGATCGCAAGACATGCATTCGCTAAGAACGGAAAGGGTTTCGATGGCACCACCGGCACCATACCGATGATGAATTGGAGAACACCAATACCTTGGTACAAGTAACAAAAGATGAGCAGCATGAGCGTCGTTCGTACGAAAGGATGCCGCTTCGAGCCAAAGATGAGTCCCGCAAGTCCAGCAAGGGCCAGTACTCCTCTGATGGAAATATCCCAGGGTAGCACCGTCGCGAAGTCAGAAGGAACGAAATAGTGCCCTTGCCAATTCTCGATACCATACCGACTATATGAAAGTAGCAGTGGTACGAGATATGGAGAGGCTATGATCAGCATAGTGCCGCCGACGCCGATCAATCGTAGCAGTGAGCGCTTGCGATGCGGCGAAGCGAAGGCCATGCTGAGCAGCGCAGCGCCTACGAAGAAGAACCAGAAATAAAAAGTCATGAAGAGAAGCCCACCGAGAATGCCGAAGAAAAGATACTGCCCTATCCCCCAGCGTTCATCTTGAAGACTGTACCCGCAGAGTCCAGCGAGCAATACCACAAGGAGTGCCGGGAATACTTCATATGGTTTCGTGAGTATGGTGTCAAAATCAATAGTCCATAAAAACACGAGCGGCGCTAGGAACCAGAACCAAGGCATATGGACTATCGGGTCAACCTCTTTGTTTGAGGTGATCTTCCGATATATCGAGCTGAAGGCGGTCGGTAGGATGAACCAAGCAATAAGCGTTAGCAACACACCAATCTTCGCAGCTGCTACCGCATGAGTAGTGAAGAGCCGAGCAATGCTTCCGGTGACCCAGAAATACAATGGCGGATAATACGGCGGGAGCCACGCATGGTAGAAATCACGAAATAGATTGCCGTGCAATACTTGGACTAGGGACGCAAGGATTATATTCTCATCACCCGTATTACCCCACCACATCGTTTTGAGCGGCCAAGCAAACAGCATATACCATAGAGCGAGCGCTAGTGTCGTGAACACTATATAGATGCGTACATCGGCCTTCCGCCAGATAAGATACACTATACCTATCACATACAGAAAAAGTACCGCCTTCGATATGGCAATGATGAAAACGGCACTCATACTGAGGTTAATCATAACAGCTGCTGTTCGTTAGGCAGATAGTACTACGCGAAATCGATATGCTCAAGGGCAGCGCCAGCGAAATACAATAGCACGAGAGCGCCTACAACTGAAAGCACTTCGAAGGCCACGACCGGCAGCAGAGCGGCGTTCTGTAAGAATAGATTGAAAATGGCAGCTCCGCCGATACCATAACCGATAGCAGCTATCGTGAAAAATAATCCTGGCAATGATGTACTCAGGACCTCAGGATCATCTGTTTCGAAACTTGGGAACAAAGCGCCGAGGCTTAAGCCAAGCGCCGTCACGACAAAAGTGCTCACGCCAAGGAATGAGAGAAACACAACCACCGCTTGCAACGGAATGGGCACCAACGTCGTATTGACCACGCCAAGCACGATCGCCATCGCTACGAACACGGGCGCATAGAAAGATAGTTTGGACCAGAACAGCGTTCGCATACGGATCGGAGCGCTTGCTAGTATCCATGCTGTTTTGCGCTCAGTACTGAATGCTGGCAGCGCAAAGCGCAGGACAAAGGCTGTAACGAAGAACACTGCGGCAACGACCTGGAATGCCTCAATAGCGCTGGGGAATGCGTCGTGAGTGCCGGCTGCATTGATGGTCCGTTGTATATAGAAATTTAAGCTGGTCTGAATGAGCCACAAGAAAAAAACGAAGCTGAACCAGAGAGCATTCGTCGTGGAGCGATAGAGCGTCAATGATTCCTTCTCAAATATCGAACCAATAACTCCACGCGAGAAACGCGGGAATGGTCTGGCGGAAGTCCTCCGCCGGCCAACTCTCGCGGCCACAGGATTCTCTTGCAATGCTTTCCAGAGATCGAGGTACCAGGGCAGGCAGAAACGCAAGAGCAAAAAGAGCAGGACAATCTCTGTGATGAGCAGAGCGATGGACTGTACGACGAGCGGCGACTCATGATGAGTTAAGCCGTGGAGTACCAGCGCTGCCTGATGCGAAGGGAACGGACTGAATTCTGAGGTAATGTCCTGCAGCCGAGCGACCTGCAGATGCAGATCATTCCCGTGGAATAATTGCACTGCATTCGAGCGACCGACTGTAGCCCAAGTGCCGAATGCAAGCACTGCGACAATGGCGAGCACCGAGAGCGCAGTCGCTTTCCTGGTCAGCCTATGGAAATGATGCAGCACTTTCGTTACGACAAGGAGGCAGATCACCGCTGCCAGCACGGCGAGCACAACCAGCAGTATGATCGCACAGAGCGCTGTTATAAAACCTAACACGGACAGGTGAA
The DNA here is from genome assembly GCA_964422585.1 of uncultured Gammaproteobacteria bacterium. GTDB lineage: Bacteria > Patescibacteriota > Patescibacteriia > UBA1558 > 2-01-FULL-52-15 > CAYRBH01. The sequence continues at coordinate 44,703 of CAYRBH010000007.1, forward strand.
AAACTGTCTGCACGGCGAGCAGCATCGGCAATCCAACTATCAGAAGCGGCCAAAGCGAGGCTGCAAAGATCCCCGACAGCATATAGTACGGCAGCATCGCAAAAGAAGGCGTAACCATGATCCACGCGACGCGCTCACGCGTAAAAAATTTCAACAGTACGGATATGCTGCCACTGAAAAAAACCAGTCCTGCGATAATGAGAAAAAACAGCTCATAGACATACAATGGCAGCGCATCACGCAGATAGGCGTCGCTCGTGATGTAGCGAAGTGAATGAGTCCCGAACTCATATATGCCGATTGCGACCGAACCCAGCACCAACAGGAACAGAAATATCGTAATCCCTCGGGCGACAGGGCTCGACGAAATGAATCGTCGCATACGATTATAGCGATACTGTCGTAGTAAGTGTGCAAGCGCCATAACGATATTATGCGGCCAGTGTCTGATAGATATCGTGCAACTCTGCATCTGCGCGCAGATGCGCCTGATCGCGGAGCTCAGCGAATGACCCCTCTGCGACCAAACGGCCTCCCCGTAATACACCAATGCGATCAGAAATCTCTTGTGCCACCGGTAACGTATGCGTAACCAAGAAGATGGTCCCGCCAGCCTTGGCATAGTCAACGAATTGCTGCTTCACGATATCTGCGCTGGTCGGATCAAGACCGACGATCGGCTCGTCTATGACCAGCAGCCTCGGATGATGCATCATCGCGGCGATGATGGCGAACTTCTGCTTATTGCCCCGTGAATAGTCCTCGAAGAAATTATTCGCGATGCTCTCGAGCTTGAAGAGCGCGAGCAGGCGAGCGATCTCATCGCTACGACTCTTCTCATCCATGCCATAGAGCACGCCCGTGAAATGCAGAAATTCCATCCCCGTCATGGACGCCCATATCGAAGGCTCATCCGGGATATATCCAATGGCTCCCTTCGCCTCCACTGGCTGAGTCACTACATTGACACCATGCACCGTTATCGTACCGTTGGTCGGCTGCAGCAATCCGCAGATCATCTTGACGATAGTAGTCTTACCTGAACCGTTCGGACCAATCAGCGAGTAAATACTACCGGTAGGAATAGTAAGCTTCACCGCGTCCACGGCAGTGACCTTGCCGAATTTCTTCGTCAGATCACTGATCTGCAGCGCTAATCGCTCAGTATCTGTTTTCATATGCTTCTAGTATAGCATAGTTTATCATATTCTTGATTTCCTTCTGGATGTCTGTAAGATGCCGGTAGGAGGGCAGTTCTTTTCAAACTTCAAAATGCTATAAGGAGGCATCGCATGAACGGTTATTCGTTCCACACCGTGCCCACCCTTGTGGCACGCGATGTACAAGCAGTAGAACGCGATGCGGCATTCGTTATCGACATTACGAGTGGCCGACCCATACTACATCAGAACAAGGGGTATGTGCTACAAGTGATCGCCGTGGTAGGCCCTGGAGAGTTCCAAGGCAAACAGTACGCTAAAGCACTGCTTGCCGAGGTTGGCCTCTTCCGTAGCAGGCCCTACCGCCCAACCTCAGGTAAACAGCAATTCCGTCCACGTCGTCGCACCTGGTTCTCATTGTCTGACGAACAGTACATACTCGTTGCGCCTCTGCTCTTCATGCTCATGCAGGCGCTTGTGAACGAGCGTGTCCCGCAATGGACTACACGGACGTTTACACTGACAGTCACTCAAGACTGGTATGTACGTTCTCATCGCGCCGTCTACGAACGCACAAGGCGGGAAACGTACGAACGCGGACTCTATTTCTCAGTCCACCGAAAAGATTCCCAACTCTGCGCCGATCTCTTCGCCACTGAGCTAAAAAGTCCTTCCACACAAAAGCGGTTGCGAGGATTCAGTCGTTCTATCAATATGCTGATAGGACACTATGCTCGCTCAACTGTTGCCCGGAAACGTTTCTGGAAACTGCAGGGTGCCCGAGAGGTGGAGCGTCGTCTAGAAGGGTCAAAGCTTCCGTTCTATCTGATTGTCGCAATGTTCTACCGTTCCTTTGGTACGCGCAGTCGTCTCTGGTACCGACTTGGGGATCCTATCGGATGGGATCCTACCATCCACGATGACCCCTGGGAGTTGGAGCTTGCCCGAAAAGCCTTACCTGGCCGAGACGAACGAATCCAAGGTATACAGTTCAGAACCGTGCGACAATTTCGTGATCGAGGCATTACTGTGATCGAGTTGTACGCAAGTCCCGGCGTCTATGGGACAAAAGAACGCGAGGAGGCAATGAGTGCACGTATCGATTGACCGCGCAAAGGCCGACGAGGTCTTCTCTCGACTGGTTGCGCGCTATCGTGCGCGCATCTATCCCTACAACCTCCCAAAGGCGAAACCACCCAATCGCGACCTGGTCTTCCCTGATGACCTTCGCGACAACAAGGAAGCATTTGCACTCTTCCTGTTCAAACTCTGCTACTGGATGCGCGGAAAGATCCAGAGCGACACGGCAGCAATCTCGCTCCAAAAGCTCCGCAGTAATGGAGGCGCGCACCTCTTTGACCCGTGGCTTGCAAAAGACATGCAGCTGGTGCCGGTAGCCGAGCAACTGATAGCTGCAGGCCTCGGGGTCGGCGCCACCGACAATGCTCGCTTTTGGATCGAAAACTCGCGTCGGCTCGCTGAACAGTGGGATGCCAAGGTGTTGAACATCTTTGCCGGCGTTACGGACTACGACGATGCTTGCAGCCGCGTGATCCGCGACGAAAAAAAGGGAACTGGCTTCTACGGTTTCCGACACAAAATGGTCAGCATGCTGATCCACTACCTTGCCGACGAAGATCTGATCACTCCGTTCATGTATCCGATTCCGGTGGACTTCCACGTGTGCCGCATCCTGGTTGCAACCCAGATCGTCACGGTGGACGAGATGCCACGTGGTGGTTTGTACACGCCGCCAGTACTTGCGGCCATTCGCAAGCTCTCCATAGACTACTGCGCCGCGAACGACGTCGATCCGATCGACCTCTGCAATGCGATCTGGCTGTACTCGCGACTCATGTGCCGTATGCATCCGGGCAATAAGTCGTCGGTTGCAGGAAAATACAACGGCCGACGAACCGACATTCGCGCTACACCGGTCAAATGGACGACCGCAGTCTGGCGTGCCTTCGATCGGACCTGCGGTCGCTGTAAGATCGCTGAACACTGCACCTTGCTGGTGCCCAATGCTCCCTATCAGTATCGTGGCATCTTGGCACCACGTGGAACAAGAACCTCACCGCCAGGCAGGCGGCTCTTACCAATCGTGGACTAGGAGGACCACGACTCGCTCATTACAAACAATTCGAGCCTCGGGCTAAACCCCGGGGCTCTGTTTTTTGTTAAATGTCACTAATGACTACTTGCTATGAATAGAAAAACAGCAATGCAGATCCCGACCGAGCCGGTCGCGATGAATGAGTGAGCAAAACCAAGATACTGGGCCATATAGCCGCCAATGATAGGACCTAGAGTATCACCGACATTGGTGAAGAGATCCTGGAGCGTTTCTATCTCCTTACGGCGTGCCGAAAATTTCTCTATATATTCAGTATAGAGCGCGTTGATCGAAGGCCATCCGATGGACCAGAAGAATGATGCGCAGAAAATAAGAATAATGAGGAAAATTGCGGATGAAACAAACCCGATAGAGATCAGGATAGCGGAGCCAATCGCGATAGCCCCCTGTGCCGTATGCACATTCCCGAAGCGTCGCGCTATAGCTCCCACTACCCAGCCTACCAGGATGGGCGGAAGCGCATAGGCCGTCATCAGTATGCCGCCGGAGAAACCATTCGCTGTACCTACCTGCTCAGAAAAAAGCGGCCCGAATGTCCAAATGGCAGCATCAATCATATTCAAAGTCAATGTGAGTAATAACACAGGAAATAAGGTGAAGCCGATCTTCTCCCACAGGCCGATCTCTTTGAAAAAGCTAAGCACGTCCTTACGAACCACCCCTCTATACTCGCTCCGTTCATACTTAGGGCGAAAGGCGATTAACAAATAGAATATAAATGCGATAGCCAGCGGAACCGCGAGCGCTACCAGCATACGCGGGCCAGGGTGAATGAAAAGAAGCAATAAGCTTCCGGCAAACGGAGCCAGCAAATAGCCGAAGCCTTCGAATGAGCGCAAGGTGCCAAAACTTGCTACATGCTTCTTCGGGTCAGCGGTGCGCTCGACGAAATCCAATGTACCAATATTGTAAAAGTCATAATAAAAACCCCAGACGGCCATTGCCAGCAGATAGATACTGACGGTCTTGCCTTCGAACAGGAATAAAGGGAACAACAACGCAAGGATGAACATAAACAGGAACATCCGCCGATAGTGAGTTACTTTGAGTCCGCGACACAAGACCAGATCGAAGAGCATACCCGCGATCGATGATGAACCGATGATAAGACCCATCACGCTTTCTGAGATACCGGCTTGCGTGATGACGATGGGCGCCAAATACATCAATATGCCATCGAACACCACGAAGAAAAAAACCATGAGGCCCGCGGCGAGGAGCTTCTGGTTCAGATCATACTTGGGAACATGCGATTGAAGGCGTCGAAGAGCCATGCTCTATACAAATTACATCCATCCCTAGTCATGCGGGCCACGCTGCAGAGCAAGCATGCTCAATGGATTGGATTCTTAGTGCAGACTTTCTTCATGAGAAACGATCTGCGCCGCTACCGACGGGGTGAGTTTCGTCAAGGCACGGTATGTCGGTCAGAGATGTTTCTGTCATAAAATGAGTATATCATATTTCAAGAACGTGTTATACTATCACTATGAACAGGGCCGTAGTAACTGCGACCCGAGACCAGAGCAGCTATGCCAATCCCCCAGCTACTACCAATGCACCGCTCTTAAATTGGCGGCGATACTGGTGGTAATTTCGTCGGTTACCTAGACAATGTAAGGGTTTTTGCGGCATCGCCACTATAAGGCATATTCAAATGAGAAATAGAAAAACCTGCATTAGCGTGTTTTTCTTAAGCATTGGATTACTTAACAATCAAGTGTATACACTGCTGCAACCAGCCGGCAGTAAGTCCACTACATAATTGCTTGGCGATAGCACTGCGTGCTGGATTCGAGTCAAACAGCAACTCTTTAATAGCATTTACTATACAATATGATATATCGTCTGTGTTGTTCAGTAGGCCGCAACGATCTTGGACATAAGATACTGACAGCTGCTTATTATCAGCACTGAAAATACCAACGCTACTCTCACACATACTTCGCGACATTCCCTTAAGCTGCAAACAATCTCGAATCGTAGTGTTTGGCGGTATGTTATGCGTTGCCAAAAGTAAGAACGTATGATTCCTGATGCACCATGGATAGCTGTCAGAGGGCGCGGTGTCACAAAAAGCCCAAGGTGTGTTTGTGGCAATAGCAGTGTGCGGAAAGTAATTCATCGCATCCATATCATAGTCCATATACACCCCATCAAAGCAATTACCATCTTCAGCACTACCAAGCTTTCTACATTGGGTGAGCGCAGAAGGTATATCCCCCTTCCATTCCATCATGCCATGTCCAGTGCCATGAAAACAACCTGTTTGCTCTACACTGGTCGGAAGTGACAAACAGGCTTGCCGAACAATGGTCAAACCCTTCTCTCCCTGGTCTTTCATTAATGCCATGATCAAACCATGGTAACAGCCGAATGCGAAACTCTGATCACAAATAGCAAATCCCTTATCCCCCAACTGCTTGTACGCTAATTGACCGATGGTATGCGCTAAGAGATGCGCCTTAACCGGTGTTGCCCCCCAGGTTTGTTTAAGGTAGTTGAAAGCTGCCTTGACGCCTTGAGTCTGAGCCAGTTTCGTGATTTTAGTTATTTCTTGTTCTTCAGTGTGTGACCAAGGGATTGCTATGGTTGGGGACTCGTCAGATCTTGGACCAACCTGGTTAATCGCCAGATTTTTCAACAATCCAAAAAACCAGAATGTTAGAACTATACACGCTATAAAAATCCAAGTAAAAATGGCCTTTTTGTTCACTAATTGATTGTAACAATTTTCACCTACTATGACTACGCACCATTTCTCAAAACCAAAAAAATGTCTTACGAGATAGTGATCGGCTTTTTTTCACATCATGGCGGATGTCAGAAGCATTATAGCCCCTACATGCCATATTTGTGCTATTATATAACGAATGAGAAATAGAACACTATATATCAGCATCTTCTTCCTAGGAGCATTGCTCTGTGGCTGGGCGATGCCTATAAGAGCGCAAGAAGACACCTCGACAGCGGCGCTGTTGAAAAAAGCTGAGAATCTACCTCCCGATGAGTATTATCGTGCTCGAGTCACCGATATTCTTGATGCGACGAAAGATGTGGATCCATTAGCTCCTGTGCCTGAACAAACTACTCAGAAAGTTCGGATCACATTCTTGAACGGCACACTCAAAGGAACGTCTATGGAGTTGCCATATTATCCGAAGTCGAGTGATCCGCAGCAGTTGTTACGAAAAGGCGATCAAGTTGTTGTTCTCAAAAACTATGGCATTGATATGCCAAGCTACACCATTACTGACCGCTACCGCGCTTCAACGGTTGGTATCATTACACTTGTATTTATCGCTTTAGTGCTACTGCTTTCTCGCGGCGTTGGCGCACGATCACTGATAGGACTAGCTTTCAGCATTGGCGTTATCATGGTCTATATAATCCCGCATATTTTGAAGGGCAGTAATCCAATGACGACGAGCCTGATCGGCGCTCTCATCATCGCGCTGGTTTCACTGTATCTGGCACATGGATTCAATTACCGGACAAGCGTGGCGCTACTCTGTACCTTACTCACTATCGCCCTGTCAGTAGGGATGGCAGTACTAGCCGTGCACTGGGCGCGGCTCTTCGGGACCGGGTCAGAAGAATCGATCTACTTACAAATGAATGATACCAGTCAGATTAATCTTCAGGGCTTACTACTCGGCGGTATCATTGTCGGTCTTCTCGGTGTTCTCGATGATATTACAACAGCTCAAGCGGCTGTAGTGGATGAATTAAAAAAAGCGAATCCGGCTTTGCAGTTTAAGGGTCTTTTCGCGAGAGGATTATCCGTCGGCAAAGAGCATATAGCCTCATTAATCAATACCTTAGCCCTCGCCTATGTTGGCGCCTCATTTCCATTGCTTCTTCTTTTTACCCAGTACCAGCAACCATTAAATATCATCCTGAACAATGAAATGATCTCCGAAGAGATTATTCGAACACTTGTCGGAAGCATGACCTTAATTTTGGCAGTCCCCATCACGACGGCGATCGCTGCATACTTATTTTCGAGAAAAAAGACCTCTTAACATAGCTCTTAGATTCAAACAAAAGAACAGCTTGATCAAGCTGTTTGTTACTATCTGCACCAAGCGCGACTCACTCCCCGACTGTTCCAGTTTTTATTTCTCCCGAACGTGTATAATTAGCAATGATAACACCGGAAGGAGTCGTCGTGCTTTCAGTCAAGGTGAAAGCTGCTGGTATAGTTCCTTCGCCAAACAGCCGTTTTCCCTTGCCAAGCGTGATCGGAAACACTTTCAGCCAAAGCTCGTCGACGAGATCATATTGTAGTAATGTCTGAACAAGCATAGAGCTGCCATAGACATGCAAGTCAGGACCATGTTCTTGTTTCAGTTTTTTTATTTCTTCATGAACCGCTCCGGTCACAAAGACAGTATTCTGCCAGGTGGTCTTCCCCTGGCTATGCGACGCCACATATTTCGTGGCTTCGTTTACGCCGGGCCAGTTACCTGCATGCTGTGGCCAGTATCCTGCAAAGATCTCAAACGTTTTTCTTCCGAGAAGCAAACTGAAAGGCTCTTTCATTTGCTGAGCCATGATCTTACCAGCGGCTTCATCAAAATACGGAGCTGTCCATCCGCCATAGGCAAAGCCACCCGCCGTATCTTCTGCGGGTCCACCAGGTGCCTGCATCACACCATCGAGGCTAAGAAATTCTAGAACAATGACTTTTCTCATATAGTATGTATAGCACACTGTATGAAAAAAGTATGTATCTAGCTCCCCACTCCTAAACGCATCATTTGACTTCAGGCGCAGGGATGGGATTCCGGACAGCGTTCAGATGCCGTAGCCAATACCGAAGCACGCTCACCCATCGAGGCGGTAAGTGCTCCAACTTACCACACACCCAATGAATACATCGGACATAGTACAAAACAAATGGGTTAGTGCTTATATAGAGATCATATTGACCATACTCATTGTCCGCGAACTGACGCTTAAATGAACTGTCTCCCCGAGACAGGTCGGCTGTAGCGATACCCCGCGCATATAATGCAGCTAAGAGACGTCCGGCCACGAGTTTTCCGGGCATCAATGAACGATACTCCGATCGATAGGCCAAATGCGAGGCATAAAACGTAGCATGACTGATCATACCGAATGAATGGGCAATGGGCTTTCCATCGAGATAGAGTATCCCGACTGCGCATCCGGCTTTCGGTGTAGACATAAGCTCGCGATAGAGATCTCGTGCCGTTGTTTCATAGAAGATATCTGTTCGCTCCTTCGGCTTAAAACTATCATGCTCAATGTCGATCATGGCCGGTAAATGCGAAGCTGTAGTGCCTGTATGCAGCTGAAACTGTAGTCGGTCACCCAAGGCGGCGGCCCTATTTTTGAGCATTGCTCGATGCTTCTTTGACATTAAATGATATGGATTCTCTGACAATGCTACATACAGACTAGCCGAAGAGCTTACTAAGCTAGCGCTAGATTGGCCTGAGGAGAGCGGCATCGCGAATCGTTCCTCGAGCTCAGCGAGATACACATTACCCAAGAGCGACAGTTGCTGAACAAGGGCTTTCAGCACCTCTGGATTGGTATCTCTCGTCAGGAGCGCTGATTTATCCAAAAAATGCGAGCCAGGTGAACGATAGAAGGTTATGCCATATTTCTTTTCAATAACAAGTGGCAGGATTGCCTCCAAGACAGTGTCTGTATACACTGTTACGACCACGAAACGCTGTGGAGCAAACACAGTACGACAGGTGTCGAACCAAGTGAATGAATTAAATGGATGCGCAGTAGCAGAACTGTTCCAGAGCTGTTCCCATGCGACAATGAGATCAGGTTCTACCGTATGCTGGACATGGCTATGTATATTCGCCATAAAATCTTACTGACTGAGCTTAGAAGTATATCGTATGCGCTGCGCATCATCATGGTAGCGACCCTTGAATACCTTACCAACCATTTCAACACATAGCACGAGAACTGTCACTATACCTACGAGCACAGGGGCTCCTATGTAGGTCGTCGCCTTGCGTAACTTTTTTCGCAGTGCTACATAGTCAGCGGCTTTGCCGGGGTCCTGCGTGATCAGATACTCCAGAGGCGGGCAGATCAGTGTTGGCATGAGAGAATATAACAGAGTTTCAAATCTCTCATAGATGACCTCGTAGTCAGCTCTCGAGCTACGCTTATATAATGCAAATCCTTTTTTTGAAAGTTCGGCGAGAGTATCCATATGTACTTTCCTATTCTTCTCATAGAGAGGAAAAGCTGCGCTCCAGTCCCCGTTATGTTCATCAATAAGCCTGACGAGTTCGACCGCGTCCCCAAATCCCGCTGAAACACCTTGTCCAAAAAACGGGTAGAAAGCATGCGCTGCGTCGCCAAGAATGGCACTCAAGCCTTCTCGATGCCATGGTGAGGTACGCACCGTGACAAAACTTCCTTTAGGATTATGCAGCACTGATTCAATAATCACGGAGAGCGCCGGTAGTAGTGATGGGAATTCTTTTGCAACGAACTTGCGAATAGCGTCTGGCGATGTCAAAGTGGCAAATCCTGTCACCAGATCATCCGGCAATGCCAGCAGCGCTACATGAGAACCATCGGGACCAGGATGTGAAATAATAACAGCATCTGGCCGAGTCCATGTATGGGCGATATCTTGCTCTAAACCAAGCTGTTGCGCTAACTCTTTTGAGATCAAAATCTGCTTATAACTCCAATCAGCATATTCTTCGAAAAGTTCCGCTTGTATACCCTTGTGCATGGCTGTTCTGGTAGCTGAGTGAACACCGTCCGCTCCCAACACGGCATCGACCGGCATGCGCTCGATCTCTGCTGATCCCTCGCTCTGAACGCAGATAACCTTCTCAGCATACTCTATATCCACCAGAGCTGTGTTGAACCGAACTTCGACATTCGGATAGCTCATTGCTTCGCTCAAGAGAACTTCCAAAAGGACCGAGCGTCCTATCGCGAAGCAGGGATCTTTCTTTTCGTCTATGAAGGTAACGATAGGCGCCGGAGATCTCAGTATGTCTGTCATGAACCCTTTCAGACTCAGCGTGTGCGGAGCAACTTTATCCCACAACCCAGCTTCCTGTACTACGCGCTGAGCATACCTTCGAAAAGTCAGATAGAAACTGCGCTTAGAAGCACTTGCTGTAGTACCTTCCCGCGCGGCCCGTTCATATATAACGATGTTATATCCGCGCTTTGCTAAAAGCGTAGCTAAAAAACAACCAGTCAATCCGGCTCCTATAATTGCAATTGGTCGCTTACCGCTACTCATCCAAAGAAATAATTACTACACGTTATAAAGAATTTTTTGTTAATCGGGCTTTAAATAACTGACTACTATACACTGAGCAAGTCAGCTTGTCAAGAAACATAACCATACAAAAACAATCGGACGCTATAGTTTGAGTATCTTTCTGAGGGCGATTGCGTTATTATACTTTTCGTCAGAGGACGAAAAAAGAATAGTTATATTTTTCTTCTCTTCCCTGATAATCTGTTTTAATTTCAAGACCGCTTCTCTGTTGACCCGAAGCTCTTTCCGATACCGTTTCTGGAATTCAGCCCATTTTGCCGGATCATGACTAAACCATTTCCGCAATGCATTGCTTGGTGAGATGTCTTTCAGCCAAAGATCAACATGAGCGTTCTTTTTTGAAAGCCCCCTCGGCCACAGCCGGTCAACTAAAACTCGAAAACCATCACCTTGTTCTGCTTCTTCATAGACCCGTTTGAGCTTGAGCGAGTATCTGCTCATGTTGTTATTATAGCTCTTTACTCGATTAGTGTCGCTCTTGGGCACATGAAACGCGAAAGGCGGCGCCTTTTAGAGGCACGGCCTTTCGCATTTCGAGAAGTTTCCAAGGATTTTTTACAGAAACAAAAAGCTCGCGGTCGCGTAAGAGGAGGTTCCTGGCGAAGCCAGATCCCGCTAGCGCTAACCAATAGAGGTTAGCTTAGGCGGGATGAGCCAATCTTTTTCTCCAATTTAGTTTTCAATCTGGTATGTATTGAAAACTAAATTGGAGGCAAAGCGATAATTCCCTTTGTACTTTTTAAATAAAAAGAAGAGGGGCCCTTGAGAGAGTCCCTCTGATTACAACCGGTTCTTCGGTTGCCTAGTTGACGTAGCCGTTGTCGTTTCGAAGCATCTCGTCGATGACTTGACCGTGCCAGAGCCGAGGCTCGTGGTACAGGTATCGACAGAGATCATCGACGTCATAGAGCTTGTTGCCTCTGGCCTCGACGCCTCGCTTCGCGCCCGCGAAGTTGTCGATTGCGAAACGGTGCAATCGGGCGATTTGTTCGTCGATCTGCTCGCGCAGTTCTTCGAACTCCTGGGAGGCTCCGTAGAGCTGCAAGACGTGGCCCTTGACCAGGTCATTGGCAACGTCGGCGCCCACCCTTCTGACGAAATCAGGACTCAGCACGTCCTTTTGGTCAAACTTTTCAGCGGTGAACCTGATGACGCGGGGAAGTCCCTCCATTTTGTTGATGGCCAAGTGAAGCGAAGCGATCATCGACTCGAGCTCGACCTCCGTCGACGGCCGATCGCTCGGCTTTGAGTGGGAGAGCGATTGAATCGGGACGAATCCGAAAAGTCTCGCGACCAAGATGATGAAACGACGCATGAAATGTACCTCCGCGCTTCCAAAGTATGGGAATCATACTAGGTATTGGCGCAAGAGAAGTATCCATTTGGGTACTTTTCTTGCATCAATAACTTTCTATATTAACATAATTTATGTAAAATGTCAAGTATTTATATAATATAATCACTAATATTAGCAATTTTATGACAAAATACTTTCTCTACATACGTAAGTCTACTGATGAGGAAGACAGGCAAATACTGTCTCTTGAAGCTCACCTTACGCGACCGCGCGCTTTTTGTTTCTATCGAGAACCCTTGGAAAATCCTCTTTACGCGAAAGGTTGCGTCTTATTCAGGCACGGCCGTTTCGTCAACTTTCGATTTTGCTCCGCGAGTCGGATTCCGCTTCGCTAGACCCTTTCTGATTTCCCCCGACCCCC
>CAYRBH010000008.1:0-55509 GCA_964422585.1 uncultured Gammaproteobacteria bacterium
GTAGTTGCCCGTGGCATCCGTGAATGTCCAGACATCTGATGAATAGTCGCCTGCAGTGGTGTGGGTTGTTCCTGAGAGGTCAAGACCACTCAGGTCTTCGTTTGAAACGCCTTTTGCTGAACCAGTTGCGGTGTGGGCAGTACCATCATAGTTGACCGTGTAGGGGGTTACTGTGATGTGCGCATCTGCTTTGGTGATCACGATACTGGCATCACCGTTTTGATCGTTATAGTTACCATTACCCGTGAAGGTCCAGTGAGCAGTACCACCTGGTACATTGGTAAATGTATCACCGAGATCCAAGGCACCGGCATTCTCATCGTTGATACCAGAGCATGTACCTGAAGCACCGTGCGCTGCGGCGTCATAGACACCAGTGTAACCAGAGACGGAGCAATCAGCGTCAGCCTTGGTGATCTCAAAAGTTGTAGCGTCATTTGATCCGCTGTGATTCGCATCTCCTGGGAAGGTCGCTGAAGCATGTGCGGTGCCGACGGTAGTATTGTCCGTATAGTCGACCGAGACTGGCTCATTCAAACCACCAGCACCCGTCACGTTAGCTGAGCATGGCTCTTGTGCCGTGGCATTGTATACCACGGATGGGGTGCAAGTAATAACGGTTGTTGAATCAGCCGCGCTGATCTTGTCGTGAGTTGTTCCATTCGTGTCATTGTAGTTGCCGGTGGAGTCAGTGAAAGTCCAGGCGTCCGATGGATAGTCACCTGTATCGGTGTGCTTCGTCCCGTCGAGGTTGAGACCAGCGAGATCCTCGTTCACAACGCCTTTAGCAGTACCTGTGGCCATATGCTCTGTAGCATCATATGCTACAGCATAGGGCGTTACGGTAATTGCCGGATCGGCCTTGGCGATCGCATCAGATGAAATCCCATTGGCATCGTTATAGTTACCAGTCACATCAGTGAACGTCCACGTATCAGAACTATAGTCACCCGCGTTCGTATGAGTTGTTCCTGAGAGGTCCAAGCCGGTCAAGTCCTCGTTCGCAACACCTTTGGCAGTTCCGGTCGCGGTGTGGGCGCTTGCGTCATAGGTCACGCTGTATGGTGTCACGTCAATCGTTGCGTCAGCTTTATCAATGCTGTCATGCACCGTACCGCTCGCGTCATTGTAGTTGCCCGTGGCATCCGTGAATGTCCAGACATCTGATGAATAGTCGCCTGCATTAGTATGCGTCGTGGCACTCACATCAACGTCGGCCGACAGGTCCTCATCTTGCGTGCCCGTTGCGGTGACCCCAGCGGTATGCGCGTTAGCATCATACGTGACGCTGTAGGGAGTAACTGTTATGTCAGCATTCGCTTTCGCGATCGCATCATCGACAGTTCCATTCGCATCATTATAATTTCCGGTTACATCAGTAAAAGTCCATGCATCACCATTATAGGTGCCGGTATTAGTATGTGTCGTACCGGTGAGATCAAGACCAACAAGATCTTCATCCGAGACACCTTTTGCTGCACCAGTTGCCGTGTGAGCGTTCCCATCATAAGTCACTGAGTAGGGATCGACCGAGATGATTGCGTCGGCTTTCGTGATAACGATAGACACATCACCTGACTGATCCGTGTAATTGTCATTACCGGTAAATGTCCAGTGAGCAGTGCCACCTGGCACATTGGTAAATGCATCGCCGAGATCCAAGGCACCAGCATTCTCATCATTGATACCTGTGCAAGAACCAGTTGCGCCATGTGAGGCTGCGTCATAGACACCGGTATAACCGTCGACTGAGCAATTCGCGACTGCTTTATCAATGCTGTCATGGGCCGTGCCATTCGCGTCATTGTAATTACCGGTCACATCAGTAAATGTCCACGGGTCACTTGGATAGTCACCTGCGCCAGTATGTGTCGTGCTCGTAAGATCAAGGCCAATAAGCTCTTCGCCTGAAACGCCCTTAGCAGTTCCAGTCGCAGTGTGAGCCGAGGTATCATAGGTGACCGAATATGGCGTCACATCAATCGTTGCGTCAGCTTTATCAATGCTGTCGTGGACTGATCCAGAAGCATCGTTATAGTTAGTGGTCGGATCAGAGAAGGTCCACGCATCCGCAGTATAATCACCTGCATTTGTATGAGTTGTGCCCAACAGATCAACATCTGCCGATAAGTCTTCACCCTGAGCGCCAGTGGCAGTGACCGTTGCAGTATGCGCGTTAGCATCATAGGTGACACTGTATGGATGTACAGTGATGTCCGCATCAGCTTTGTTGATGACATCATGCACGGTGCTATTCGCATCATTATAATTTCCGGTTACATCAGTGAAGGTCCAAGCATCAGAGCTGTAGTCACCCGCATTCGTATGAGTTGTTCCTGAGAGACCCAAGCCGGTCAAATCCTCGTTCGCAACTCCCTTTGCGGAGCCAGTTGCAGTATGCGCGTTCCCATCATAAGTCACCGAGTAGGGATCAACCGAGATGGTTGGGTCAGCCTTAGTAATAGTACTAGCTACATCACCTGACTGGTCAGTGTAATTACCATTGCCTGTGAAGGTCCAGTGAGCAGTACCACCTGGTACATTGGTAAATGTATCGCCAAGATCTAGGTTTCCTGCGTCTTCATTGTTAATACCTAGGCAAGAACCAGTTGCGCCATGTGCGGCTGCGTCATAGATACCAGAGTAGCCAGAGACTGAGCACTTGGCGTCAGCTTTGGTGATTACGTCATGCACTGTGCTGGAAGCGTCATTGTAATTGCCCGTCACATCCGTGAAGGTCCACGCGTCTGATGGATAGTCACCTGCAGCGGTGTGGGTTGTACCTGTAAGGTCAAGGCCGCTCAAGTCTTCATCAGAGACACCTTTGGCAGAACCAGTCGCGGTGTGCGCAGTCGCATCATAGGTAACCGAGTATGGAGTGACCGTGATGACAGCATCAGCTTTCGCTATTGCATCGTCAACCGTACCATTCGCATTATTATAGTTACCGGTCACATCCGTGAAGGTCCAGACATCACCAGTATAATTGCCAGCATTAGTGTGTGTCGTGCCCAATAGATCCAAACCAGTCAGATCTTCATTGGTCACACCTTTCGCAGTACCGGTCGCGGTATGAGCAGCTGCATCGTAGGTCACGCTGTATGGTGTGACAGCAATCGTAGGATCGGCCTTCGTGATGACGATAGCCGCGTCACCACTTCCGCTGTTATAGTTCGTATCACCGTCGAAGGTCCAGTGAGCGGTGCCACCAGGAACATCGGTGAATGTGTCGCCGAGATGTAAGAGGCTTGAGAGATCTTCATTGGTGACACCCGTCGCAGTACCTGTTGCTCCATGAGCCGCGGCGTCATAGACACCAGTATAGCCAGTGACATTGATCGTGGCATTTACTTTATCGATAGCAAAATCTTTATTGTCAGTACTACCGGTATGATTCACATCACCTGCGAAAGTTGCTGATGCATTCGCAGTGCCCGCATTGGTATTATTAGTATAGTTAACATCGACTGACTGACTCAAACCGCCGACACCAGTGACAGCGGCTGAACAAGGCGCCTGCGCTGAGCCAGTGTAATTCACATTGGTCGGACAAGTAACCGTGGTCGTTGATCCAGCCTGATTGATCGTAAAATTCTTCGAATCACTAGATCCTGTGTGGTTAGCATCACCTGCATACGTATAACTTGCCTGTGCCGTACCGGCATTCGTATTGTTTGAGTAGATCGGTGTTGGAGTGAGACTTAGTCCGCCAGCACCAGTGACTGTTGCCGAGCAAGGTGTCTGCGCTGAACCAGTGTAGTCAACAGAAGCGGGACAGCTGACTGTCGTGGTTGAGCTTGCTGGTGTAATTGAGAGATTTGCTCCGGTATAGGTAATCGTATAGTTAGTACCCGCAGTTAGAGTACCGATAGTGATAGGATATGAACCAACGCTTTCACCAGCCGTGCGAGTCAATGCTCCAGTATATGCATCGCCGCTGAACAATGCGTCAGCTGTATAGGTAAGTGAAGGATCTGATGCGCCGAAGACTTTAGTCTGCGGATTAGCAGTAACACTGACATTCTTAGCTGTGATGTTTGCGGTTAGACCAGTTGGTTGCGTAATAGTGTAGTTTCCGTTTGAAGAAGTAAGACCGCTGACCGTAACACCGATATTATTAGCTACGTTGAAACTTGCGAAAACGCCGCTCGCGGTGCCAGTTACAGAAACCGAATCACCAGTGTATGGCTTGCCATCGCTTGATGTTCCGGCACCGAATGCTTCGGCTGCAAGTAAGCTCGGCGTGCCGGTTATTGTAGCTGCTGTAGTTTTGTCATACGGTTTATTGCTTGCAGACAATCCAGTAACCGTCAGAGCTTTTTTATTAATTACCTGCGAGAGTGTGCTTGAGGTGCTGCCGCCAAAATTAGTGTCGCCTGCATACACCGCTGTAATTGAGTGTGGACTGGCGGTCGCGGAGAGATTCGATACAGAACAAGTTGCAGTAGGTGCGCTTGCGCTGCCGCTTAAGCTTCCGGTTGTACAAATGGTCGTTGAACCATCTTTAATCACTACAGTTCCAGTTGGCGTGTTGCTTCCGGCAGATCGAGTAACTGTCGCCGTGTACGTTATACTGCTGCCGTAGGTTGAGGGATTCGCAGAAGAGGCAACAGCCGTACCAGTTGTGGTTTTGAAGGTTACGGTAATTGTTTGAGCAGTATTGTTCATGGTGAACTGACAGGATACATCTGTGCTTGTACATCCAGAGTTGATTACATATCCCGCAGGGACGCTCCAGCCAGTCAATACCGAATTTGCTCCTGCGACTGCGTTCAATGTAACCTGGTCGGTATTTCCGAATGATGCGCTACAGGTAGCTCCGCAATTAATTTGGTTGGCTGGGAGGGGCAGGCTGTTGGTAATCGTGCCGGTGCCTGTTCCATTTTTAGCTACGGTCACCGTCTTGCTGTCCGTAAACGTCGTCTGCGCCAACTGCTCCCCTGTCGTGTTGTCAGGGTTCACTGCATTCGCGATAACGGTATAGAGCGGACGATAGATAGTGTCCAAGGTATAGTAATAGGAGAATGCGCCAAATTGATCGGTGACCACAGTCGCGGTGGTCTGGGTTGGGTCATTGCCGTCAGGACCAGTACCGAAGATATTCAGCACGATATTCTGCAGAGCATGAAAGAAGCTACCGAAAATGGTCGCGGTCTCACCAGGGTGATAGTCAGGCTTATCAGTTGTCAGTACCGGAGTTGGATCAGGAGTGACTGGCGGCGTGGACGTGGTCGTAGCACCATCAGCTTGTGTGCCGGTACCTATGACCTCAGTGCTGACATTCGAGTCAGTAGAGGTCGTAGTCGTGGTATCCGAGCTGGTCGTTGAGTAGCTCTCGACGATCGGAGTATCACCGGTCGTGGTGGTCGTAGTCGTATCAGCACCACTCGTATCGCCTGTGCTATTCGAGGTCGCATCATTCGAAGTCGTGGTCGTGGTATCAGCCGGAGGCGTATTCGCAGTGCCTGGATCGGTCGTAGTATCGGCCGGAGGCGTATCCGAACTGTTGTCAGCTGGCGGAGGTGTTGACGCGTTGTCAGTAGGCACATCCTGCGCCTGGGCGACCTTCACGCTGACATTAAAAAAAGTAGGCCCGAGCGCTACCAACGAAAACATCAGTAGTGCTATACCTACCTTAGGAACCACATGCTCTGTTTTTTTGAACATACTATATATGTATAAATTGATAACCAACTAGACTAACATAAAAGGGCGGTTTCCCGCAACCCCCTTAGGGTTCGACCTTACGCTCATAGGCATATCCTGTCAAGAGCTAGGAAATCCGCTCTGCTGACAACAAAAAACCCTCCATTTCTGGAGGGTTTTTGAGTAGATGCTGTTGGGTTATC
This sequence comes from uncultured Gammaproteobacteria bacterium, assembly GCA_964422585.1. Classification (GTDB taxonomy): domain Bacteria; phylum Patescibacteriota; class Patescibacteriia; order UBA1558; family 2-01-FULL-52-15; genus CAYRBH01. Next base: position 5,850 of record CAYRBH010000008.1, read on the forward strand.
GAGTAATACAGATCTGCGGGTTACCAACCGATGCTTCAGGGGTCGGAGCGCACACTGTGTAGCGTCCACCCGCGTCAACCGTGACCAGATATTTCGTATCATAGTCAGCTGCGCTGGTCCAATGCGCACCGGCGGCACTTGGATCGAAGGGGATTGCTGTCGGGATATAGGTCGGGGTCAAGCAGCTCAGATCTATATCACCAGCAGCGCTGCTGATATTGTAGGTCGTACCCGCTGTGAGTGTTGGACAGGTGTAGTTAGTGCCATTCGTGGTGAAGGTCCCAGCGAACACACCCTTACCATCCGCGATCCTCTGACCGATAGCATTCAAGATGGTGGTCGTATTACTCGTTCGTTGGCTATTTCGACCCAAAGCGAACTGACGAGCTGGGTTGATGGCGATGATGACAATGGCTGCCAATACCGCGATCAAACCGATGACCACGAGGATTTCGATAAGGGTGAAACCCTTAGCGCCCTCTAGTTTTCTTAATGATTGCTTCATAGTTTCTCTTGTTTAATTTCGACAAGCTAATTACTAGTAGACTTCTTGTATCATACTCTTACCATTCTGTCTAGCCGAACGGTAAGGCTTTGTGTGAAGGGCGCTACGGCAACTCCTGCCAAGAATTAGGGTTCACGTTCGGTGGTGGAGGTGGTGGTGGAGGTGGTGGTGGAGGTGGTGGTGGCAGATCATCATCAATGACCGTGCAAGTAATGGATTGTCCTGCCACGATACTGCCTGAGCAGGATGCGCTCAGCGTCCCTACATAATTCGCATCGCTGGATTGCTGCACGGTATAGTTCGGGTTCACTGAAGGTTCAAGTGTGACGGCAATACCCGGTGCTTCGGCACCAGAGAAACTCGCCGGCGATGGGTTGCCGCCCGTGACCGTGATAGTGAAATCAGATGCCTGCTTGATGCCGCCATTATCGTTCTGCACATGGGTGATGACATAGAGCGTAGCGGTTGTCGGCGTCGGTGGTGGTGGCGCCACAGCGGCAGGACAGACAATACCGCCAATCGTTCTGAATATACCCTGCATATCGCTCGAGCTCGGTGAGAGGAATGAGTGCGGGAAAGAAACGGTGCCTCCTCCACTGGTCGCATTCGCCGCGGTCTGCGCATAGGTAAATGTCGTCGAGCTTGGTACTGAAGCAATAACGAATATATTATTAAAGCTTGCATCCGTAACGCCTGCTATCTTAACTGTCTGACCGACGGTCAGGGCATGAGGCGAGCTCGTCGTTATGGTCACCACATTGCCTGAGCGCACTGCTCCATTAGCAACGATGTTCGCGAATGGCGTATCAGGACTTGCGAGGGTGGCAAGAAAACCTATACCCGAGGTATCCCCGAAATGTATCGTGAATATCTGTGTCCCGATAGTGTCAGAGGCTTTACCTGGACCAGTGGAAGCCTTCGCGGCATTCGCGGCATTAGTCGCGGCAGTTTGGTCAGAGGCTAAATTGCCGGAAGGTTTATTCGGCACGCCATCAGTCACGAATACCATTACCTTCTGATCACCAAGTTTATGCCTGCCGCTATTAAGTTCAGTGTCCGACACGGCGATCGCCGAGGCAAGATTACTGCCCACGCTGCTGGATGAACCGGTCATCAGGTCTATCGTATGATACAGGCCGCTGGTCATCGAATAGTAGACCGTCACCGTCACATAGTTGAGAGATACCGTCACTCCTGTCGCTGAATTATTCTGTACTCGCAGGACGAAATTGCCATTTGAAAAGTCGCCTGATTGCCACACGCGACCCCAGGTATCTGTTGCTCCGCCAAATGGATAGGCTATCTCAGTACCGGTCAATGTCACACTTTGAGGAGTCGTATACGTGCCGCCGTTATTCCACGAAAGCGCTACCGCAAGCTGGCCGGGCGTTGGCTGTGAGTAGCCGACATCTACCCAGACCTTGCTCACTTGGGCCGTTCCACCCGGAGCCGATTTGAAGACCCCGAAACGGCTGGTCCAAGTATTCACTTCAGCCAAGGTCCAGGCTCCTCCGCTCGGATTCGTTGGTATAGCCCAACTATAATTCGCCCATGCATTCGTGAGAGTATGGCCCGCATCGAGAAGCTGCTGTCCTGATCCGGTGCCATTTTCCTCCATCAGCTGAATACTCGTTGGACTACTGGTGTATTCAGCGGTCACATTGAGCGTGACCGAATTTATCGTAGAGCCAGCAGGGATCGCCGCGCCAGGCACAACAAAGGTCTGACCAAGAGCATCTTCGCTCACATAGGTCGCAGTACTTGCGTCTGAGACTGCGGTTGCTTTATTGTTCGGCGGATTGGTCACGGTCCATGAAGCTGGATTGAAATTACCGGTAGCACTCGGATTCAGCGTCAGAGGTCCGGCTGGCGTCGTAAAGTACACACGCGCGCGCACCTGATCGACCGAGAGCGTCTCGTTCTTACAAGGACCACCTGGATCGATATTCTGAAGCCGGACAGTGAATGTCGAACCAAAGTCGGTCGGTATCCAAGATCTACCCCACAGATTCGCCGAACCACCAAGAATATAGATCAGATCGCTTGAGGAGGTGAGAGAACTTTTATTACCGGTTGCCGTAAAGGCGCCGCCAGAAGAAAGCTCTGCCCCGAAACTGCAACCACTTGCATCTGAGGCTTTGGCTTCAGTATCAACCTCGATGCCCGTGATGGTCGCATTTGCTGGTACTCCTAAGTTAAAGTTGGCATAGCCCTGCTGCTGGCCATTGGTCGCGTCAGTGGTATACACATTATCGCTCGCGAATGCATTGTTCGGATTGGTCCATTGGTTCGGAGCGACTGAGCTCGTCGGAGCCTTATAACCAGTATCAGCTGCCACGGCATAATTAACTGCTACGGAGAGCTTGCTTACTTGGACCGTACCAGCCGGACTTGTCTTGAAGACACCGAAACGGGTCGTCCAGGCATTCACTTCGCTCAGGGTCCAGGCTGCTCCGGTCAACGGATCTGTATTCATGACCCATGAGTAATTAGCATACGCGTTCGTAAGCGCATGTCCTCCATCCAAAGCCTGGTTGCCAGAACCAGTGCCATTCTCGACCATCAGGTCAATGCCTGCTGGAGCGCCAGTATACTCAGCAGTCACCTGCAAAGTCACTGAGCTGATCGTAGAGCCTGCCGCAATACCGGCATTCGGCACGATGAATGTCTGAGCATCGACGGTTTGGCTCACATAGGTGGTATTGCTTCCGTCTGAGACTGCGGTTGCTTTATTGTTCGGCGGATTGGTCACGGTCCACGTTGAGAAATTACCATTTGCGTTCGGCGCTACTGTTATCGTATTTACGGCTCCGCCTGAAGATGACGCGCCAGCCACAACGCTGACGCCAGCGATCGTAGCACCTGAAGGAACTGTCAATCCAAAACTGGAATAGCCCTGCTGCTGGCCATTGGTCGCGTCAGTCGCATAGGGCGCCGCCATGGTGAAAGCTCCCGTTGGATTGGTCCAGGTATTCGGCGTATGGGTGGAAGTAGGCAGGTTCGGCCCAGTGGTATTCTGAACTGCGCCATTCGTATAGACATTGGTGAGTTGTCCTGAAGCTGGCTGCCCGGCGCTCCCATCAGGAATCTGCGCCGGCGTGCTACCATACAGTCCTCCGAAACTTCCGACCCCTACCAAGGGCAATGGCGGGTTGATCGTACTGTAGAGATCCAAGAGACTCTTTGCAGCATTACCTTCATTCACCGGATCTGAAGGGTTACTGAACATACTGCCCGTACGATCGAGCATCATCACCGTGTCTGCGCATGCTGGGGTTGCCGGAGCATTCTGGGCCACATTGACCACACAGGTTTTGCTATCACCTGGATTCAGACTCACCGTTCCCGACGCAGAACAATCTAAACCCCACGCTGAAGCAGTATAGCCTGTGGGTACTCCTGAGATGCTGGCCGCATGCGAACCCGGGTTAAGTCCGCTCATCGGAGAACCAGAGCTGCTCACTGTGCTGTCTATCTTCAAGGTGAGGTCACTCGGTGTGAGCGTGCCGCCATAGCCATTAGTGATGTTCACGGTCGCGGTCAAAGTTCCCGTGGTCGCCTGATCAGTATTCGTGATGACACAAACATAATTCTGACCGGCGGTAGGCACGCCGCTACAGCCGTTATAGATAGGTAGATTATATGAACCTAGACTTGCCGGCGTCGGTCCGGTCTCGGCAACATTGAAGAAAACGCCAGGATCAAGATAGACAACCGTACCATTGCCAGAGGCGCCAGGGAATGTTGCCGGAGTAGGATTGCTGCCTGCCACGGTGACGGTGAAGTTACCTGACTGCGCCTGACCGCCATTGCTGTTGTTGACGACGACAACCACGGTGACGCTCGAACGTATGACCGGTGAGTATGAAGGATCTTGCACCGCAGCTGAGATCTGTAGGGTACTGAAGGTGCCACGATAGTCAGCCTTGGTGACTATCGCCGCGTTCTTCGTATTCGAGCCCGCCGGCACATAGTTCACTGAATCGATGGTGCAGGTTGAACTACCAACATTGACAGTCTCTCCTCCAGGCGGCGGAGTGTAATTATAATTCTGCGCTATTTTCAGCAAAGCGACATTTGAACAAGATTGTGCCAGCCCTAATGAAATCCTCTTAAACTCAATATTCAGAACATTGAAACGCGAGAACAAACCAGAAGCGCTGACCATATAGGTCATGCCGACCAAAATCAAGGTCATCATGATCGCCGAGATCAATGCTATGAAGCCGCGCTGGCCACTCACCGGTGTAGGTCTATCGGGTCTCATTATTTTTTCATGTATATAGTGGTAGAAAAATCCTGCGAGATCAGACTGCCATCAGGGGTATGAGCAGAAACCGTAAAAGTCGACTCGAGGCTTTCAGGCTTAATACTGTTCCCTGAGACAGAATCATGTGTAAAGACCAAATTGCTAATGACAACATTTGAGTTATTCAATATGAATGTATTCGGCACTGGATTGCTTGGATAACTGACCTGCATATCATCTCCGACGAGTCCGATGCTCACTGGCGCTACAATCGGTTGATTGTTCGCGTCAAGGCCGGTGACCTTATTGAATGAGAGTAATGAGCCGGGCGTTCCGACCAGAGGCTGGTTGATCACCTGCACGCCTGACAGTGACCAGGTGATTTTCGCTATTAAAAAATCGCCTTCCTCCTGTATCATTGTGCGTGTTTGATTGCTGCCGCTTGATTGAACGATACCATAGGCCGCAGTGAAGGCGCCTCCTATGAGAATAGCAAAAAGACCTAGATAGACAAGCGTTTCTACCAGGGTGAAGCCCGGAGCGTCGTGGATGCTATCTTGTACAGTGAGGCGCCGCATACTTAGTTCGAAGTAATAACTGATAAGGCTCCTTTATTCGAAGCGCTGTTCGAAGATGTAAAGAAGTAATTCCCCTCACAATCAAAAGATGGCTCGATACTGCTGCCACTCACTGGTAGCGGCAGCGTAGCATAGGGGGCAATACTTGCTGGCGTATCCGTGCGCCAGATACGCATGGTAGTGTTGGTCGTGCCAAAGGTCAGGTAGCTCCTCGTGAATAACTCGTCGATGCTATCGCCGGTGACTGGTAGCGGCAGTGATCCTAAGGGTGTCGCCGGAATAGCAGTAGGGTCAAGGTCATTGAGTATGAAAAACTCTGGCAGAGCGTCGGGTGCTCCGGCGATATTACTCGCCGTCCTACCAAGGTACAGCGTATTACCGACCACATCCACGCTTTTACCATTACCAGCTATACCACCTGCCGAGAAGAAACCGCTGACCCGCGTCGGACTGGCAGGGTTTGCTACATTGAGAACGGTTAGCTGCTCATTATACGTTGCGCTGGCAGGGTGCGCTATATACGCATAGCCATCTTTCACGAAAATAGAATTGATACCCGACCCCAAGCTACCAGATGCTGGCCAAAAGCCGACTTCGGTAGGCAGGAAGGGATTATGTACATCGATGATATGAAATTCGGGGCCAGCGCCGGTCTTGCTCAAACCAAGATAGACATACCCATTCGCATAAAAGATGCTGTTGCCAACTGCCTGCCCGCCTGAACCAGTGGCATTCGGTACCTTGAATGTATAACGGACTACTGGTGGCACGGTACTGAGATCAATGACCTGCATCTGCCCACAACTGGTATTCGTCCCTGAAGTATTGGTACAGGTGCCAAAGTCGGCAGTAAAGCCGCTCGCGGCATAGGCGAAGCTGCTACCATTGCCGATAGCGACAGCGACCGAATTCAGTCCGCCGGTCGCAGCATTCGGATTCACGTCGACCTGCTCACCAGCAATGAGCGATGGCGTGCTTGGAGTAGTGATGTCCAGTATAAAAAAATTCGGATCATGCTGATTCGTCGTATCACCAACGGTCACATACAGCTTGCCGTGATAGGCATCCACATCAGTGATAGGATAGGTATTCACCGTATCGCCGATAATCTGCCCGAAATCGGTCGTGGCATTCACGACATGCGGCTGCGTCCAATCCTCGCTGCTCTGTATCGCTGAATCGCACGTATCACCACCGGCCGCATTATTGAAATTCGTGACCAAGGACGTCAGCGAGGTATGCTGAGCTCTGCTCGGATACCCATTCCATGATACAGTCGCGGTTACTTCTTTCGTGAGGAAATCTGGCTGCGTGACCACGTCCACTTTTTCCTGAAATACCGAGTCAGTGAAAGGGGCTATAGGATTTACTAATCGAAAATCCTTACGCGCGTAGGCTTGCTCCTGCTCCAGGAGTCCCTGCGCTCTATTGATCGCCTCGGCATTGAGCTGACTGTCGACGGTCACGGTCTGACTGCCAAATGCGACCACGATCACCGCGGACAGAGCGATCATGATCAATGCCATAGCGATGAGCATCTCGAGCGTCGAGAATCCCCCGCGATCCCACCTGGATTTTTTGAGTATCAATTGGTCCATATGATCTGACCTTCCGCATTCGTACTAATGACACTTGCCAGCGTTCCCTGATGTATACCACTCGGATCAGAGACCGTGATGCTTCCTACTGACACCGGAGTCGGATCGCCTGAGAGTTCTGTGAAAACGACCTCTGACATACCCGTGATAGCTACTGTATAATTCGAGTTCAGTGGTTCATCGACCGCCGCATCCCGACCCGCATAGCTGCTGCCTTGAAAAATGACATACTGCTGAACGACATGGGTGATGGGATCCGTCTGAATATACACGCCATGCGGCTTACCCTGGGTACAGCCTGCACCAAGGCAGATATTACTGACCGCCTGACTACGGGCCTTATACAATGCGGCGATTAATGAGTCGCGTTCATTGTGATACGCTGAACCCCGGAATGCATCCAGCGTCGTGATCATAGCGAGACCAGCGACCACGGCTATCAGGGCCATCACGACAAGGATCTCTATCAAGGTGACGCCTCGGTGATCCATAGCGCTACGCGTGTAAACTTTGAGTGATACTATAGATGGGCGTGATCATGGAAATCGCGACGAATCCTACGATCAAGCCCATGAATACCATCAGCACGGGTTCGATGATAGTGGTGAGATTCTTCGACAAATCATTCAACTCATCTTCATACATACGAGACAAGTACTGCAAGCTCCCGCTGAGGTTGCCTGCTTCTTCTCCAACCACGATCATCTGCGTCATTATAGAAGGGAATAACTCAGGACGTTGCGCCAGGAAATCAGAAACCTTCTCTCCTTTCAAGAGATGCTCTGACATGCTCACAAATTGCTTCTTATAGGCCCTATTGGCCGTGACACTCGCCACGATCTTTGATGCTTCGACGATCTTCACATCGGCCATAAGCAGCACACTGAAAGTCCGGCAACTATTCGCAAGGTAATAATCTTTAAACAGCGTGCCGATAAGCGGGACTCTGATAAGCATAGTATCGAACCACAGCTTGATCCTTGGCATGCGAAGCAAGAGTACGATACCAACGACAAAGGCGATGATACCTAAGAGTATGAAAAGCCAATCATGCGAAACGAAATGACTGATAGCTATCAGTATCTGTGTTGGTAAAGGAAGCTGCACGCGGAAACTGGAAAATACCGGTATGATCTTCGGGAAAATATAGCCGGTCAAAAATATCGTGATACCAAGAGTGGCTACGACGATAAAAATCGGGTAGACAAATGCCGAGGTGATCTTTCGTTTCAGCTCCTGCTTCTTACGCATCTCTTCTGAGAGATACTCCAAGTTCTCATGTAAGGTGCCGCTCACCTCGCCGACACGGATGATGTTGATAGTGAAGTCACTGAAAATCCTCTTGAACTTCTGAAGACCTGAGGAGAGGAATTTCCCCTGCTCTACTTCGGTCAGCACGAGCGAGAGTATATATGAACCGCCCTTCGAGGTGATCTGATCACTCATGATAGTCAGGGCTTTCAGGATTGGAACGCCAGCCTGAATAAGTACCGCCAAACGTTTCGTGAATAGTATCTGTTCCTTGATGGGAAACTTGAGTCGCAATGGTTTTCTCGCAAGTCCGGCTGCCTTGTGTTTCACCTGTTTCTTCTGAGGTTCGGCATTACTCATAGTGCATGCGCAGTATCTCTTCTAAGGTGGTCTGCCCTGCTTTCACTTTCAACAGACCATCATCGACGATAGTGGTCATGCCCTGCGCGACAGCCAGCCGCTGTATCTCGCTTGCCTGAGCTTTGTTCAACACCGCGTCGCGGATCGCACCGTCAGGGACCAGCACTTCATGAATACCGATACGACCGAAGTAGCCGGTATGGTTACAGGCCTCGCAACCTTTGCCGCGAAAGATAGAGGTGCCAATTTTGAAAAAATTCTTAGGGACCATGGTGTTGAGGCTGTTCAATTCAGCCTCGGTCATCCGCAATTCCTGTTTGCACTGTTTACAGATCTTACGGACCAGGCGCTGACCAATAGCAATGTTCACGGTCGACGCGATCAAGTACGGCTCGATCTTCATATCTAGAAGGCGCGGCAAGGTAGTGGCGGCGTCGTTCGTGTGCAAGGTGGACAATACTAAGTGTCCGGTCAATGCCGTGTTGACTGCGATGCCTGCTGTCTCAGCGTCACGAATCTCACCGACCATGATGATGTCCGGATCTTGACGCAAGATACTCCGCAAACCGTTCGCGAAGGTCAAAGAAGTACGCGGCTTCACCTGTATCTGTTCGATGCCAGGCACTGCATACTCGATAGGATCCTCGATCGTAATAATAGAAACGTCTTTCGTATTAAGCTGTTTCAGGATAGTATAGAGCGTGGTCGTTTTCCCTGAACCGGTCGGTCCGGTAGCAAGTATCATGCCATAAGGGCGCTTCATCGCGCGCATGATCTTCTGTTGGTTCTCTTTGCTGAAACCTAAAGACTCAAGCGTATACTCTTCGGCCTGATCCGCGAGCAATCGCATCACGACATTCTCACCATAGTAAGTCGGCATGACTGAGACACGCACATCGATGGTCTCTCCCCCGTCAACTTTCATCCGGAAGCGTCCGTCTTGGGCTGCTTGATGTTCATCTGTCCGTAGCCCCGCGAGAATCTTGATGCGGCTTATCACCTCTGCTTGATGGGCGCTCGGAATAGTATGCACATCCTGCATAACACCGTCGATGCGGAATCGCACGCGCATAGCCTCTGTGACTGGGTCCATATGCACGTCAGAGGAACGGAATGCATAAGCATGCTCGATGATGCTGTTGACCAGGTTGATGATGGACACGCGTTCGCCAGCAGCCAACTCAGTATCTACTTTATTCTTCTCAACTCCAAAAATACTACCCCGAGTATTCTCGGCAGCGGAAGCCTTTGCGGCTCCTGACATTTTTTGCTTAGAAGGCGTTTCAGTTGAAGACTCTCGTGCGGATGCACTTTTACCCTTTTTCTGGGCATCATTCTTCTCAACGGCCTTCTCTTTCTTCATAAATGGCATATACATAACATCGTGTCCCTAAAAATGGCTAACCTATGAGATTCAAAGCATCTACAAGTAGAAATCATAGTACCTTACTCCAAATGTACCGTATTGTAAACCGATGGCCGTAAGGAGAGCCGTCCGGTTATAAAACAAGCCGTTCTGCGGCTTTGTTATGAAAAACGTTCGTTATCTGTCTTTGTTGTATCTGTACAGTTATCCCGACGGTATACGCAATACCGACCAGTCGAGTGGTGGGTCCAGCTGGATTCGAACCAGCGACCATTTGCTTAAAAGGCAACTGCTCTACCAGGCTGAGCTATGGACCCCCGAGTTATACAAAGAAAAATAAAATAAAGCGGTATTAACATACCTAAAAAGCGTCATCCTGTCAATTACAGACACGATAAAAAATCCTCGAAAAAAGAACGTCTCGTGACACACAGGTTATCAACCTAACTTCCCTCACCAATTCCTTGTCATGGACTATAAAAGGAGCTAAGATACTACTACTTTGCTATGGCAAAAATACCCCCACAAAACCTAGAAGCTGAGCTGCAAGTCTTGGGCGCATTGCTTCTGGATCAAGATGGTGTTTCGAAGATAGCTGATGTACTCATCCCCGAGGACTTTTATATCAATGCTCATGGTCAGATATTCGAGACCATCCTTGAGCTCTATGAGAAGCGTGAGCCTATCGATATACTTTCGCTCACGAACAGACTGAAAGAAAAACAACTGCTCGATGCTGTCGGCGGTCATAGCTTCATAACATCTTTGACCGATGGTATGGCCACCGCGACGCATATCGCACACCATGCGCGCATCATCCAGAAAAAAGCGACACTACGCAGACTGCAGCAAGCTGCCTCAGAAATCGCGGAATCGAGCTTCGTCGAGGATGATGAGGTAGATCAGATCCTAGACCGATCCGAACAGAAACTTTTTCAGGTATCTCAGAAATATCTCAAGAAAAACTTTATTCCGATCAAAAATATCTTAACCGATACCTTCGATCGGATCGACCAACTGCACAGAGATGGCGGCAAGATGCGCGGACTCTCGACCGGGTTCGATGATATGGATAGGTTGCTCGCAGGATTACAGAAATCAGACCTGATCATCCTAGCTGCCCGCCCCTCTGTCGGGAAAACAACACTCGCGCTCGACATCGCCCGCAATGCGGCCACGCGGCATAAAGCCAAGGTCGGTATCTTCTCGCTGGAAATGTCGAAAGAGCAATTGGTCGACCGCATGCTCTGCGGCGAGGCAAATGTCGATCTCTGGAAAATGCGCACTGGTAAGCTTTCCGACCGCGAGGAGGATGATGATTTCCCACGGATCGGCCATGCGATGGGCGTGCTATCAGAGTCCCCCATCTTCATCGATGACTCTGCCGCTTCGAATATCATGGAGATACGAACCAAGGCACGCAGGCTTCAGAGCGAACATGGCTTGGACCTGCTGGTCGTGGACTATTTGCAACTGATGGAAGGCCGCACCAATGAAAATCGCGTGCAAGAGGTCGCTGAGATTACTCGATCGCTGAAATCAATCGCCCGCGAACTGAATATCCCGGTGCTGGCGCTCTCACAGCTCTCGCGTGCCGTAGAATCCAGAACCCCGTCTATCCCGAAACTCTCAGACCTGCGCGAATCCGGCTCCATCGAGCAAGACGCCGATATTGTCATGTTCATTTATCGTCGGATTCTCGATAAATCACGCGATTGCCCTGAAGAAGAACGCCATGTCGCCGAAGTGTATATTGAAAAACATCGTAATGGGCCGACTGGCATGCTCCGGCTCTACTTCGACGAAGGGCCTGTTAGCTTTAAAAATCTTGATCGACAGTATGCAGACACTGCGCCTGTCGAAGCATAATTAATCATAACCAGTCGAAATCTATGGCAATGTTCTCAAAACTCAAACAATTCAACGATCTCCGGAAGCAAGCAAGCAGCTTACGCTCCAAGCTCGCTGATGAGAAAGTCACCATCGACAATGGCGGCGTCATACTCGTCATGGACGGAAATCAGGAGGTGAAGGAATTCAGCATCAAAACTGATTATCTCGGTGCGGATAAAAAGCATCAACTGGAGAGCAAGACGAAAGACGCTATCAATGACGCCATCAAGAAAGTACAACGTGTCATGGCGACCAAGATGCGCGAGTCAGGTGATTTCAAATTGCCAGGTTTAAGCTAATACCCATGCGAGGATTCCCCACATCGATACAAAAAGTTGTCGATCATTTCGACGAACTGCCAGGCATCGGGCCGAAACATGCAGCGCGGCTTGCTTTGTATCTGGTCAGCGGCAAGGAGTATGCTGAACAATTCGCGCGAGACCTGGACTCGGCTATCGCTTCGGTGCGCTTCTGTACGCAATGTCAGACCATCACCGATGCTGCATTCTGTGATATCTGTCGTGATCCGAATCGTAATCAGAGAATGGTCTGTGTCGTAGCCCATATACAAGATGTCGATCCTATCGAACGCACTGGAAAGCATACTGGCACATACCATATACTGCATGGGACCCTGAGTCCTATCGAGGGCATCACTCCTGATCAAATTAAACTCAAAGAGCTCCTGCAACGCATCGAGAAGCAGAAGGTTGAAGAGGTCATACTTGCGCTCGATGCCACTGCTGAAGGTGAAGCGACCATGCTCTATCTGACCAAAGTATTGAAAGAGCTGCCTCTCACCGTCACGAAACTTGCGCGCGGCATCCCAGTCGGTTCAAATATCGAGTACACTGATGAGGTGACGCTGTCATCAGCGCTTGAGAATAGACGGAAGTTATAAAGTGACCCCGAGATACCCTAAAGCAAATAACCCCGGCGTAAAGCCGGGGTTATTAGTTATGCTTTGATTGTATCGATCGTGATTTCAGTGAATGGCTGTCGATGACCATTGACCCGCTTATAACGTGTCTTGTTCTTATACTTCACGACACGAACTTTATCAGCCTTAGCGTCGCGCACAATGGTCGCATGCACTTCGGCCTTCGCTACGGTCGGCGTGCCGACCTTCGCAGAACCAGCATCGTCAGAGACCAGGAAGACATCCGTGAAGATGGCCTTGCCGTTCTTTCGAGCAGACTCCGGGAGCTTCTCGACCTTCAAGGTCTGCTTCTCGGCGATAACATATTGCTTACCGCCTGTTTTGATAACTGCTAACATAGAAATCTATTGATAAAAATAAGGTGTGGAAAGCGATAGTAGGATAACCAAAAAAGGAAGTTGTGTCAACCCATTACTTAACCTGCACCACATCCCCTACCTGCAGACCGACCTTATCAGCGAAACCCGCCTTTGTTTCAAGTACAGCATTCACGGTATCCGGTGATGGATACTGGGGCAATTGAGCATCGGTTACTCCAGCAGCGGGTTGCGGTACATTTTTCTCAATACCAACAACCCTATCATCAGAAAGCCAGATGATGTCGATAGGAATAAGCATATCCTTCATCCAAAAGGTAACTGATGCTTTCCTAGCGAAAGGGAACAGCATGCCCTGACCCCAATCCAATGAGGGAGTGCCGCCTAAGCCTTGTGTCTGCTCCGCTGAGGTTTCAGCTAGGCGTACATGCATAGCAGTACCTTTGACCACAATATCAGCGGTCTTCATAGCAGTTGCTACTGGCGTCTGTGCGCGACAGCCACTAAGCAAGAGCAGCGCCAGGATGACGTTAAGCTTTCGTTTCATTGCGTTTGACCAAAATGAATCCCAATATCAACATGAAGACGAGCAATCCGCCGAGAGCAAGTAACTTCTCATGCGTGGTGAAGAAAAAAGAAACTGAACCGAATGCCAGTGAAATGAGTGAAATAAAAACAACGACTTGCCTTTGGCTCAGGCCCGCGGCAAGCAGACGGAAATGCAAATGCTTGCTGTCACCGACGAAGACCTTACTATGATTACGCAGGCGTCGACCGATGATCCAGACGACATCAAGTATTGGAACGCCCATGACGAGAAGCGCGGTCGCGATTTTCCCTCCTGAGATCACCGCAAGCACTGCTAGCATGAAACCCAAGTACAGACTGCCGCTCTCCCCTAGAAATATCTTGGCTGGATGCCAATTCCATATCAAGAACCCAAGGCATGCGCCTGCTAGAGCGAGCGCTATGAACGAAGTCATGGAACCTGATCGATCCCAAAACAAGCTGACGACAAAAATCACAAGCGAGCCGACCATCGCGACCGATGTGGTCAACCCATCGATGCCATCGAGCAGCTTGGTCGTATACATCATGCCCAGCATCCAGAGTACCAAAAACAAGACTCCCAACAAACCGAAATTACCTGATTTCAGATAGACCAATCCACCCTCGAAAGGATTAGTCACATAGCCAATGCGCAGACCTGCTGCTATCACTATGATCGATGCAAGCAGAGGGAAAATGCTTTGCAGCTTCCATGACAGGTGATACATATCATCCAGGATCCCTCCCAGCATGATGCAGGCGCCAGCGAGCAGCAGACCAATGATGAGCCGCGAAGGCACACGAGTATCATTGATCCAGCCACCTACCGTCAGGAAGATGATGCACAATGAAACCGTGCTATACAAAGAAAGTCCGCCCATCAATGGGATCGGCCCGTGATGGATCTTGCGCTCCTCGTTCGGGATATCCACGATATGCGTCGCAATTGCGAGTTTCCGTACAAAAAATGTCGCTATAAAGCTGATGAGCAACGCCAGTCCAAAAACAAAACTAAATTGTAACGGGAGCAACATTGCGATCTAAATAGGTTTGCAGTATCTCTGCGGCAGCTGCCGCATCATCTCGGCCGACGACACCTTTGCTCTGTGAGGCTGCTGACGACAAACGCTCATCCTCACGATGCAGCGGAAGCGCGACATGATCCTCGAGCTCTTCAATGAAGCGCGCAGTGCGCTTCGTACGTTCATTCTCAGCCCCACTCATACTGAGCGGCCAGCCAATGACGATCTCAGCAATACCCTCTTGCGCGACGAAAGTCTGGACAAACTTCCAAAAAGCAGCATCATACTTGATGACTTTGACCGGTACGGCGAGCTTCCGCTCGTCGGCAAGCGCTAAGCCAACATACCTATCCCCGAAATCGATACCAAGATATTTCATATATGGCTACGATCACTTCGTAAGTATCGCATGGCCGGTTTCAGTCACGAGCACCATATCTTCACTATGCGCAGATCTCGAGCCATCAGCCGTAACCACGCTCCAATTATCCTCCGCGATGACGACTTCCCAGCTACCTATCGTGATCATGGGTTCAATGGCAAGGACCATACCAGCAACCAAGGTCTCGCCGCTCCCCTTCTTCCCAAAATTAGGTATCTCTGGGCTCTCATGCAAAGCTCGGCCTACGCCATGGCCAGCAAGGTCTCGAACAACACCGAAGCCACGCTTCTCTACATAGGATTGTATCAAGAAACCAATATCTCCTGTAGTAATGCCGGGACGTATCATAGCCAGAGCAGCATCCAATGCTTCACGCGCAGTGTGCATCAACTTTTCATCATGCTGCGCTATCGTCCCGACCCCTACGGTACGCGCCATGTCAGTATAAAACCCTTTATAGATAATACCGATATCCAGACCAACGATGTCGCCATTCTGTAGAGGCTTCTCATTCGGAATACCATGCACGACGCAGGTATTAACGGATATGCACAGCGTCGCTGGATACGGCGGCGTACCATATCCTTTGAATGCCGGCCTGCCGCCAGCGTCACGGATAAGCTTTTCCGCCAGGGCGTTAAGCCCGGTGCCCGTAACACCTACTTTAACCCGCTCGATCACCTGCAGGAGAATGTCATGTAATACATGTCCCGCTTCGGTCAGAATCGCTATCTCTTCCTTATTAGAGACGATCATATAAGTCCGGTCAGGACCTGCTCTTTGATCTCATGTGACACCTGGAATACTGACGCATTGCCATTGACGGTCGCGAGCTTTCCCAAACCTCGATAATAGTCAAGTACTTTTATCGTTACTTTCCCATAGAGCTCCAAGCGATGCTTCACTGCTTCTTCAGTATCATCTTCTCGTCGATGCAAGGGCGTATGATCGACATTGCAGACACCCTCCTTCTCAGGCGGCAAGAAATAAGTATTATAGTAATGCCCATGGTCGCAGAGCAAACGTCCTGAAATTCGCTTCACCGAAACCTCATAGGGCAGATCAATATGGACGGCCTTAGTCACCTCTATGATTTTGGCCAGAGCTTCGGCCTGATCAAGGCTCCTGGGAAAACCATCGAATACGATCCGCTGATCCTTCGGATGCCGCTGCAGCTCATCTTGTATCAAGTGCATGGTCAGTTCGGTCGGTACGAGGTCGCCATGATTGATGACCTCACGAACCCTGCGGCCGAGATCGTTTTCCTGCGCGGCCTCCGTGCGCAAGAGATTGCCCATTTCGATAATCTTGAAATCATACTTATCCGCAAGCAGCGCAGCCTGCGTTCCTTTGCCTGATCCTTGAGGCCCAATAAAGACAAGTACAATTCGTCCATTCATATCTGCTATTGTAGCTTAAAATGATTAAAACACAAAATATCCAGTCGATAGTGCGGCTGGATGGTGCTGTGTAGTGCTGAGAGTGTTCGGTGCTGCATATTAGAAGCCTTCATAATCTCTCATAACGAGCTGCGAATCTATCTGTTTAACTGATTCAATAATAACAGCAACGACAATCAGCAAGCTAGTACCGCCGATAGCCAAGGTCTGCACACCTGTGAAGTACTGCACGATGATAGGAAGCACGGCGATGATTCCCAAGAATACAGCGCCAGCAAGTATTACCTTATTCATGGTCGCGCGGAGATAGTCTTCGGTGTGCTTACCTGGTCTGATGCCAGGGATGAAGCCGCCCTGCTTCTGAATATTCTCAGCTATCTGCTCGGGCTTGAAAACGACCGAAGTATAGAAATACGTGAAGATGAATACCATCAGGAAATAGATAATGCCATAGAACAGCTGGTTCTGGAAAATCTGAATGACAAAATCAGCGGCATTAGCGATCCATGGCGTGGGAGCGAATTGGAAGAAACGCGCAATCATCGGCGGGAACAGGACGACTGAAATCGCGAAGATGATCGGGATAACGCCAGCCTGGTTCACGCGTAATGGCAGATGCGTGTTCACGCCGCCCGTGGAACGACTGCCATAGATCTGCCGCGCATAGGAGATAGGGATATTACGTTGACCTTCAGTGATATAGACGATAGCAACAATAGTGATGATCGCGATGACGATGAAAGCAGCGATGCTGATAAGCTGACTCGAGTCATAAACGGCCAAGGTATTACGCACCGCGCTTGGTAAATTAGAAACGATACCAGCGAAGATGATGAGCGAGGTGCCATTGCCGACCTTCTTCTCGGTGATAAGCTCTCCTAACCACATGAGGAAGACGGTTCCGGTTGTGGCGACAAGCATCGCTGCAAACAGTTGCCAGATATTCAAATGGCTCACCAAATCAACCTTGGATTGCTGTTGCAGCAAAATGATGAATCCATAGGCCTGCACCATACCCAGAGGCACTGTCGCGATACGTGTCCATTGATTGATCTTCTGCTGCCCAGCTTCGCCCTCTTTCTGCAATGCTTCCATCTTGGGGATAATCATGGTCAGCAGCTGGAAAATGATGGATGAGGTAATATACGGCCCTACTCCCATCATAACGATAGAAAAGCTCTTCAGGCCGCCGCCAGAGAACAGGTTCAAAAGACCGAAAAGTTGATTCTGATCGAAGAAGCTCTTCAGCTGGCTCGCGTCGATGCCCGGCAAGGGGATATGCGCGGCGATACGATACACGACCATCAAAGCAAGCACGAAGAGGAGGCGTTTCCGTACGTCCCGCGCTCTCCAGATCTGAACTAATTTATCGAACATAGTTAAAGTGTCTAGCTAACTTCTATGCACTAGCCTGGTCAGACATCTGCTTCTTTGCAGGAAGCGCTTTTCTGGAGCTGCCCAGTATCTCAGCGGTACCGCCTGCTTTCTCAATAGCGGCTTTTGCTTCTGCCGAGAACGCGTGGGCCATCACCCGCAGCTTCTTCTCGAGCTTACCGGATGAGAGTATTTTCACGCGAGCAGATGATCCCGTGATCATGCCTTTAATACGTAATGTTTTTGGCGTTACGAGCTCGTCAGTATTGAAATGCTCCTGTAGATCGGACAGATTGATCGGCGTGAATCCTTGCGCGCCAGCTTTGAATCCGCGAATTTTCGGGATACGAAGCAGATAGGGGCGCATGCTCCGCGCTGTCAAACCTTTGTTACCGGACCGGGCCTTCTGACCCTTAATGCCTTTACCCGAGTAACTGCCGATACCAGAACCATTGCCACGACCTAAGCGTTTCTTCTTCTGCTGTGACCCTCGTGCTGGATGTAATGTATTAAGACCCTTCATATATTATGCTTTTGCTTCGACTTGTTCTGGCGCTTTCTGTTTTGGCTCTACCCGGCGCAAACTAGCGAGCGCCTTGAATACTGCCGCAACATTATTCACTTTATTCTTGGAACCGAGCATTTTCGAGATAATATTCTTGACGCCGGCTAATTCTAACACGGTGCGAACCACGCCGCCAGCGATCAATCCTTTGCCGCTCTTGGCTGGTTTCAGGAGCAATCGAGCCGCCTTGAACTTGACGTTCACCTCATGCGGAATAGTCCCATCAACGATGCTGACCGTCATCATATTCTTCTTGGCCTGAGCAACAGCTTTCTGTATCGCCATGGAAACATCGGCGCCTTTAGCAACGCCCCAGCCAATACGGCCTTTCTTATCGCCGATGACCATACAAGCACGGAAGCGCATACGCTTACCGCCGGCCATGACACGCGTGACGCGTGCCAAGTCGATCATCCGTTGGTCAAATTCATCCTGCTCTCGAAGTCCCTGCGGCCTGCGGCGTACGAATCCTCCGCGCGCGCGGGAACGATCTGCCGATCTGGGGTCGGTCGGTGCTGATTTCACTGGTGGTTTCTTTTCGTCAGTCATAGTATTTAAAATGATAATCCTGCTTCACGTGCCGCATCAGCAAATGCTTTCACCCGGCCATGATAGGTATAGGAACCCTTATCGAAGACTACCGTTGTTATCTTCTTCGCTACGGCCTTCTCCGCCAATAACGCTCCCGTTGCCTTAGCCTTCGCCATTCCGCCTTTTAGCTTCTTGCTGTCAGCGACATGAGCATCAGAAACAGCGACCAGCACCCGACCCTCGGCCGTAATGATCTGACCGCTGATATGCTTCAAACTTCTACGTACTGAAAGCCGCGGCCTACTCTCGGTCACAGGCAATCCACGTCTAATACGACGAGCTCGGGCCTTCTGTACTGCACGCTGTGTCTTTTGTGGGTTCTTCATAACATTATGCTGCTGACTTCATTACTTTACCAACCTTGCGTCGGATAACCTCATCAGTGTACTTAATGCCCTTGCCTTTATATGGCTCCGGCTTCTTGATGTCTCGGACTTCCGCCGCCACCTGACCGACCAACTGTCGATCAATACCAGTGATCGTTATTACATTCTTTTCAACCGTAGCAGAGATTCCTTCAGGCAATGGATATTCGACCGGATGCGAGAAGCCGACATTGAGCACGAGTTTCTGTCCCTGTAAGGCGACTTTGAAACCAACTCCGTTTATTTCTAAACCCTTAGAAAATCCAGCGGTAACGCCAATGACCATATTATTGATCAAAGCCCTGGTCAAACCCCAGAGTGCAGCCACGCCTTTGGCATCAGGCTTCACCAACTCGACCCGCAAAGTATCGCCTTCGATCACGACAGTGATCTCTGGTACGAGCGTGTGGGTCAATGTGCCTTTCGGACCTTTCACGGTCACTACGGCGCCGTTCAGTGTAGCAGTAACACCGGCAGGGATAGGAATGATTTTTTTACCAATTCTTGACATATGATTTATTTGCTACCAAACCTCTAACAACAGTTCGCCGCCCGTATGGGTCTTTCTGGCTTGTTTATTGGTCATGATGCCCTGCGAACTCGAGATCAAAGCAATGCCATAGCCATTCAAGACGCGCGGCAATGAATCCTTGGTCACATAAATCCTGCGACTCGGAACACTCAAACGCTTGATATGCTTGATATATGGTTTGCCATTGCTGCGATACTTCAAGACCAGACGGAGTTGCGGGACCTTGGTCTCTTCAACCTTCTCGACCTTCGCCAAGTAGTTTTCGCCGACCAGCACATCCGCGATGGCATGCTTCAAACGTGAGTATGGCAAGACTACCTCTGGCTTTTTCGATGCCGAAGCATTCCGTATACGAGTGAGCATGTCTGCGATTGGATCTGTGATCATATTCTTTACAAATTCGTTACTTGGTTACCAACTTGATTTCTTAACACCAGGAACTTCTCCCTTATTTGCTAATTCCCTGAAACAAATACGGCACATCTGGAACTTGCGCATGAAAGCACGCTTCCGGCCACAGCGCCAGCAACGACGAACTATGCGTGTCGAAAATTTTGGCTTGGTCAGTGATCTCGTTGATTTAACTGTTTGTGCTGTAGTTGCCATAGTTATTTCGTGGTTTTCTTAAAAGGGAAACCTAATGCTGAGAGCAACAAGAATGCTTCATCACGATTCTTCGCCGTCGTAGAAACAGCGATCTCAAGGCCGTGAATAGTCTCAATCTCATCACCAGGGATCTCGGGGAATATCAGATGCTCTTTGAAACCGACTGCGAAATTGCCATTAGTATCGAAACCTTTCGTAGACTCAATGCCATGGAAATCACGGATACGCGGGAATGAGACATTCACAAGCTTATCGAGGAAATCATACATTCTGCTTCCACGCAAGGTAACCATAGCTCCCACGATCATTCCCTCACGGATCTTGAAGTTCGAAATAGACTTCTTCGCTTTCGTAAGGACCGGCTTCTGGCCCGTGATGCGAGACAAAGTCCTGGCTGCGATATCGACATACTTCTTGTCTTGCAAGGATTTCGAAAGCCCCACGTTCAACACAACCTTGGTGATGCGTGGCGCAGCAAGAGCATTACTAATCCCGAGTTCTTTCTTCAACAACGGGACTATTTCTTTCTGATACTTGTGTTGCATTCTATTCATACTACTCCATTATTGCTTTACATTTCTTACAGACACGCATCCGCTTCGCACCATCGCGCTTAATGGCGATACGGGTCGGCTTGCCACATTTCGGACAGATAAGCATCACCTTCGACAAGCCTATCGGAGCAAAGAACTCAATCCGCTGACCCTTATCCCCTGCCTTCTGCGGTCGCATATTCTTGAACATCTTATTCAAGCCTTCGACAACGACAGAATGCTCAGCTCGTAAGATCTGTGTCACCTTGCCGGTCTTACCCTTGTACTTGCCGGTCAAGACTTTTACCGTATCTTGTAATGCAATGTATGTTTTCATATCCGTTAGACGACTTCAGGGGCTAATGAAAGTATCTTCGTGAAACCCTTCGTGCGAAGTTCCCGCGCGATAGGTCCGAAAATGCGCGTACCTTTGGGCTCTTTCGTCGCTTTATCAATAAGAACGATGGCATTTTCATCGAAACGAATATAGGAACCATCCTTGCGACGCATTTCCTTACGCTGGCGCACAAGCACCGCGTGATGCACCTGGCTTTTCTTCACCTGCGCATGCGGCTGAGCGACCTTAATGACAACCGTGATGACATCGCCGATCTGGGCATAACGCTTCTTATAGCCACCCAAAACACGGATGCATTGCGCGAGCTTTGCTCCCGAATTGTCAGCTATCTGTAACATTGATCGATGTTGTACCATACTATTAATTCACTATGTTCAAAACTCTCACTAATCGCCATCGCTTATCTTTAGAAATGGGCCTGCACGCTTCGATGAGGACGAGGGCGCCATCAGTGGCACTACCCTTCTCATCATGCGCCTTATACTTTTTGCTCACCACATAGCGCTTACCATACTTCGGGTGCACGGTCACGCGGTCAACACGAACCACAACGGTCTTGTGCATCTTGGTAGATACCACCATTCCTTCGAGCTGTCGCTTATTCACTGTTACTTTTTTCATGTGGTGTTACTTAGCTTGTTTCTCAGGTATTCGTCCTGATGCTACAGTCATGATCTGCGCGATATGCTTCTTCAAACTGCGGATCTCGCGGATATTCTTTACCTGGCGATTGGCCAGTCCGAAGCGCATATCACGCACTTTGCCTTGCAGCATCGAAAGCTCTGCCTGCAATGTACTCATATCCATTTCTCTCATTTCTTTCAAGGTCATAGTATTAGTGCTTAAGGACAAAGGCTGTCTTCACTGGTAATTTATACGATGCCAAATTCATAGCGTGTCGAGCGGTTTTCTCATCGACGCCGCTCATCTCGAACAGTACCGTACCTGGCTTCACGACAGCAACATAATGATCAACGGCCCCTTTGCCTTTACCCATCGGCATTTCATTGCCTTTGGTCGTAATGGACTTATCAGGGAAGATGCGGATCCATACGCGGCCGCCGCGAGCGATGAAATGCGTCATGGTGCGGCGCGCTGCTTCGATCTGACGACTGGTGATCCATGATGCTTCGAGCGATTTCAAGCCATACTGGCCGAAAGCGACATTCGTCATACGCGTAGCAATGCCCTTGATCTGGTCAGAGCGCTGTGACTTCCTAAATTTTACTTTCTTTGGTGCTAACATATGCTCGTCTTATTTCTTTGCCGCGCGCGCCGGTACTCGCTTCGCTGGCGCTGGTTGTTCAGATTGCTTTTTCTCAACTGCTTTCGCGAAATATAATCCTTTGTAGATCCACACCTTGATGCCGATCACCCCATAGGTTGTCTGTGCGGTGCCGCGAGCGTAATTGATATTCGCGCGCAAGGTATGCAATGGGATCTTACCCTGGGTCAAGGTTTCACGTCGCGCGATATCTGCGCCATTCAAACGTCCTGACATCATAATCTTCACGCCCTCTGCTCCTGCTTTCAACACCTTGTCGATATTCACCTTCATCACCCTGCGGAACGGGATGCGCTTCTCAATATCCGCTGCGCATGCCTGCAACACGATACCCGCTGACAAGTTAGGATTATCAACTTCCTGTATATTCAATTTCAAGGTCGTCTTTGGAGACAAATACTTCTTGACGATCTCCTTCTTGAGATCCTCAATACCAGTACCGCCGCGACCGATGATAATACCAGGCTTCGCGGTCACGATAGTCACCACAACCTCGCCGCGGAATCGTTCGATATCGATCTTATCAATACCAGCTTCAGCGAGTTTCTTGGCGAGGAATCTGCGCAAGGTAACATCTTGGCGAAGCATCTGAGCATAATCAGTATGACCATACCAGCGCGAACGCCACTGCTCGCTTAATCCCAATCGTAGTACCTTTGGATTTACCTTTTGTCCCATAGTATTACTTTGATGCTGACTCTTTCTTAGCTACCGGCTTCTTGGACATGCTTCGAGATGCGGCCTTCTTCGCTGGAGCCTTCTTTTCTTCAGTCACAGGCTCTGCAGCTGCCTCTTTCTTCGAAGCTTCTTTCTTAGTCTCTTTGACCCCAGCGCCAGGCTTTAGGCCAAGCACCAAGTTAATATGGCTTGCATGCTTCTTATAGCCATGCGCCGAGCCGAATGCGGCTGGTCGTGAACGCTTCAGAACAACGCCCTGATTGACCACGATGCTCTTCACCATCAGATCTTCCGCTTTCAAGTTGTTGTTATGCTGCGCATTCGCGATAGCCGACTGTAGTAGTTTCGCGACGATCGGAGATGCCGCTTTCTGGATGAAACGAAGACGAACCAGAGCTTGCTGCACATCCATGCCTTTGATGGCATCAGAAACCAACCGAACCTTCTTCGATGACATACGCAAGTGTTTCAATTGTGCTCGTACTTCGATCATATATTATTTCTTTGCTCCTGCGGTTGCTGGCGCTGCAGCTGCCGGCGCCGGCTTATCCTGGGCTTGTGCTTTAGCTATCTTACCGCCATGCACAACGAACTTTCTAGTCGGAGAGAATTCACCCAGTTTATGACCAACCATGTTCTCGACGACATACACATTCGTGTGTTGCTTGCCATTATGCACGCCGAACGTGAAACCTACCATCTGCGGGACGATCGTGCAATTCCGTGCCCATGTCTTGATGACCAGCTTACTATCAGGCTTCACTGATGCTATCTTCTTCAGCAAGCGCTCGTCTACATAGGGTCCTTTTTTCAAACTTCGTGCCATAGGATTATTCCGTTCTGCCCTTGCGGCGCTTAATGATCAGATTATTCGAATACTTCTTCGATTTGCGCGTTCGCACGCCGAATGCATTTTTACCAGTATATGTCTTCGGGTGCTTCAAGCCGATCGGATGCTTACCTTCACCACCGCCATGCGGGTGATCCACCGGGTTCATGACCTTACCACGTACGCTTGGCCGAATGCCACGGTGGCGCATACGACCTGCTGTACCCCAGCGAATATTGCGGAACTCCGGATTCGACACCATGCCGATGGTCGCTGAGCACTCTTCAGACACAGTACGTATCTCGCCTGAAGGCATTTTCAAGAGCGCCCTGCCATTATCAATAGAACTCAAGATGGCATAGTTGCCGGCTGAGCGGCAGATCTGTCCACCACGGCCTTGCGTTAACTCGATATTATGGACCTCGAGACCGCTCGGGATATACTTCAAGCGCATCTGATTACCAACTTTGATCTCGGCCTGCTTCTGCGAAGAAACCAAGCTGCTACCAACCTGCAAACCCTGTGGTGCGATAATATACCGCTTCTCACCGTCAGCATAGGACAATAAGGCGATACGCGCATTACGGTTCGGATCATACTCGAGGGTGACTACTTTTGCCGGAATATCGAATTTATCACGCCTGAAATCGACCAAACGGATGAAGCGCTTGGCACCGCCGCCCTGATGACGAACGGTTATCTTGCCTTGCGCATTGCGTCCGCCCTGTCGCTTCTTGATCACGCGAAGGCTCTTATGCGCTGCTTTCTTGGACAATGACTCATCACGGATCACGCTTGCGTGCCGTATACCGGAGGTCGTTGGTCTGTAGAGTTTCAGTGCCATAGTGGATTATACGCCTTCATAGATCGGCAACGTCACGCCTTTCGGCATACGTACGATCGCTTTCTTATATGCATTCCTCACTCCCTTAGTGCGTCCGCTCATGATCATCTTTCCTCGCATCCTAACAATGCGAACTTCCAAAGGATCTGCATTATAGGTCTCTTTGATAGCCTTCTTCACACTTACCTTATTGGCCAATGGTGAGACTTTGAACACATACTGGTTGAATGCATGCAAATGCGCCGACTTCTCCGATACAATCGGTTTCAGTAATACTGAGTGCGCATAGACGCCGCCAGTGGTAGACACTTTCGCAGCGGCAGGTCCTCGCTTCTCAGTCTTCACTACTTCCGCAGCCTCCCGCTCTTCACGGATGGTTTTCGGCGCAGCTGGAACAACCTTGCGCTGCGTGCCGGCGTTCTTCTTCTCTTCCTGTTTTTTAAATCGGTCTAAAAAGCTCATACTTATTTCTTATAACGATCCTGTATCATGGCAACTGCTTCTTTCGATGCGACCAGATAGTCATACTTCATGACGTCCAGAACATTGAGATTAGCAGCGCCGATGCTCATCACTTTTGCTAAATTCTTCGAAGCTTGGATAACATTCTTGTCTTTGGCCATTGTCACTACCAATGATTTCTTCGATGCTGATGGTAATTTCTTCAGCACATCTGCCAATGCTTTGGTCTTGGGCGTAGCAACGGTCCATGCGTCCACGACGATCAAATGCTCACTGGCGACCTTATCTGAAAGCGCCATACGGAGCGCTGCTTGTCGCATCTGCTTATTCACCTTTTGATAAAAGTTACGATCCTTGGTCGGGCCGAAGGTGATACCTCCACCAACCCAGATTGGTGAACGACTTGAACCATGACGAGCCCGGCCAGTACCTTTTTGCTTCCATGGCTTCTTGCCGCCCCCGCGTACATCGCCTTTACCCTTCGTGTGGGCCAATACCTGACGCTTCTGTGCCATGAGGCCGGTAACGACTTGATGCATCATGGGGTCATTGAATGCTACACCAAAAACTGCCGGCGACAATTCTAAGCTGCCCGCTTCTTTCCCTTCAGATGTCAGTACTGGTACTTTCAAGGTTGCCATACTTAGTTCTCTTGAGTTGGTGTTTCTTCTTTCTTCGCTTCCTCAGCGTTCGTAACTGGAGCCTCCGATACGGTTGTCTCTGCAAGAGTCTCGGTCACTTCAGGAGTTTTCTCTTCAATAACTTCTTGCATTTCTGGCTTTGTGTCAGCGACTAGCTCGTCAACAAATGTCATATCCCCTTCACCAGAGATAGCGAGTAAGCCATTACGAGCACCCGGGACCGCGCCCTTGATATACAATATATTATTCTTCTCATCGATCTCGATAATCTCTAAATTCTTTACCGTCACCTGCTGGCCACCCATGCGCCCAGCCATGCGGGTTCCTTTGAACACGTGCTTTGGCTCAGTCGCACCGATGGAACCAGGCATACGATGTTGATCCTTATGACCATGCGTCTTTGGGCTTCCGCCGAAATGATGCCGTTTCACGACACCCTGAAATCCTTTTCCTTTCGCGAGCCCTACGACCTGTACTTTATCACCGACTTTGAACGCGGCCACTGTGGCAATCTGCCCGCGCTTCGCATCGCTTTCCATTCGGAATTCACGCAATGTTCTGAAATGAGCCAAGTCCTTCAAATGCCCCGCGATAGACTTCGAGACTTTTTTCTTCGTTTGATAAAAACCGACCTGAATAGCATCATAGCCATCTTTCTGGCCTTTGACCTGAGTGATAGTGCACGGACCAGCAAGAACGGCCGTCACTGGCACTACGCCTGCTTCGGACCATTTCTGGGTCATTTCACGTTTTGTTCCTAGGATAACTTTCATGATGCTTACCTTATGTTAAAAACCGTTGTTTTGTACTCATCCACCTGAATGGATTAGGACAAAATCACGGCTTCTACATTGGCGCTCTCGATGCGCCCATTCTCCTTACATTCCTTGCGTTAGTATCTAACGAATGAAACTGATGTAGCTTACTATGATTTTCTCCCTGCTTGCCATTCTTTGATATCCACTTCGCTCATGCTTGCAGCGGTTAGAGCATCGAAACAATGGAAGCCTGACTAACTTACTCTCTTTTTGTATTACATTTTTATCTCTACATCCACGCCAGCCGGCAGATTCAAGCTTGTCAGCGAATCGATAGTTTTGGGTGTTGGCTCCATGATATCGATCAATCGCTTATGGACTCGCATCTCAAACTGATCACGTGAATTTTTATGAACGAACGTCGAACGCAACACAGTGTACTTGGTCTTCTCAGTAGGCAGCGGGACTGGGCCAACGACTTTCGCGCCGCTTCGTAATGCCGTATCAATGATCGTTTTCACTGACTGATCAATGATCTTATGATCATAGGCCTTGATCTTGATACGGATCCTCGACTGGCTTTCTGGTGTTTCAGTCTTCGCGATTTTTTTCTCTGCTTTATCTGGCATGTCGTTGGGTTTACTTTGAAGAACGGGTACCGCCCCGACTTTCGTCGGGGCGGATCAAATAGCTTACTTAATAATCTTCGATACAACTCCTGCGCCAACGGTACGACCACCCTCACGAATAGCGAACCGAGACTTCTCTTCGAGAGCAACTGGAGCAATGAGCTTGATCGTCAAGGTCACCGTATCGCCTGGCATGACCATTTCTGATCCTTCTGGCAGCATCACATCACCAGTGACATCGGTCGTTCGAATATAGAATTGTGGCTTGTATCCCTTGAAGAAAGGAGTGTGGCGACCACCTTCATCCTTGGACAAGATATAGACCTCGGCCATGAATTCGGTGTGCGGCGTGATAGAGCCTGGCTTTGCCAAAACCTGTCCTCGCTCCACTTCATCCTTCTTCGTACCGCGTAGCAAGATACCAGCATTATCGCCAGCCATACCTTCTGAGAGCTGCTTGTTGAACATCTCGATGCCGGTCACGATGGTCTTCTGCGTATCGCGAAGACCCACGATCTCGACTTCATCGTTCAGTTTCACCATACCGCGCTCGATACGACCAGTGACCACGGTGCCGCGGCCTTCGATCGAGAAGATATCTTCGATAGGCATAAGGAATGGCTTGTCAGTATCACGCTTCGGTACGGGGATATACTCATCCACTTTCGCCATGAGGTCCAGGATCGGCTTCGCATCGTCGCCTGATGGGTTCTCAAGCGCTTTCAAGGCTGAGCCGCGAATAATAGGCGTCGTGTCGCCAGGGAATTCATATTTCTTGAGCAAGTCTCTGATTTCCTCTTCGACAAGGTCAACAAGCTCAGGGTCAGATACCTGATCAACTTTATTCAAGAATACAACGATATACGGCACACCGACCTGACGTGCGAGCAAGATATGCTCACGAGTCTGCGGCATAGGACCGTCAGTAGCTGAAACAACTAAGATTGCGCCATCCATCTGCGCGGCTCCGGTGATCATGTTCTTCACATAGTCAGCGTGGCCTGGACAGTCAACGTGAGCGTAGTGACGATTCTTCGTCTCATACTCAACGTGAGCTGTCGCGATAGTAATACCGCGCTCACGCTCTTCTGGAGCGGCGTCAATCTGGTCGACGTTTTTTTCCTGCGCCTTATTTCCTGCAGCTTTCATGACTTTCAGAATAGCTGCGGTCAAGGTCGTCTTGCCGTGGTCAACGTGGCCGATAGTGCCGATGTTGATATGCGGCTTTGAGCGATCGAACATTTCTGCCATAGTATTCTCTCCTTCGTGAAGCAACACCCGCCTGACTCGCGGATTTTGTAATCCAGTTGCTACTGAAAATTAGTAATTAAATTTAGTTTGAAACGCTTTCGAGCTTTTATTTCAAGGATTTACCTGAAATAAAACATAACGATTATAGCAGCACTTACTTTTTTTGGCAAGTCCCTGAGTGTGTGAACGGATTGTTGATAAAAAATGGCTTATTTAAGCCATTTTTCAATACAGACAGTTAGCCAAGCGGCTCAAGCCGATATTCGCCTTGATGACTATCATCTACATAGGGCAGGTTCGGAACTGGCCTATCCTTAGGCTGCGGCCGAAGATTCTGACTTGCGGGCTTCGTCATCCGAGAAGCTTGCTGGGACTGATCGACACGGAATTGGGATAATTCATACTCGGCCAAATCCTCTGTTCTCGACTCTCTCCATTCAGCGATATCCTGATTGATCTTATCGAGAAGTTCAGCTTCGGTGAGATTTGCTACCTTTTCTCGGCCAGCCGCGCTTTTCAATAAGGTTCGATACTGCTCAATGTCCATGATGACATACGGCTCATGACCTTCGGATATGACAATGCAGCGATCGCCAGTCTCGGCAATAAGCTTCAAGACCTCCTCGATCTGGTTGGCGAACGCCATAGAATGAGAGTTACTTCTTTTTACCTGAGATGATCTCTTCAGCAACGTTCGTAGGAACGTTCTGATAATGTGACAATTCCATTGAGTAGCTTGCGCGCCCCTGGGTCATGCCACGAAGCGAGGTCGCGTAGCCGAACAATTCTGAAAGCGGGATCAGCGCGTGGATGACCTTGATGCCCATGCGATCGGTCATATCATTGACCTGTCCTCGCTTGGAGTTCACATCACCAACTACGTCGCCCATATACTTCTCCGGTGTGGTCACTTCGACTTTCATGATCGGTTCCAAGAGCACTGGCTTTGCTCGCTTAAATGCTTCACGGAATGCCATGGATCCTGCGATCTTGAAAGCTGCCTCAGATGAGTCAACTTCATGGAATGAACCATCATAGACTTCTGCTTGCAAGTCGATGACCGGATACCCGGCCAATGGGCCATTGTTCATTGCTTCACGGATACCTTTTTCAATAGGGTTAATATACTCCTTAGGTATCGCGCCGCCCTTGATGTTATCAATGAATTCGAAGCCCTTGCCACGTTCTTGCGGGCGCACCTTGATCCAGCAATGGCCATACTGACCGCGTCCGCCGGATTGCTTAATATACTTACCTTCGGCGAAGGCCTCGGCCATGACCGTTTCCTTATAGGCGACCTGCGGAGCGCCGACATTCGCTTCAACTTTGAATTCGCGCTTCATACGATCGACGATGATCTCGAGATGCAGCTCGCCCATTCCAGCGATGATCGTCTGCAAGGTCTCTTCATCGGTCGAGACACGGAAAGTTGGATCTTCTTCAGCCAATTTCGAAAGCGCCAAGCCCATACGCTCCTGGTCCTGCTTGGTCTTCGGCTCGATAGCGACTCGGATAACTGGATCCGGAAACACAATATTTTCCAGGATAATCGGATGATCTTCTTCAGCGAGGGTATGCCCCGTGAATGTTTCCTTCAAACCGACGACTGCGACAATGTCGCCTGCATACGCCTCTTTGATGTCTTCTCGGTGATTCGCGTGCATCAAGAGCAACCGGCCAATGCGCTCTTTCTTATCCTTAGTCGTATTATAGACATAGGAACCTGCCTCCAGCTTGCCGGAATAGATACGCACGAAGGTCAGGCGACCGACATAGGGATCGGTAGCTACTTTGAAAGCAAGGCCAGAGAACGGCTCACCGTCTGATGCTTTGCGGGTCATCTCAACCGACGTATCGTTCACGGCAGTACCTTTCACTTCAGGCAGATCCAATGGTGATGGCAAATAGGCAGTAACGGCATCAAGCAGCTGCTGCACGCCTTTATTCTTCAAAGCAGAGCCACACATGACTGGAATGAGTTCATTAGTAATGACTGCCTTACGCAATACCTTCTTCAACTCAACTTCGGTGATATCTTCGCCTTCGAGATACTGCGTCATCAGGGCATCATCATGGGTAGCTATCGCTTCCACGAGTTCACCGCGATACTTCTCTACCAGCTCTTTCATATCCGCCGGCACTTCCTGCTCTTCGAAGATCTTACCTTCATCATCCATGAAGACAATCGCCTTGCGGGTGAAAAGATCGATGATTCCTTTGAAGCTCTCGGCAGCGCCGATGGGCAGCTGGATCGGATATGCGCGCTTGGTCAATCGATCGTGGATACTTCTCAGGTCAGCGTAAAAATCAGCTCCCATCCGGTCCATCTTATTGATGAAACAGATACGAGGCACATGATACTTATCAGCCTGACGCCACACCGTTTCTGATTGCGGTTCCACGCCAGCGACACCGTCGAAAACAGTTACGCCACCATCCAGCACGCGCAATGAGCGCTCCACTTCAGCAGTGAAGTCAACGTGTCCGGGAGTATCGATGATATTGATACGACAGGTATCACCTCCGAGCCAATCGGGCGCTTTCCAGAAACAGGTCGTTGCAGCTGAGGTAATGGTAATACCACGCTCTTTCTCCTGTTCCATCCAGTCCATCTCGGCCTGACCTTCATGCACTTCACCGATCTTGTGCTTTTTACCGGTATAAAAAAGAATGCGCTCGGAAACGGTCGTTTTTCCAGCGTCAATATGGGCAATGATGCCGATATTCCTTGTTTTTTCCAACGGATACTGGCGGGGCATACTCTAGAAATGTTAAAGCTGAACGGTTTAACCGAAATGCGCGAAGGCTCGGTTCGCTTCTGCCATGCGCTGCACATCTTCGCGCTTCTTCATGGCATCTCCTTCGCCTTTCGATGCCGCGATGAGCTCATCAGCAAGCTTTTCGAACATCGGTTTGCCTTTCTTCGCGCGAGAAGCGTCGAGGATCCAGCGATGTGCGAGAGCAAGCTTGCGGTCGCCTACGACGACGACCGGCACCTGATAGTTAGCGCCGCCGACACGACGACCCTTCACTTCAAGATTCGGACTGACATTCTGTATCGCCTTGTCATACACCTCCAGAGGATCCTGCTTCGTTAGCTCAGAGATACGCTTGAAAGCATTATAGACGATGCCTTGTGCCACGGTCTTCTTACCGTTCTTCATGATGCGGCTGATGAACTTAGCAATATCAACTCTGCTGAATTTCGGATCAGGTTTACCTGCGCGTTTTGGTGCTTGCTTACCTCGCATATTATTTCTTTACCTTTTCTTTCTTAGCGCCATAGAGACTGCGACCTTGCTTGCGGTTCGCGACTCCCTGCGCATCATAGACACCGCGGACGATATGATAACGGACACCCGGGAGATCTTTGACACGACCGCCACGGATCAAGACAATGGAGTGTTCCTGTAAATTATGACCAATACCAGGGATATAGGCAGTGACTTCAACACCGTTGGAAAGACGCACGCGAGCGATCTTCCGCAATGCTGAGTTCGGTTTCTTCGGAGTAGTCGTAGTCACTTTCACGCAAACGCCGCGCTTGAAAGCACTCCCTTTTTGAAGGTCTCGCTTGCTGCGTCGCAAGGTATTCAAAGTCGTCTGCAGGGCAGGCGTCTTAGATTTATACTTGGTTGGTTTACGAGCTCTTCGTAGTAATTGATTGACGGTTGGCATAGTTTCTCACAAAAAAAGTCCTTTATCTTTAAAGGGCTTTAAAGGATATATGTGCGAATAGAATAGCAGAAAGGCTCATGGCAGTCAAGAATCCCTCTTATGAGCCTAGAAGCTTCGAGATAAAACCTATGAAATAATCATATAATCCGCTGAAAATGCGTATCGGGGTAAAGTTTTCGATAAGTATCAGGGTGAGCAATATGTAGGGACCGTTGGTCAGTAAAAACACCTTAACACGGTTGAAACGTGCCGGTAGAACCGTTATTAATATCTGAGAACCATCCAAGGGAGGTATGGGCAGCAGATTGAACAGCATGAGCATCACATTCGTGAAGAAAAAGTACACCAGAAAGACCATGAGCAGATTATCTGCTGAATAATACGGGCTTAAGATCAGCAATAACCCAATGCTCAGTCCCGCACCTATAAGATTCGATATCGGGCCCGCCAAAGCCACGAGCAAAGGGCCCCACTTGTGGTATTTCAATTGATATGGATTATACGGCGTTGGCTTGCCCCAGCCGAAACCTACGAATAGCAGCATCAGCGAACCAATAGGATCGAGATGCGCCAAGGGGTTCAAGGTCAGCCTGCCCGCATCGCGCGCGGTCATATCGCCTTGCATATAGCCAGCCAATGCATGAGCAAACTCATGTATCGTAATGGTCAGCACAAGCGCCCCGATCATAACGATGGCGAGCGGCAGACTGGTTTGTAGTAATTGGAATAGCATAGCCGGTGTTCGAGTAGCGTCATGCGAGCGCCCGCATAGCGGGCGCAGGATTGACAGCTTTATGTTTTTTCACTATACTCTCTTCTGTTCAGTATACGGGCATTTGCTCAAATATTCAATCAGTACAGAGAACTTGTATGGCAAAAATGTGCGCAATCTGTGGTCGCGGACCAAAAACTGCAAATTCACGCAGTCATTCTAATATTGCAACAAAGCGCCGGATGATGGTCAATCTCCAACGCAGAATGGTGAATGGTATGCGCCAAATGGTCTGCACCTCCTGCATCAGGACGATGAAGATGAAAGAGAAGGTTGCTGCCTAAGATAGACAATGCTCAGTAACTACGACAGCCCCGACTATTCGTCGGGGCTGTTTTTCAATGTCAGATGCATAGATCAAAACTGTTTACATCGCCTCCAACTTCTCCGTATGCGACTTGGTCATGATCATGATCAGCGGGAAAATGACCAGGTAACCGACGAACGCGATCAAAAGATCATTCGCATCAGAAATATTGCCGAAAGGCTGTGTCGTAGTATAGGACGATATCACGATGATCAAGATAAGCATCACGAATGGTATCTCTGAACATAAGCCTCGAATGAGCATTGCTTGGACTGATCTGATCTTCAGATACCAGAAGCGGGCTAGGTTGATCCACACCGTGACTGCCACAAAGGTAAAAACGCCCGCGATGAAGAGCGAGATGAATGGCAGCTCAATCCCAAAACGCCGCTGAAACAGAAAAGCAAAGATATAACTCTCAAGGAAGATTGTGTACATGAACACATTCACGAAAAAAAGTTTTGCGCTATCTATGAGGACTGAATATAGATTCATAGTGTTATTTGTTAGTGTGTTGGCATGTCAATCGCAAGGCTTGAGAACCAGGCGATGACTGAGATCATAGTTGCTGTCAGGACCATCGCGTCGAATGATACGAAGTGAATACCAAGTCCTGCCTGCTGCAAGATATTCAGCGCTAAGGCGTTCGCGATCAGCGTCGCGAGACCAAGGGTCAGAACGCTCTGCGTATAGCTCATCATACTGATAAGATACGGCAAGAATGCGTTGATAAGTCCTACAAGCAAAGCAATGATGCAAGCGGCATACATTGAATCAAAGGCTACGCCTCTAGCAACAATGAATACGATACCTGCCGCGATCGATCCTAAGGCCCAGCGTCGTAAGAACGTGCGTGTCATACTAGATAAGTATAGCACAAAAACCTCATTGGCGGTTTCCATGTATTCAACTCTGGTGGGGCCTAGTACATGATATTAGTAAAGATGTGAGAACTGCCACCCTATTCGGAGCACAAAGAAAAGACAGCCCGAGCGCAAAGCCCGAGCTGTCAAGCCTGCGGACTGAAACGGAATTACCCGTTTCCTTTCAGGGACATGACCAGTCCCTGAACGCCAATCTGGAGTTTTTCCAGGATATAGCGATTCCAGCCAGGCTTCGGGGGCACTTCGATTTCAAGCGTCCCCACGACTGCACGCATGATGCATTCGAGTGATTGCGAGTATGGATACGAGGACCGTCTCACATCGCCCGCTAGCTCAGCCTGCAACGTACGTGCTAGAGAGGTGAGCGCTTCCTTGCCAAGCCCCTTGTTTTTCAGTTGGGACAAGACTCGTTCGAGCTCAACCTGAAATTGAAAGATCTGGTCATCCATGCAGTTTTCTCCTTGTGGTGGGAAGGACGTATTGTTAGAGCCAATACACTTGGCCCCAGGTTAACAGAGCATACTAATCTTTTTCGAGAAAAAGTCAACCTCTAGACAAAACGCAAAGTACTACTCGAAGGGTGCTCCATGTCTGTCTTCAGATCTATCGAATCACTACCGCGCCTTCACCTTCTTTTAGCTTTTTCAAGAGCGCGTATCGTTTAGCCGCAACAAACCTAGCATAGCCTAATCTCTTCAACTCTGCTTCAGGAATATTTTCCAACCTCTGATACAGAGACTTGAGCGCACGCCCCTCTTTCAAAACGGCCTGCTCTTCATCAAAAACCTTCTGATCTCGAGCATTAAATTGAATATCTACCTTCCTTGTGCCAATGCTTGTGCTGAGCGTCGTGTCGGTTATGATCTTGCGAGAGTCTTTGATTTTAGAAACTTTATCCTTTTTCAATTTGAGCCCATCAAGAGTATCTGCTCCAATTCGTTCAGCAAGAGTATTAATATCTCGCTTTTCTTGCATTTCTGGAATGTCTCCTGTTTTTTCAAGAGTGAAAATATGCGAACGATAGTTATTACCACTGACTGCTTCACCTGTATACTCTTCGACAATTTCAAAGCCTAATTCTTGCATTACTTTTCGTGTCTTATCTTCATCTTTCAATTCGATGTTGAAAATCATACTAATTGTTCCTCGCCCGCCAGGCTTTAGTACACGGTTCATTTCTGTTAACACCTGTAAACGTTCATATTCCTGTTGACTTGGAATGAGACGGGTATAGTGCAGCGCTAAAGCAAGATTAGCATAATCCATAGAACCGTCTTTCACTGGCAGAGCTGTAAAACTCCCCACGACTTTCATGCCTGGCTCATCATCAAAATGGTGGCGATTAATATCTATACTTACTACGGAATCCTGTAAGTCTTCTGGCAAATGTCGTCGCAGCATCTCTGGACCTGAGGCAATATCTAGTATTCTAAGCTCAGCCGCATCAATACCTTTTTCACGAATCATTTCTGCCATTATAGATGAAGTCACCCGGGCATTATTTGCTTGGTAGGTCCGACTTCCTAATTCAGTATAACAGTTAGCGTACTCTTCGCCGTGTCGATCAAGAAAACTCTTAAACTTTGCTTCACCCATTTCACGAACATAGGTAAAAATCTTCATCATACGATCCCACGCGGAGAAGTAATACTGAGCGAGTTCGGGACTTACTTCACGATCTAAGGGCACTTTCTCATCTTGTTCAAGTAATTGCTTTTCCATTTCAGTTTGCGGAATGCCTCGTAATAGTTTTTCGACAGCCTTCTTCTTTGCAGCTACATAACGGTGGATACCATCTTCGATTGTATTTTCTACTATCAAGGTTTTTACTTCCAGTGGTTCAGTGTGCCCTTCACGATACACTCTTCCGACTTGCTGGTCTTTATCATAAGCAGTCCAGGGTCCATTATACATAATGACCTGATCAGCTCCTGAAAAATCAACACCTACATCTGCTGTCTGTCCATTCACAAACACCAACATCTTTTTCTTCTTTTGCTGTAAGTCGCGCTGAATTTCTTGTCGCTCAGGTTGTGGCACATCACCTTCAATAACCCTAACCTCAACAGCTTCCCGCATGGAGAGCCTGTCCATAATCGGATCATCGCCACGAACAACTAC
Source organism: uncultured Gammaproteobacteria bacterium (assembly GCA_964422585.1). Classification (GTDB taxonomy): domain Bacteria; phylum Patescibacteriota; class Patescibacteriia; order UBA1558; family 2-01-FULL-52-15; genus CAYRBH01. The sequence goes on from CAYRBH010000008.1 coordinate 42,323, forward strand.
CTCAACAACTGAATTCACGAAAACCACGTTTGAAGTGTGGCCTTCAACAGCAGACGCAATTTTCTTCCCCAGTGTTTTTCTTGTGCACCTTTCCATTCACGGTATAGACTCTAGTAAATCAGGGTTCAGTAAAAACATTCTCATGGCCGCTATCTTTTCTGACGGAGAAAGTTCATCTTCTTCATAGAGCACACTGTATATTTCCTCTTCTTCTTTAGATAGTTCAACCGATACCCTTGTTTCAGTTAGCGGCGGCATATCTAGGCTTTCCTGCAATCGCTTGAGTTGCATGCGTGGCACGAGTAAATTTCTCACATCAATAATGTCTCCGTGAATAATACGGCGGACTAGGTCTGCATTTTTTACTGCTACAAATTTCTCTGGGTAGAGCATTTTGAGCGTCAATGCTACATCCGCAACTTTATTCGGCACCGGGGTTCCTGAAAGAGCGACAAGATACTGATCATCTCCTTCAATACGCTTTGCAAGATCAACGATATTCTGTGAACGAACGCCAGTCTTAACATTTTTCAATTTATGCATCTCGTCAACAATAAGCATATCGTATTGAAGAGCTTGAAGTTCTTTCATATATCGGGCATCAAGGCGTTCTTGGGAAAGCAATACATAATCATATGAATCTGTTTCGACTCCTTCTAAATCCTCAGGACTTTTAACGGTAAGGACGCGCGGAGCCTGGCCAGGTTTGAAATATCCTATTTGTTTTCCTGAAGGATCTGTCTCATCAGATAAATAATGCTGCCATGTGGATATGACATTACTAGGGGTTACAATAAGAGCACATTGTACACCCAGATGCTCTTTGCTTAAGATCGCTGAAGCGCTCTTGCCAAGACCCATCTCATCAGCAATCAATACTTTCTTTTTATACTCTATTTCTTTAATATTGATCCTTTGATTAACATCTGGAAATTCTCTCCCTGCACGAAGTTGTTCAACCATTTGATCTGGTATCTGAATATCTTCATAGAGTGACGTGTAGTATGCCTCTGCTTGCCCAATTACTTCAAGGATTGCAGGATTCTCAAGCCCAGCAACTTTTACCTTGAGTTGTTCAAAGTATTCACTAGCGATTTCTCTAGGATCTTTTTTGCTGCCATGCTTTCGTTGGTCCTGGTAAAAAGTCAAACCGTTATCTTTTACTACTTGGAGAAAGCCCTGACGTAAATCTTCATCCGATAAATATTCTGCGAGGCCATCAAGTTTCCCTAGGTCATTAATATCTAGATCTGGCCTTACTAACAAAAAATCTCCTAGATAGTCAGCAAGCATGCCACGAACTCTATCTACAGGCACTCCGCGGAATGAAGGGTGCATTCTATATAGAATATCTACGGAACGAGAAGCGCCAAAGATGGAAACAATTTCACGAAACTGTTGAGATTCGGGCGTACCTTCGGTTGCGACTTTTTGAAGAAAACCTTCTGCCTCTTTCTCAAATGATCGACCTCTATTATCTAATTCATTTTTAATAAACGCAATGAGTTCAGGGGAATAATGTTCTCCTGGCCTACCGGAAACACCCCGTAATTCCTTGAACCATTCGGGGTGCTTATCACGGTACTTATCAGCTACCCTAGATACTGTTAAAAAAGCGTAGTCTAATTCTTCTGATAACGCACCGTTTGTCATCCACTTTTCAGATGCCCGTGGCAAAGCCTGAACTTCATTTTTTATTTTTTCTACTAACTCAGGGGAAAGATGCTCGACAATTTTCCCATCTGGCGTTCGGTAAATATTGAACCATCCGGGATTTGATATTCGATATGGATCACTGATACGTCGTATAAGGTTATAACTTATGTCAAGTACTTCTTCGAGCTTTCTTTTAAACATCCACCCAGGAGGCGCATCTTCATAGGCCGCTGACCTATCTTTAACTACTTGAATTAATTCTGGAGAATAACATTCTACATCTTTGCCCTTTACACTTCTTGCGGTACGAAACCAATCTGGATTAGTTAAGCGATATGGCTCAACAATAGTACGCAAGTGACCATAACCCATACGCGCTTCATTAGCGAGGTCACTATGTAACATCCAATTAGCAGGAATACCCTCACGACGAACAGTGAGTTTTTCTTTAATAAGCTGAACGAGTTGAGGATGATAATATTCATACTCCTCGGCATTTATGCTCGCATGCCTTTTAAACCACTCTGGATGATCTTCACGATATTCCTCAGCAATATTTCTAATTGTTTCTTGAGCTGCTCCAACGGATTTGGCAACAGACGAATGTGTCAGCCAATTAATTGGCGCTCGTTCTCGACTACCAATAATCTGCGCTATATTCTCTACGAGCTCGGGAGCGTAGTGTTCGGTATACAATCCGCCGGAAGTTAAATAGTGCACGAACCACTCAGGATGTGAGTTTCTAAAACTTTCAGCGACTGTTTTCACTCCGCTGAAGCTTGCGTCTACATTCTCAGCTGTGGCGCTAGTAGTGAGCCATCTCTCTGGAGCAGGTTTACGATCTTGCAGCTCTGCTTTTATTCTATCAATGAGCTCCGGAGCGTAATGTTCAGAAAATTTGCCAGATCTATCTTTATAGAATTGAAACCACAAAGAATTATCACTACGATAGGCGTTAGCAATTCTACGAACAACTAAATGACTGGTGTTAAGATTATCGCTAACTTCATTTTCTGTTTTCCATCCGAATGGCCGTTCAATCCTTTTATCGAACTCTTCTTTAAGTACGGCGACTAATTCAGGGCTATAATGGTCAGATTTGCCACCGGCTTTGTTAAGAAACTCACGAAACCACTCAGGATTGCTCACCCGAAATTTTTCAGCTAGATTTCTCAAAGTCGTCGGATTGACATCCAAATCGTTCGCAACAGCTTTGTTTGGCTTCCATAGCTCAGGCGCTTGAGCAGCAGCCCGTCCTTCTGCTTCCTGTCGTATTTTATCGATGAGCTCAGGAGAGTAAAACTCAGTGAGACCTCCCATTTTAGGCTCGTAGTACTGGCCAAACCATTCGGGATGTTCATCACGATACTGGTCAACAACTTTTTCTGGAAATTTTTGCTGCACAGAAAGAAGACGCGCAGTAGCGAAATTTGTCATCCAACCTGCAGGCGCCTCTTCGACTTGGACAGTCTCCCTTATCTTTTCGATGAGTTCCGGTGAAAAATGTTCCTGCGCTCTTCCCCCAGAGTCTTTATATATATGAAATCGCTCTGGATGAGCTACTCTATATTGAGTAGCGATTTTTTGAACGCGTATATAAGTCTGTGAAAGTAAATTAGCTACTTTGTTATTCGTCATCCACCCCTCTGGGGGATTCTCCGGAGTTGATTCAATTTCCGCATTAACCAAAGCGACTAATTCAGGGGATAAGTATTCCGCAAGTCTATTTATCGAGTCAACATACCTCTGAAACCACTCAGGATTTGTTGCTCGATATTTATCTACAATAGAATTAATTCGAGTATCTGAAACCACCAATTCTTCACCCAGCATACTTCGCGTTTTCCAACCATTTGGCGCCAACTCACGGCTTTCATACATTTTTTTTATTTCTAGAACAAGTTCAGGTGCATAGTGTTCAACACTGGTGCCTGTAACATTGTCATACATATGAAACCATTCGGGGTTCGACTCCCGGTAACGATCGGCTACTCGTTGCACAGTTTGATAGTTACTATTTACGATTCGCGCGAGACTCAAACTAGTTAACCAACCATCAGGAGCAGACTCTCGTGCTTCGGCAACCTGTGTGATAGCAGCAATAAAATTGGGAGAGTAGTGTTCGACATACATCCCTCGTGGTGTAGAATATTTCTTAACCCAATCAGGATGGGCTTCACGTTGTTCATCATCAAAATTTATGACAAAGTCTCGACTTCTTCCTAAATTTCTCGATAATTCTTTCAGGTTCATCCAGCCAGGCGGAGCCACCTCTCGGCTACCAAGTTCTTCGTCAATTATTTTAATCAGTTCAGGAGCATAATATTCTGCGTAGATATTCGTTGGGCCAAAATATTTTCTAAACCATTCAGGGTTTGATTCCCGGTAACGATCCGCAATCTTCTGTGGTACTGTAAATGACCGACCAGTGCTCTCTGCTACTCCAAGGTTAGTCATCCAGCCATCTGGCGTCGCTTGTCTATTCTCGATTGTTTCCTGAATTTTTTTTATCAATTCTGGAGCAAAGTATTGAAGCGTGTGACCTCTTTTTTCGTGACGTAAAAACTTAAACCATTCTTCATGATCTCGATACTGCATTACCATCGCTCTAATAGTGCGGGGTGCAACGCCAACAGATTCTGCGAGCTGTGCTGCATTCATCCATCCTTCGGGAGCATATTCAACCCCACCTCCTTCCAATTCATCATCTGAATTAACTTGATTAGCAGCTTCAATCTTAGATTCCTCACTGACTGCATTAATTTCATTCGATTGTATTGTATTATTGGCTTCTGCTACATTTTCAATATTTACTTTTTCGGCAGCACAAATATTACAGGTCTCTTTCAGGTTCCCATGTTCACATAGATTTGGCTGGTCAAAATTGCCTTCTTTCATGGGTATATTATAGCAGGAATATTGTTAATAAGCTGAAGGCCTCGGATTTTTGGTCCGAGGCCCTGTTCAGTCGATCCGACGAAGGGTGTAAGGGTGATTGGATTTAGAGATCCCGAGTGCCCCACTGATCGCCTTAGGGGTTGAGAGGCTCACACCTCTAGTTGCGACCTTCGTCAGCCTCGCAACTCCACCACGAACAGTGATGTTCGGGATCAATATCCCGCGATGTGAGACTGCCACCAGCTTACCTGCCGGGAACGAAAGGATGGAGCTGAATCGTGAACTCACCTGCTTTGCAGGGTATGAATCCACCCCCATGACCATGAAAACGACACTACCCTTCTTGAAGGTACGACCGACGATCTCTGAACCAAATTTCGACACGAGGCACCTCCTGGGGAATGTGCAAACAAGTCTATATAAGCAATTAAAACAATTGGTGTCAAACTTTTTTTAAAGCAAAAAAACAACCATTTCTGGTTGAATTATTTTCTACACACGAAGACCGAGTCCTCGGCCGTAGTCATCCATACCAGTAAGGCCGTAGGACCAAGTCTTGTGATTACAATGCCCCTTTCTAGGAATATACATTTGCCCCGAGAAGTCAGGTGGGTTCTCGCAGACCAAACCGCACGCGGCCGGACAATATAAAGATCCCTAGGCAAATGTAGAGCACATGTATATTTCAAAGAAGAGGGCTACTTTCAGTGTAGCTCCTCTCTTTAAATAGTCAATCAAAATGTCAAGATGTCTCGTGACGATCAACTTACCCAAACATTACATCCTCATCGGCACGTGTATAGGAGTGTATTTCAGCCTTATGAAACCAAAGCTCCTTCTCATACCTAGCCTCTTCTTCATTGCCAGAGGCGTGGATCAGGTTACGTAATGGTCGTTTGCGCGCGTTCGCGAGCGCGGGGTTGTCAATAGAATAATCGCCGCGAATGGTCCCCGGTGCAGATGCCGCCGGAATGGTATGGCCGACCATCATGCGGATGCTTTCGATAGCTCCGGCGCCTTCAATGAGCATCGCTACTACCGGACCAGAACTTAAAAATGCGATATTCCACTTATTAACCATCTTCCCGATCTCAGCAGGATCCATAGTGCCTAATTCCTCCTTCGCATCCTTACCATACTTCGCATAGCTCTCAAGCGTCTTCTTACCAATAGCTTCCATGAGCTCAGTGCGCGATTCTGGGTAATGCTTCGAGACTAATTCCTTATCAACCCACACCATCTTCATCGCTACTATCTTAAAGCCCGCCTTTTCGAAGCGGGTTACGATCTCACCGATAAGCCCTCGCTGCACACCATCCGGTTTGACCAAGACGACCGACTGCTGCATGAGTTCCGATCCTGCATTCGCCATAGGCATTCCCTTTCTTACTTAATAAATGCTTTTGCTTTGTCCACGACCTCTGCTGGCGTATTATTCGCTTTGATCAAATAGCCAGCTGAGCCAAGTTCTTTACCACGAGAGATATCCTCTTCCTGCCCTAAGTTCGTCAAAAGGATGACCGGTATATCCTTGGTCTTGGGATCCTCTTTCAATTTCTTCAACACCGCGAACCCATCTATCTTAGGCATGATAATGTCGAGGAGAATGAGATTCGGCATGACTTTCGGCGCTGCTTCAAGACCGTCGGCACCATTATTGGCGACTGTCACATCATAGCCATCATTCTCGAACTTCACCTTATACATCGTGGACAACATCTCCTCATCCTCGATGACTAGAATTTTCTTTTTATCTGCCATAGTTTTGTTGTTTCTTTAGGAGCCTAAGGGCTCAAAACATACCTAGTATACCGTATTCCAGCCATTTCCACAAGACAAATCCATCATGGCCGAAGTACAAGGCTCTGCCATCGGTCGCTATGCTCATCCTGCCTTCATCCTCAGTGGTGTGTATCTCGCACCGCGCTTCCTGCAGGCGCTGCAAAGTCTCAGGCGCTGGGTGTCCATAACGATTGCCTTTGCCTACTGATATTATGCAGTACTGAGGCCTGAGTTGAGCGAGAAATGCCGAGCCTGAAGAATTTTTACTCCCATGATGTCCTACTTTCAATACTTCGGCAGTGAGATTCGGATACTGACTCATCATGAGTGTCTCCTCTGCCTGTGGCAGATCACCGGTCAACAGGAAATCTTCGCTGCCGAAACTCAGAAGACCTGTGAGGGAACGATTGTTTTTATCTTTTGATAGGTATGAAGTCGGCGGCCAGACAATATGCAAGCTGACACCTGAAGGCCACTGGAAGACATCTCCCTGCGCTATCTTCAGTAAGGGAATATGTCTGTCGCGCACATCGCGTAGCAATCCCTGGAACGCGGCGGATGGATCCTGGTCGCCATTCCATAAGGCTTCGCCGATACTGTATTTCTGCAAGACACTTTGAAATCCTCCATAATGATCATGATCAGGGTGCGTCCACAGGATATAGTCAATCTTCCGCTGCCACCACGGCAATACTGCACCTAACTGCTGCACCACGCGGCCATCGGAGCCAGCGTCGACGAGCATCGTCACATGCTCAGGAGTTTCTATGAGTATTGAATCTCCTTGGCCAATATCCAGAAAGTAGACCTCCAGCTCTGGCTTGGGGGGATAATAGGATGCAAACACTAGCACTGTGAACAGAGCTGCCAGAGATATGAAAAGGGTTATGAGATAGACGCTCCGTACTCTGTTACTCATTGTGTTGCTGTAATGCTAGTAGATGCCATATACAGGTTGTTGCAGCCAGTAAGCTCAAGGCTGCTAGTGCTTGTGCTGAAGTGATATGCACCTGCTGTAGCGATGCATAGGGAATGGATCCAAAAAAGACGACCAGACTATTCATGAGCTTCGTTACACTAAAAAGAAAAACCAGGCCGACTGGATAGATGAAAGGAACGAATGACAGCAATGGCACTACGAACGCAAGCGAGAGCAGCAGCGGTAAGAGCGGCAAAATGACCGCATTCGCGATCGGGGCTATGAAAGAAAAGGTCCCAAAGTAATACAGCGTCAGCGGCCATGTATAGAACTGCGCAGAGCAGGTCGCCGCGAACACTTCTCGAATCGCGAAACGCTCCGGCAAAAAAGACAAGAGCTCATTCCAATGAGCATTGGTCAGACCCATACCAAGCAATGCCAGGCACGATAGTTGAAAGCCCACATCAAATCCTAGAAGCAATGGATTCTGTAGCAGCATCACTGTCGCTGTAAGCACTAAAATATGCGTGCCCTGCGCTTGCCGTCCTGCATAAGTACCCCAGATCATCAGCACCCCCATGATGCATGAACGGACTGCGGGCGATGGAAAACCAAGCAGCACCAAATATGCCGATAAGCCGAGTATGAGGACCAGCAGTCGCATTCGTCTGCTGAGACCAAGGGCGCCTAAGATCAGTTCGACCGCCACGATCAGGAGTGACATATGCAAACCTGAGATCGAAATGCTGTGACTCAAGCCGCTTGCCGCGAAAGAGGCAAGTAAGTTAGCGGGGAACTCCCCTGTTTTGTTCAATACCATGGCCTGCAGCAAACTATCTTCCGCAGCGGGCATAGACCTCGTGAAAATATCTGCATAGTATGCTCTCAGTCTATCAAGCGCCGAGGCTACACTTGCCGCATAGCCGACGACGACCAGCTTGGGATACCGACATACCGCCACAATACCGCGCCGTTCAGCGTATCTCTCAAAAGCAAAATCCTGTATAGGTTCTGGCTGTTCAAGGGCACAGTGCAGTTCCACTTGTTCGCCAACAGCATGCTCCGGGAATCGTTCCGTATAGACAAAGATATCCTTGCCGGACAAAGCATGCGGTTCCTCCAGCCTTACAATAAGCCGCTGTTTGCCCAGTAATGGCTCTACGAAGTGTATGACTCCCGCTGACTGGTATATATTCGAAAAAGGAATGCTTAGCAATGCTGCTCGAAACGGCACATACCAGCATCCGAGCATGAGCAAGCCTATGAGCATCAGGGGCTTCCTCTTCATCAACATCGCAGTGATACTCAAGGCGGCCCCGAAGATTCCTAAACCAATCAGAGACAACTGCTTCTGCAGCAGCGCGTCTAAGAACAAACTTCCTAAGCCGATGCCAAGGACAATACTACTACTAGCTTGCCGCATCACCAATGCTATGGGCTGCGAGAACACTCGCATAGTCGCTTTTCATGTGCCCTGAATACCTGGACACTAGCAAAAGCGGGATACTATGGCAAGAGCTGTAGCGCTGGCGAACTTGTTTGAGATGTCTGAGAAGTTATACCGAGAGCCGTCACGTTGGTTAGCGTAATCATGGTGAGATTCGAGAGCGCGGGAGTCACGATCACCGAGAGTAGCGTGTTCTTATCACGTAAGGCAAGCACCGAAAGATCGGCAAGACTCATCTCGGCTTTCGTACCGATGAACTGCGCCGTCGCCAGGAACTGTTTTCCTTGGAACATATCTATGCGCGTCCCTAAGGGCACTTTCTGACTAGCTTCAAATGTCATGCTCTGAATGCGGAAATCCTCTGCTTGGCCATAGAGATACAATTGCTTCGCATCACTCATACCTCGGGCAAAGATGCCCAGTGTCCCATGATCCACAACATTCAAAGCTGCTGAACTATATGGCAACTGCATGTGAACGACCCGGCCATCATTGGTCGCAAAACCAGTATAGGGGTCGAATGAGGCCTGCAGCTGAGCATTGCCTAGAGCATTCGTTGTCGTGATCTTCGCGACAAAGGTATGCGTTCCTTGTGCGAGGTCAACAGTTTCAAGCGGAAAACGGACCATCCTTTGATCATCAGGCAAAACCGGCGTACCAACTTGCGTGCCGTCAATATATAAAGCTATCCCTTGAATACCTGCAGCGACATAACTGCCATCCAATCTGAACTCAAATGAATCTACCTGCAGTGCCTGATCAGTGACGCGCGCTTCCAAGGTCACGAGCGGCCACAGAGTAAGCGGCCCAACAACGCTGAGCGGTTCACTCTGTGTGACCAACCTGACTGTCGCGGGCGTTCCGCTCGCCTGTGTGATCGAGATCGTTTGAAATTGAGGGAGATTCAGATTCAAGGCGATGACCGTTGCGGTCACGCCAACCACCACGGCAAAAACTGACAGATGGTGATGGATCTTGACCACCTTTCTTCGAACTCGTTGAGTTGGGATTATGTGGTCGAACATATACTATGGTACGCCATAAGTATACCTTATTACCAGCCCTACTCAAAGAGTCCTAGACCGCGGCACGTTTGTCAGAGGATACTTTCCGCAGCATCGCCTCTATAAATGGCATCAATTCGCCATTCAGTACCGCTTCGGGATCCGTTGATTCAAATTTGGTACGATGATCTTTCACCAAGGTATAAGGATGCAAGACATAGGAACGTATTTGATTCCCCCAGGCTGCTTCCGTGAACTCCCCGCGCAACAACTGGCGATCCTGCTCCTGTTTGGCGGTATAGTACTTCTCGAGCTTGCCCATGAGCATCTTCCAGGCTTGCGCCTTGTTCTGCATCTGCGAACGCTCATTCTGGCAGCTGACCGTAATGCCGGTAGGAATATGCGTCAACCGCACTGCCGAATCGGTCGTATTCACTGATTGCCCGCCATGACCTGATGAACGAAACACATCCACGCGCACATCATCCTTCGGAACCGTTATTATCTTGGCTTCATCCAGCTCTGGCAAAATCTCGACCATCGCGAATGAGGTGTGCCGTGCCTGATCGGCATTATACGGGGATATGCGCACCAAACGATGCACGCCTGACTCGACACGTAAAAATCCATACGCGAAAGGACCCTCTACTTTAAAGGTGACATTCTTAATGCCGGCCTCCTGGCCAACAGTACGCTGCAGTACGGTCACGTTCCAATCCTGCAACGCACAGAAGCGAAGATACATACGCTCGAGCATCTGCGCCCAATCCTGCGCATCGACCCCTCCGGCCCCGCTGTAGATGGTGACGATAGCGGGCGCCCGATCATAAGGCTCATCGAGCCAGGTCTCAATCTCTTTCGAAGCAAGCTCCTGCTCCAGCCGCGCGAGCTCCGCAGTTATCTCCTCGCGAAGATTCACTGACTGATCCTCCGCGTCTTCGGAAGCAAGTTTGAGAAGGTCGCTGGCCTGCATGATCAGGGTATTCCAGAAAGATACCCAGCGTTCCAGATCAGCGGCCTCTTGCGAAAGGGCCTGCGCATGCTGACGATCTTCCCAAAAATCAGACTGCACCATCAGCTCATGCAGCTCCTTCAGACGAACCTCAGCGATATCCAAATGCAAAGACGCCTGAATTGTTTCCAGGCGCTGTGTAAATGTTTCTATCGCTTGTATTAATTCATCCATGCGATACTCCTAGTGTTGTGGCTGGTTGTATTTCTGCTGTAACTGCTTCAAAAGCTCTGGATTGTTCGCGGCTGCTCCAGACTGCATCTGCTGCATCGTCTGCAAATTCTTTAGCTGCTCTATCATTTTGCCATACAAGCCGTAGAACTCTTGTATCTGCGGCTGGAAGAACAGGTATGCCCAGATGAGCGGGGCAACGATGATACAAAATTTAATAATGCTATACACCTCGGCCCAGCGCATCTTGCGGTGAATCTTATCCACCGTGAGGCGTATGCTGAGAACCTCCTGCCCAAGGTCATCTATCATTTTTTTTAACTGATCTTCCTGCATGGTATAGTCCTACTGGCGCCTTTTCTTGCGCCGCTGGATGATGTTCTGCAACTCCTTCTGGAAGGTAGAAACATCTTTGAAGTCACGATACACCGAGGCATAGCGGATATAGCCCACCTGATCGAAAGCCTCGAGCTTTTTCATAATGATCTCACCAATATGCTTGGTTGTGAGCTCATCTTTACGCGTTTTATGTATCTCACGCTCAATGCGAGCGACGAGATTGTTAAAATTCTCCTCGGTATACGAACGCTTCTCTAAGGCTTTCCGCAAACCCATGATGATCTTCTCACGATTATAGGGCTGCTTGCTACCATCACGCTTGACTACGGTCAGATCCAAAATCTCAATCTGCTCGATGGTCGAGAATCGAAAGGAACACTTCTCACATTGTCTCCGTCTCCGGATTCCGGTCCGGTCAGCGGTCATGCGCGAGTCTATGACTTTCGTCTCAGGGTGTGAGCACACTGGACAGTGCATACCTCACTTCTTCATTCTGTTGCGAATAAACGCAGGGATATCTAATTCGTCTTCCTCTTCTTGTTCTTGTGGCTTTTGACGCTGCAACGGCTCTTCTTTCGGCTTCATGAACACTTTCCTATCATGCGGCTCTTCAGGAGCTGCGGCGGGATTAAAATTGGACGCACGGAACACCTCGCGCTTCTGAACTGGAGCCGGAGCGTTCTGCTCAGGTGCCTTTTCCTGGAAACTCCTGAAGCCGGTCGCTATCACAGTCACCTTGAGCTCATTGCCCATCTTCTCATCAATCACTGTACCGAAAATGATTTTCGCATCCGGATCACAGCTTGCGGTAATAACCTCAGCTGCTTCATTCACTTCATGCATGGTGAGATCGGATCCGGCTGTCACTACGAAGAGTACACCGCGAGCTCCTTCAATAGACACCTCCAGCAAAGGACTATCGACAGCAGCACGAGCTGCTTCAGTGGCACGATTTTCTCCAGATGACACGCCAATACCCATAAGCGCCGAACCAGCGTCAGTCATAATGGACTTCACATCAGCAAAATCCACATTGACCATGCCCGGAACAGTTATCAGCTCGGATATGCCGCGTACACCTTGATGCAATACTTCATCAACTACCGAGAAGGCCTGCAGTAAAGATGTTTTCTTATCGATGACTTGCAGCAAACGGTCATTCGGAATAGTAATGATCGTATCTACCTTATCAGCTAATTTCTCGAGCGCAGCTTCTGCAATACGCCGACGCTGCAATCCTTCGAATTTGAAGGGCTTGGTGACGACCGCGACGGTCAATGCGCCAGCTGCCCGAGCAAGATCAGCGACGATAGGAGCAGCGCCACTGCCAGTACCACCACCGAGACCACAGGTAACAAAAACCATGTCAGCATCAGCGACATGTTTCTTGATCTCTGCTTCGGCTTCCTCAGCAGACATCGCGCCCAGATCCGGGTTCATCCCCGCTCCCAAACCCCGAGTTGTTTCTTTACCTATCTGTAACTTGATATCTGCTAGGGACTGCTGCAATGCCTGTACATCCGTGTTGACTGCAATGAATTCGATACTGCGTATCTTATTTGCAAGCATCCGATTAATGGCTGATCCGCCAGAACCGCCGACACCGATGACTTTGATCTTAGCTAGACTTTCAATGGCTGGTTTGACCTCGAACGTGCTCTTTCTAGACATACAATACTGTCAATTAATAGTACGAATAGTATACACTACTTTTGCCATAAAATAAACAACCCCATAGGCAAAGGGGTGTTCTCTTTTTGTGTACAGGGTCGTGGGAACGAAGTTGCTATGAAGAAAAATCTTTGATGCGACGAAATGCTCCACCAAATAATTTTGATGCCCATGCCAAGGGCTTCAAACCAGAACTGGCAGCAGGAGTATTCTCCTCCGCGAAATACACAAGTCCCAGGGCGGTCGTATATTGAGGGTCTTTGACCTTATCGATAGGCGTTACGATAT
>CAYRBH010000009.1:0-11583 GCA_964422585.1 uncultured Gammaproteobacteria bacterium
TGATCTTGATCTTGTTTTCCGTCGGGATTAGCACATCGAAGATCTTATCTTCCATGTCCATTGATTCGATACGCTGCTTCAGGTTACGGGCGACATTCTCCTCATAGCCTGAGTAGGTATGTATGACATACCATCGACGACCAAGCTGTTGTGATTGCTTCGGCATAGAGTATTTTTATTTTACGATATACGTAATGATGCCCTGCTCGAGCAGATAATCGATAGCCCCCAAGAACAGCGCAACGCCTATTGAGACAACAATCACCAAGATCGTATGATCACGGGCTTCTTTGCGGGAAGGCCAGACCACTTTACCAAGCTCTATGCGTGATTCTTTGAGATAGGTGAATAATTTATTCATTTTTTTATCTAATGTTAGCCACTATTTGACTAGATGTAATTTAAAACAGCCTCGAAAGGCCATTAACACTCAGTACTATAGCAGAAAGTCTCGGACTAAGCAATCCTCACGCTAAGCATTTTTATGAGCAAAATTGGCAAGGTATGGCTGCGCCAAATGGAACACTCTGAAGACAAGCATGATACTTATGATCAGGAACAGGAGCGTGAAAAAGACCAGTGTCTTCTTACCGCCCACCACCAAGGTCTTGGCACGCACGAAGAGCACAGATGCTCCTGAGATGATCAGTCCCACTACTGCTACACCGAGCGCTATGCTATCCGCGGCAAATAAGTTACCGGCGACAAGCGAGCGGAGATGCTCGCTCCATGGCAAGAATGACGCGCTGTGATCCCCTCCTGTTACCAGAACGTAGTAGATAAGCGGCACTAACAGTATGAACGTTATAATGACGGGCATAAGGGCATAAGAATAGAGAGCGGCCCGCCGAAGGCGGGCCGCTTACCAACTGCTACACATCTAAATTCTTCACTGCCTTCGCATGCGTCTGAATAAAACGCTTGCGAGGAGCTACATCTGAACCCATAAGAATATCGAAGACCTCGTCGGCTTTCGCTGCGTCCAGTACACCAACCTTCTTCATCATCCGATTCTGCGGATTCATAGTCGTTTCCCAAAGCTGCTCAGGATTCATTTCACCAAGACCCTTATATCGCTGCACATTCAGTTTCGGACCCTTGCTTGCTTTCTGCTGCTTTGTTTCGACTGTGGCTTCAGCTGGAACCTCAGCCGGTCCGCCTTCGGTCGCATTCTCTGCGGCAGCTACTTCTGCGGCGCTCTGTATATCTTCATCAGATACGCCATACTTCTTCTTCAAGGCCTGCAGCTCTTCATCCGTAAAGATATAATGCACTTCTTTACCAAACTGCACGCGATACAACGGCGGCTGTGCGATAAAGATATTTCCATTGCTAATGAGCTGCGGGAAATGACGATAGAACAAGGTAAGGAGCAGGGTTCGAATATGCGCGCCGTCCACATCAGCATCGGTCATGATCACGATTTTACCATAACGCAACTGCTCGATATTGAATTGCTCACCGATATTCGTGCCGAGCGCTATGACCAAAGCCTTCAATTCATTATTCGCGAGCATTTTATCAAGGCGGGCACGTTCTACATTCAGGATCTTACCGCGGAGCGGCAGAATAGCCTGGAATTCACGATCTCTCCCCTGCTTCGCTGAACCGCCTGCCGAGTCTCCCTCAACGATATAGAGCTCAGCGTTTTTCGTGTCGCGCGTGCTACAATCGGCCAGTTTACCAGGCAAGGTCATTCCCTCGAGAGCGCCTTTGCGTAGAACAGTATCGCGGGCGGCACGCGCGGCCAGGCGGGCTTGAGCAGCCAGCATACACTTTGCCAGTATCTCTTTCGCGTCGCGAGGATTCTCCTCGAGGAAAGCGCCGAAGTAGTCATTAAAGATGCTTTCGACGATAGGCCGTACTTCTGCATTACCGAGCTTTGCTTTGGTCTGCCCTTCGAATTGTGGCTCAGGATGCTTGATCGAGACTACCGCGGTCAAGCCCTCACGTACATCATCCGAGGTGAGATTGTCATCTTTTTCTTTCAGGAAGCCAT
This sequence comes from uncultured Gammaproteobacteria bacterium, assembly GCA_964422585.1. Taxonomy (GTDB): domain Bacteria; phylum Patescibacteriota; class Patescibacteriia; order UBA1558; family 2-01-FULL-52-15; genus CAYRBH01. The sequence continues at coordinate 2,000 of CAYRBH010000009.1, forward strand.
TCGCTCGAGCATACTTGTTTAAGACACGAGTCAAGGCTGCTTTGAAGCCAACCAAGTGCATACCGCCTTCGGTTGTATGGATATTATTCGCAAAAGTATAGACGACCTCCCGATACTCAGTCGAATACTGGACGGCAATCTCAACGCCGATATTCCCTTCAGCTTTCTCGACATAGAACACGCGCTCCTGCTTCACTTCCGCATTATGGTTGAGATATGCCACGTACGAAGCAATGCCGCCTTCAAAGTAGAAAGTGTAACGCTGCGGTTTTTTTGAATCGCGGTCATCGAAAATGTTGATCGTAATACCTTTCGTCAAGTAGGCCTGCTGGCGCAAGTGGTCGATGATGGTCTGCCAGTCGAAATCTAGTACCGTAAATATCTCTTCATCCACCTTGAACGTCTGCTTGGTACCCGTGCCTTTTGCCTTAGCAACAGGTTTAACCTTGCCCTGCGGCTTGCCGCGCTTAAATTCCTGCATCCAGAGTTTGCCATCACGCGACACTTCAGTTCGCATATATGACGACAAAGCGTTCACTACAGAAACACCGACGCCATGCAACCCTCCAGACACTTTATATCCTCCATCGCCGAATTTTCCTCCAGCATGGAGCTTAGTCATGACTGTTTCAAGCGCAGAGACTTTGGTCACTTTGTGAATATCTACCGGAATGCCACGGCCGTCATCTGAAACCGAGACCATGCCATCTGCCAAGAGGTGTATCTCAATATTCTTCGCAAAACCGCCCATTGCTTCGTCGATAGCATTATCAACGACCTCCCAGATCATATGATGCAGACCAGCTGCAGCAGTGTTCCCGATATACATTCCAGGCCGCTTGCGTACCGGATCCAAGCCTTCAAGTACCGTAATTTGATCGGCAGTATAGCCTTGTGCAGCCTTCTTTTTTTCTTCCTTTTTCGCCATGTTTTAGACCTAAAAAAATAATAGAGCTCTTAGCTTGACTTTTAGCCATTTTTGGGGCTAATAGCAGCTAAAAATATCTAGTATCAGTATAGCAAAAAAATGGGTCTTTTACAAGGGCTTTTTATTGTTTTTCTTTAAGTAAAAAGCGCTAACCTTAGTACTCTCAAAAAACGAAAAATCAATTGACAGTATGCCTAGACCTGTTAGAGTCACATCTTTATCGTCCTTCGACAATCGAACCGCTCATAGGGAGCGGAGGCGATTGGAGGGCGTCTCAATACTACAAAAACAATCCTGCAATAGCAGGGAGGAGGGCCTGCGGTATGTGGAAACCGCGTTTCTTGACCATGGACTTCGGTAAGACCTTCTGGGCGACGATCATGGCTGAGATCTTCGAGCGCGGGGCCTGGTACGGTTTCTTCCTGGTCGCGCCGATCTACCTCACGGCTCCTGTCAGCGAAGGCGCTCTCGGCCTGTCCCACGCGCAGAAGGGATTCATCCTCGCGATCGTCCCGGCATTCCTCTACATCGTCCCGTTGTTCTCGGGCGCGCTCGGAGACATCTTCGGGTATCGCAAGGTGCTCCTGTCCTCCTTCGTGGTCCTCGCCGCTGGCTATGTCTCTGGCCTCTATGGCAAGATCGCCGACAAGGTCGCGATGTACACCTCAGTGCTGGTCGACAAGTACCACGTTGACGCGGCAACCCTGAAGGACCTGAGCGTCTATGATCTCGCCCGGAGACTCCAGGAGCACGGCGCCGACCTCAAGACCGTAGACTCCTACCTCTGGCAGACTCACATGCCGCACAGCATTTTGCTCATTCCTGCCGGCATCGGCCTAGCCACGGTGATCGCCCTCGCGATCTACCGCGCGGTGGTCCCGAGTCTGACCACAGAACGCTAGCCTCGCTGAGCGAGTTAGCGCAGTTCGAAAGCCCAGTCAAGCTTGTATCCCTTCGGGGAACGAGACTTGGCTGGGCTATTTTATTATCTAAAGTATATTCCACAAGGCCCTTTTTAACTCAAACTCAGGTGCAAATCATGTAGTTTCCGATACACCCCCTCTTCTTTTTGAACCAGCTCATCATGGGTGCCCGTTTCAACGATAGCCCCTCCTTCAAGTACGAAGATACGGTCGGCTTTACGAACAGTACTCAAACGATGCGCGATAATTATGGTAGTACGGCCCTGCATCAGGTCCTCCAGGGATTCGGTGATGAATTTCTCTGTCTGAATATCGAGTGCGCTAGTCGGCTCATCGAGGATCAAAATGCTAGGATTGCGCAAAATAGCTCGCGCGATCGCGATGCGCTGCTTCTGGCCAGTCGAGAGCTTGATACCGCGTTCGCCGACGATCTGATCATATTTTTTTCGGAAACTTTCAATAAATTGATCAGCATGCGCACGTCGCGCTGCTTCACGAATAGCCGCATCCGATGCTTTAAATGATCCGTAGCGGATATTATGCGCAACCGTATCGTTAAAGAGCACAATCTCCTGCGGAACGATAGCAATATGCGATCGCAGCGATCTCAGATCCACAGTCCTGGTATCATACCCATCGATAGTCACCATTCCCTCATTCGGGAAATAGTATGCCGAGATAAGTTCAATCAAAGTACTTTTCCCAACGCCAGATTCTCCGACCAAGGCGATACGCTCCCCTGGTTTTATAGAAGCACTAATCTTTTTGAGAACTGGTTTTTCATTGATATGGTAGCTGAAATTCACATTTTTAAACTCAATGGCACCATTAACACGCTCAAAAACATGCGCATCCTTCGGTGTATATACTTCCGTCGGCGTTGAAAGTAACCCATCAGCTCGCTCAAGCGCAGTGAGACCATTTTGTATGGTCTGCCATAAGAATCCGACGCGAACGAATGGACCGAATACCATGCTTGCATAGCCATTCAACGCAATGAGTTGACCGATCGTCAGACTACCGTGAGCTATCAGAACAACTGACCATACGAAGATCGAGAGCTGCACTGCTGTTACAATGAGTCGCTGAGATACATTAACTTTGGCCCATACGCGGATCAGACGAAACCAAAGCTTGCCTGCCCGCTGCATGAACATCCCTTTTAATTTCTTCTGCTCATACTCCTCTGCTACTGCATGCTTAATCGTCTGAATATTGCCGAGTGCTCCATAAGCATCGCCATACGCATCACCATATGCCTTATACCCTTTACGCTGCAGCGGCACCGATGGCGGCACTATACGCCATAGGACTAGGACATAGAGCACTATGCCTATAGTCAACATAAGCGCAACGATCGGCTGTATCCAAATGACGAATACCATGCCTACTATCACACTCAAAAACTGAGGCGCCAGACTGAAAACAACATTGGAACTGATCTGATCAAGCCAATTAGCTGCGCGCGACATGGCATCCCCGACTTCTCCAACTTTTTTATTCTTATGGAAGGTGGTGGGAAGTAAGAGTAGCTGTCCGAAACCTTCGGCGAGGTATGTTGTTTCTATACGAATTGAGACATCTCCACTTTTTTTCTCCTGTATCCAATCAGCAATATTAGCCGCAGCTTGTATGCAAAACCACACCATCAGCAATACCAGCCATGCCGGAAAACCAGGGAGTCCAATACTGTTTGTCGAGGAGATATGAATGAGGGCATCAAAAAAACGTCCTACGACATACGGGACCGAGCCATTTGCAATGGCAGTAATGATACCAAGTACAATCAAAAGGCGAACATCGCTCTGATGTTTGAGGATCTCACGTATGATAATTTTCCAGCCTTTTCGCATGGCAGTATTGTACCCCGAGTCACTCTATGCAACAAGCGCCGTCCTGCTTCGCGAGGCGAACGCGACGGCTCTTCTTACTTTCTGCAAAAAAGAACACGACCTTTGTGGGTAGGTCGCGTTCTTTACTACTAGCGGACGCTTGCTCTTAGAAAAATTTGAATAAGTGTCCGAAGAAGTTACCAATACTGCCGAGGAAACCGCCCATGAAACCGTGATGTGCTGGCGGCATGCTACCTGGGGTCGAGGTCTGCGTGCTCGGCGCTCCACCTTGATCAACAATCGATGCAGCTGAGATGGAAGTACCATTGACTGTTCCCTGGACAACAACGCGGTCATTGACCGCGATACTCGATACCGATGAGCTTGCGCCATCCTTGGTTACCGTGGCGTTCGTGGCGTCGACGGTATAGGTCACATTACCGGTATTGGTCACGGTCAAGGCAGTACCATTGATCGCTGTGATCGTCCCGCCGACAACCGGCTGACCATTACCCTGTATGATCGAAGCTACGTTCTGTCCGAATGGCATACCCTCCTTCGGTCCTTTGCCATCGTGGATAGCGGTAGCGGTGACTGAGGCGCCATTCACTGTACCCTGCACCATCACCATGTCACCAGTCGCGATACTCGATACCGATGAGCTTACGCCATCCTTGCTCACAGTCGCGTTCGTGGCGTCGACCGTATAGGTCGTGCCGGCAGTGCTATTCCAACCGCCTTTCGAGGTTACGGTTATGGTGTTACCACTGACTGAAGCGACCGTCCCTGCTATACCCATGTCCTTTCGCATACCAGGACCCATCATACCGTCACGGATATTCGTCGCGGTAATGGTCGTATTGCTGAGCGTGCCTTGAGCCATGATCATATCACCGACCGCTATATTTGATGCTGTCGCGCTCGCGCCATTCTTCATGATAGTCGCGTTCGTGGCATCCACTGTGTAGCTCGACCCGCTTGTGGTGTTGAGACCACCTTTCGAGGTTATCGTAATACTGTTGCCATTGACCGCCGTCACGCTGCCAATGACACCCATGCCTCTACCATACATCATGCCGCGCCCGAAACCGCGCGGACCGAAACCTTGCGCCGATACTGCCGAGACGAATGCAAGGCTGGTCACGACGCCTACGATGACGAACAGTGATATATATTTTCGTATATTCATAACTGCATTATCTACTGATTAGATCTGATATGCATAGGGCAACATACCATTGTAGCTACACGAGATCCTTGTGCACAGGACTCGTTACTAGCCTATATCTATATATACAAGGCATTGCACTATTTATTTCATATACCATAAAAATCCCAGGCTTGTTGAGCGGCAAGCGCACAAATACTTCGCGCTGCGTTATACGCTCTTTTTCGCTGCATTCGCAGCACGCACTTCTTTGTTGACGATCACTCCACTGTCATCAAATTCATAACACCATACTTCCCCTGTGCCGATCTCTACCAATGCGATCTCATCATCAGGTAACGCTTCCAGATGCTTGATTAATGCTCGAAGGGAATTGCCATGCGCGACGACGAGCACATTTCTCTTACCGAGCAAATCAGTTTTTATTATCTCTTCATAGTAAGGTACGACGCGCGCATGCACATCTTTCAATGATTCCCCTTCGGGAATTGGCACATCCCATCCTCTGCGCAAGTTATGAAACGCTTCATCACCAATTTCTTGCTGGACTTGCCATTTATTCTTGCCGGTATGAACACCATAGTGTCGCTCATTGATCGCCTGATGCTTCTTGGTTTCTAATCCTTCGAGACCCAAGACCTGTTTGATATGGTTTAGAGTTTGATGCGTGCGCTTGAGCTCAGACACATGCGCGACATGAATATCTTCGCCGGTCAGCGCCTGACCTGCTGCCTTGGCCTCCTCTATTCCTTTTTCAGATAGATCAACATCCGTGAGGCCGGTCCATTGACCAAGGTCATTCCAGGTTGATTTACCGTGACGGATTAAAAATAATTTAGACATTACTTACCTTATATAAATAATTACCTCACAACAGCTCTTCGCGAAATACTTTGTTTATTAAGTATAGTAACTTCCACAATTCGTTTGTGAAAATAAAAATCGAGAGCTGCCACTGCTAAAACTATTGTAGCTCGGAGTATATCAGCGGCTTCACCGTGCACGACTTGTCTACCCCTAGGTATCACGACTCGATGTAATTCAAGTAATGCTTTGCATCGCTCAATATTCTTTTGAAATAGATCACAAGCACGCATAAGCTCCTACAGAGAATATTTATCCCATCTTCTCCCATTCAATCCTACTCTTGAAAAATTTTTCAGTATCCTTGTCCATAAAATAAACATAACAACCTTTCATCCCACGACTTAAGAGTACTCGGTAAACATTTTTGACCATTTCTGTAAACTTGTCCTTTGATCGTCTAACCATAGAATCAGAGGAATGTTCTGTGTGGCCTTCCCACTGCTGTTTATCAAAATTATAAGCCAAGTCAGGACCAATAATGACCCCGATATAATCAAATTCAAATCCTTGGGCAGTATATACTGTTCCCATTTGATTCATGCCGGATTCGTTTGTGGCCCACTCCCAAAATTTATCTTTCTTTTCCCAAGGCATTTTAAAATTACCAATTACAACGTCATCTACGAGGCTGCCATCAGACCGAGGCGCGCTCCAAGGCCAGCAAAAACCTGCTGTTAAGCGGGCGGAGTTTGGTTTCTCAGTATTCCTTTCTTTAATCGCCTGATAAAGAGAGTTTGGGTCATCAAAAATTTTAAATTCAAATTCTTCGTGTAAATCCCAAATTACATTAGCAGTCCTTTTTATATTAAGTGTATTATTAATCCAGTTCACAAACGCATCCGAACCATTACACCGAAATTGTGCTTCAAGTTCATATTCTGAATATTTTGCATCTAACTTCTCTGCATATAACTTTATGTATTCCGTGGAGCCAATTTCACCTGGCCTCACAATCTGATTATCGTCAATGAAGAATACACAAGTTTGAGCTACATTAATTAATTCTTCAATTTGTGGTTTAGTTGATCGAAGAACTTTTTTTGTAAACCTTCCATTACTAGTCTCTCTGATACGATGAGCCTCGTCAGCAACTAAAACATCGATTTGATTACTGGTAGCATTTACATAACTATTAAAATATTTAAATTGAGCTGAGCCACGAGTGCCAATTTTACTTCTCAAAGTTTCAGTAAATGCTTTGGATCCTGTTGCATAATGGGTGCTATAACCCTTTAATAAGAGGTCTGCTAATAAGTTTATTGCTATAACAGATTTACCTGTCCCAGGACCACCCTTAACTACAATAATATTTTTTTGTTTTTCATCCGTACCAAACTTAGCTGATGAAAGAACTTTGTCATAAATAACTAATTGTTCATCAAGAAGCACATACTCTGATTTATTCTTAATTATATTTCCAACATGATCCATTAATTTTTTACATGGGCGATATTCTCCTGAATCAATCTTGTTAAGAACACTTGTACCACCTCCTTTGTCGAGTTGAGAAGTTAGATACAATGTCATTTTTTCAGAATCATCCGCAGTGAAAATTGGACACTCTGCTAACATCCTTTTGAACTTATCATTGTAAAGAGCCTCCGCATTTAAAAAACTATAATTGTGTAAATAAGTACAGGCATTTAAATTAACTGGGCTGCTCGACCTATAAAAACTTGTATGAGTGTCTTCTAGATACTTCTTATACTGATAAACCTGGGCTGAAGGATGTAGAACTTCTCTCTCAGCGCCTCCGACCCAAGTTAAAACTTCATTTTCACCTGGAGCCACTTTACACACCTCCCACTGTTTAAGTTCGATGATCACTGCATTATCCATACCACTTGAATCCTGACCACAAATTAAACAATCAAGTCGCTTTGACGTAAGTGGCAATTGATATTCAAGTATAATCCCATGGTCCAATAAATTTGCGTTTTGGAACAAAAGGGATAATGCCCTTAACGAATTACGCCAGGAATTCACCTCATTTGGCGAAGGATTATAACGAAAATATTTAAAAAAGGCTTCTTTCAACTTATCAGCTATTTGATTATGTATCGTATCAAGGATAAACTCTTTTGAGGTACCAGAATATAATCTCATAGATCAGTATACTTAGTATGCCTACCTTTCGCTTTTTCAACTGGATATTTTTTTGCTGTTTTTTCTACCTTCCTTTCGAGAGCGTTTGCAAGGTCGATTTGAAAATCATTAGTCATTAACAGCACCCACCACAAAACATCAGCCAGCTCATCTGCTAAATCCTCCATTTTCTCAGAGCGTAAATACTCTTCGATTTCTTCTCTAGACTTCCACTGAAAATGCTCTAAAACTTCCGCCGCTTCAAGAGCTAAGGAAATAGCTTGGTCTTTTGGGTTATGAAACTGCTTCCAATCCCGCTCATCACGGAATTTCACGACTAGCTCAGTAAGTTTTTTAATATCGGACATATGTTTATTTCTTATGCCTCCAGCAATACTTTGACCCCGCAGCTGCAGCGACTCTACATTTTGTACATTTTGAATTAATCGCAGCGCAAGCTTCTCTACTTTGCATACCACTCCTCCACCTCTTTCAAATCATCAACATGCTTCGGATAAAAGATCGGCAAAGCATTCTTCTTTGCCCAATCTAACTCTTTCATAGCGCCTTTTGATTTTTCCCAACCCGGAATTGCCAACACTGCATCTGCGGTGCGCATCAAAAAACTGAGATCTAAATCATAGTAGAACTGTTCGGGTGCAGTCGCACCCTTGCCACTTGAGAAATGCTCAGTGTGATTATGCGGGCAGAAAAAACCAATCTGCCTATTTGCTAAAGCTAACTGGTATTTTTCAGCTTCACGGATATTGCGCTCGATAGACTCACGCGATCCGTCCCCGGTATACGGCCCTGCTATAAAGACTATTTTCATTGTGCTGTATAGTTATGATGGAAAAACGATCAGAAAATATTTTACCAACTCCCTCCTCCACCTCCGCCAAATCCACCCCCAGCAAAGCCCCCGCCACCAGCGCCTGATGATGGCGCTGAGCTCAAGACGGTGCCTGCTTTCGAAGACAAGGAGTTCAAATGTCCGACGAAGAGACCTGTGTTGAAACCGCCAGGATAGGTGCCATGGTACCAGTTGGGTTCTTGGGTATAGATATCTTTGAACTGCCCTGCCCACTCTTTCTCGACGCCAAGTACCATCGCGTAGGGCAGCAGCTTCTCAAAGACCTCTGGTTTCTTCTCAGGAGCATCATGGAATTTCAAACGATCTGCTTCCGCGACCTGCAAATACTCTTTCAGGCCAAGGATATACTCTTTGCTCAGCACGCCCTGATAAGTCCGATGCGGCATGACCCAGCCAAATACGATTACAATAACTGTAGAGACAAAGGCGCCGCCAATACCGACCGGTGAACCTCCAGAGGCAATGATGATGGCTATGCCTATGACGAAACCAAGCCCAAAGTAAGGTGCCCTTACATAGGTTGGATTCTTGGGATAGTAACCCTGCTTCACGACGGAGTCCATCGCTTGTGATTCTATCTTCGAAAGCGTTGTCACGAATGTGTCCTTCAATCCGGAGAGACTCACTTCTTTCAATACACCAGCATCGCTTGAGGCATGCGCCTTGTCACCGAAGAGACCATGCAATAAGGTTTGCTCATAATCCGGCAGCGACACATCGACCGGCTTCAGCTGCTGTAAAATATAGTCATCGGTGTCTTGTTTGATCTTCAGGTAACCCTGTATAGCAAGGCTGATGATCTCGGCAGATACGCCGGTCGTACCGGTATATCCATTGAGAACAGCGCTAACCTGCAGCGGCTGCATATGACCCGGCTCATCATATTCAACCACAATCCTGCCTCTCC
>CAYRBH010000009.1:11593-21027 GCA_964422585.1 uncultured Gammaproteobacteria bacterium
GGTGTCTCATATGTTTCGCGGCATCAACTTAAGCCACAAAAGTGACTCTGCCTTGCGGGTCGCGCCCTGTCTTACGCCAGAGGACGAACATGCATATGAAGACTAGCATTGTCACCGGAATAGGCCAATTATCAGCAATGACGGCCATTGCCTTCTGAGTAGCGGTTGGTTCAGTGACGATCCCTTTCGGGAATTGCACGACGAAGGTTAAACCCTGGCCGGGCGCAAGGTTCGACTGACCGAAATGCAGCGTCTTGCCAACACTGTGAGTTTCGCATGCTGTGGTGGCCCCCATAGCGCCTGCATAGCAGCGCGAAGTGACTGTGTTGAGATCCGCATTTCCTGGCAATGTCACATCAGCAACAGCAGAAGTCATCGGCACCTGCCAGTTGTTTCCCGTCACATTCCAGTACAACTCATCATAGTTTGGGTGGAAAGTAGTAGCCCACTCGATATGATACTGTATGACATAGAAGTGAAAACCGGTTATGAGTGCATTCGGATCGCCGATGCGTATGCGAATTCCATTGTCTTGGGACATCGTGGTGAATGGCTGAGCAGTACCGGCACCGTCGAATACATAGATATCCTTGATGCGCAGGGAATAGTTGTCATAGGAAGTTTGATAGTGGAGCGGTATATCTCTATAGATCCCATGATGCTGCGTCGTACCGAAATCATAGGCGATCGTTTCATTAACGACTATCGAGCTGTCCTGCTGAATAGCAATATTGGAGCTGAACAGGTCTATCTTTTCTTGCGCAAAAACAGGGGTGCTACACCCCAAGAACAGCAGCGAGGCAATGATAAGATACCGAGCTTTCATGGTAGTATTTTCTCTCAATCTTACGAAAAAGGCAACTGAAAAGGGAACAGAAGCCGCGGTGATGCTATCGGCTTCTGTCTATCCACAAACCCTAATTGACTGGCCATCCTGAGCAGTCCTCCTCCTCGAAGTTTCGGATCAAGTCGACCTTGTACTGATCCTCAGAATCATAGACCGCGACGCCGATCTCTTCGGCAACTGACTCCAGACCCTCGGTGGTGAACTTGAACATATCCTGTCGGTTGCACTGTAAACAGTGCAGATGCAGTCGGAGCTGCACTTGGCCATCGAAACGGACAGCAGAAGCGCTCTCCAGCTTGTACGGCACCTTACAGGTCTTACAAGGATCGACGACGTCCATGAGCCTCATGGCGCTGCCTCCTTTCCAGAAAATAGGGTTATTGACCTTTGCGTAAGGAACGTATGGTCATCATACGGTATCTATGGAAAAACGCCACTGGCCCATGATCTTAGAGACCATCGCTGGAGAAATCGAAGAACAGCTCACTCGAGTGCAGTCTAGTCGATAATCGAACAACCAAACATTACCCCGCTGCTTTCTTCCCCCGTAATACTTTCAATATCTTGATGATCTGATCCCTGGTCGTATCGTCCAGGCCGCTTTCAAGATCGCTATTGAACAAAGTGATTATCCGATCATACTCCTCGAGCGTGAATGACGCGAAGAGGTCAATGGCTTTAGTCTCATCCAGGCCGCTCTCAACCGCGAGTTCGACTTTATCCAGAAGTTCCACATCGCGCTCGTCGATGGTAATACTAGCGCTCATGACCGACCTCGCTTCCTAGATCCCGCGAATGGCTCTATCATTTTCCTGAGCCCAATGACTACCGCCGAAGCAAAGATCAATTCTGGTGTCAAACCTATCACTTCACGTGCGCCTACTTCCACGATATGTGAAATACCAGCAGCTTCAGGCGGCAAGGTGACAGTAGCTCCTATCTCTGGGCCGAAACCGACTAAAGTATTCTTAATCGCTTCAGCGCCAAAGATAAGACCCGCTCCTTCGATTACCGGTACGAATTCTTCGGCTACTTCTCCCATACAAAAAATCTAAATACCTTAACGCAACACGGCACCGTGTTTTTCTTTCAGGATCCTCGTGACCTTGTGCAGGACTTGATCGACTTCAGCTGATTCCAAGGTGCGCTCCTCGCTCGCGAAGGTCAGACGGAACGCGATTGATTTCTTGCCTTCACCAAGCTTCGGGGATGTAAACGTATCGAAACATTCTACAGAGACGATGAGGGGTGACACTTTCTGCAAGGAATGCTCAATCATACCCCACGACACCGACGCATCGACAAGGATAGCAATGTCACGGGCGACCGAGGGGAATTTCGAGACTGGATGGTACTTCCGCGAGAAACTCGCATGCTTCACCAAAAATTCAAATTGCAGGTCCCAGAACACGATACGATAACCTTCCGCGTCGCTGCCGGCCAGCTCAGGTTTCAGCATGCCGAAAATTCCTACCGGCTTGGCAGCAGCACGCAACTCGAACATCGCCATACCGAACGGATGCTGACCAAGCTCTTTCCAGGTCAGCTCGATGCCGCAGAGCTGAGCGAGTTCTGCCACGTCACCTTTCATCTCACGGTATAGTTTCTCGGCATGCTGCTCTTTGGCAACCCCGATACCAGAGAGCATTTGCGGCTGGCTCGGCAAAAAGGTGCCGGAAGTACCGTCGACCCCGAATTCGCCGGGGTTTTTCATGAACACACGTCCAAGCTCGAATAACTTGAAAGTATCTCGCCATCGAATATTCGAGATGGCCGTAGCGACCAACCCTGGCACCAAGCTGGTACGCAAATAGGCTAATTCCTTAGCAATCGCATTCTTGACCATCAAACGATTACGATTGAACCCCAACGTGTCACTCCAGAGCGGATCGGCGAATGAGTAGCTATAGGTCTCAGTATAGCCAAGGCCATCGGCGAGCATGGTCCGGGTCTCGCGCTCGACGCGTGACGCCTGCGACTTGGCCGGTTTTCCTATTTCAACGACCGGCAATGATGGCGCGATATTAGTATAGCCATAGACGCGAGCCACTTCCTCGACGATATCCTCAGGGATCGTGATGCCCTTCGCGCGGAATGATGGGACGGTGACGGTGAACACATTCTTCTTATACGTAACAACAAATGAAAGGCGCTTGAGAATATTCGTGACCTCTTTCGGATCCAGCGCTATGCCGAGGCGTGCATCCAAAAAATGCTTATCGAGACTAACGACCTGAGCAGCCGGATCGCCGCTATACTCATCATAGACCTTGCTCGCGATCCGAGCACCAGGGATGATCTGTAGGACCAAGTTGGCAGCCAAGGTCAGGGCCTGCGGCGCTAGCAGCGGGTCAAGTTTCTTCTCGAAACGTGACGAGCTCTCAGTACGAAGGCCTAGTGCCGTAGAGGCACGGCGTATCGCCGTTGCTTCGAAGTTCGCTACCTCGAAGACGATCGTTTTTGTGGTTGGAGAAATGGCGCTTGTAGCGCCGCCGATGACGCCGGCCACGGCGAGACTCTTCTTCGAATCCTTAATCATCAAGGTGTCTGAGGCAAGCTCATACTCTTTGCCGTTCAGAGCAGTAAACGCACTCCCGACACCGGCACGATCCACGATGATACTATGATCACTGAGCAAGGCATAGTCAAAGGCATGCATGGGCTGACCCAGGACCACCGTCACATAATTGGTGATGTCTACGATCGCATTGATACTCTGCAGGCCCAGTGCTTCCAGATCGCGTTTCAGCCACCACGGCGACGCAACGTCAGAAACAGTGTCGATGACGAGTGCCATATACCGCGGACAGAGCGCCTTGTCTTTTACCGTGATATTGAGTGGCAAAGCTCCAGCAGGCGCAGGAATAGGATCCAGTTTCAGCGGCTTCAATTGGGTATTATAGATAGCCGCGACTTCGCGGGCCAACCCATATTCGCCCCACAAATCAGGGCGATGCGTCATTGATTTATTATCTATCTCGAGGATCGTATCATTCAAACCCAATGCTTTCGCCAAGGGATCGCCGACGCGCACCTGATAAGGCGACAGGTCCAAGATCTCTTTCTCGCCGGCTGGGAACAGCCGGGCCAAGCCGATCTCATCGGAAGCAGCTATCATCCCATTACTCTCAATGCCACGTATTTTCGCCTTCTCGAGAACGATAGGATCGCCTTCGCCATGCCAGCGAACGCTGGAGCCGACCAAAGCCACCGCAACATGCATGTCTTTCGTAACATTGATGCCGCCACAAATGATCTGCAGGATCTCTGATTTGACGTCGACTCGACAGATGGATAAGCGGTCGGCCTGCGGATGCTTCACCACATCAATGACCCTACCTACGACAATACCATCGAGACGCTTCGCCTGATCAATGACCTCCTCCACCTCGACCGTGGACATGGTCAATGCCAAAGCAATGTCCTTCGGCGAGACATCAGGTAACTTGACGTAGTTTTTTATGAAATTTAAAGAAAGTCTCATCGTAGTTTAAAACTGCTCTAAGAATCGAATATCCCCCGACTGCAACAAACGAATATCATCAATCGCGTGTTTCATCATGACCAATCTGGTCAAACCAAGACCGAAAGCAAAACCTGAGTACTTCTCTGGATCCACATTGCCAGCTTTCAATACTTCCGGATGGACGAGACCGCAGGGCATAAGCTCAACCCAGCCACTCTGCTTACAAACCGAGCAACCAGTGCCGCCGCAGATAAGGCATTTAATATCCAACTCGAAGCCAGGTTCCACAAATGGAAAAAAACCAGGTCGCAAGCGCACTTCGACCTTCGACTGAAAGATATTCTCGAGAAGTAAGGTCATCATCCCGATCAAATGACTGATCGAGATATCCGTATCCACCATGAGACCCTCCATCTGATAGAAGGTATGATCATGCGATGGGTCGGTCGCTTCATAACGGAATACTCTGCCAGGTACGATGCCGCGGAATGGAGCGCCGTATTTCTGCAAAGCACGCACCTGCACCGGCGATGTATGCGTACGGAGCACAGCGCCGTCCGTGAGCCAGAACGTATCCTGCGTATCACGTGCTGGATGATCGGCTGGGATATTTAAGGCCGTGAAATTATAGTACTCAGATTCCACCTCAGGTCCATCGAGAACCATGAAACCCATTTGCCGGCAAATATCTTCAAGCTGATGCTGTATCTGCGTTGTCGGATGCAAATGGCCAAGCCTAGGTTTCATGCCTGGCAAGGTCGGGTCGAAATCCAACTTCGAAGCCGCGGCATCGCTACCTGTGAATTTCGCTCTGGTTGCTGTGATAAGCTCCTCAAGCTCCCGCTTTATGTCATTCGCGAGCTTGCCCATGCGAGGACGCTCCTCTGCCGCAAGTCCCTGTACCTTGCGCAAAGCGTCTGTCAGTACACCTTTGCGGCCGATATACTCATGCATAAGCTGATCCAGCTCAACGGATGTCGTGAGCTTCTTCAGCTTGGCAAGGAAATCCTTCTTCAGTTGTTGTAATGTCTGTTCCATTGTTCTACTGTGACTCACGCTCTCGTTGCAAGGAAACGATCGAGAGCTCTAGCAAAGCGAAAATAACAAGTATCAAGATGAAGATCCACATGCTCAGCAGCCGTTGTCCCTGCAGCCCCAGTCCTATGATCAGTGCTAATGCCCAGAGGAAACCTTGCCTGAGCGAAGTCGATACTCGATACCGCGATGTCGATCGGCGGAATGAGACGATGCTCCGCAATGTGAAGCCCAAAATAGCGAATGAGCCGAACAGCGATAGGAATAGGGTTAGATAAAATAGACCGAATCCCCACCAACCAGCATCATGCGGATTCACCGACATGATGACCGCGAGCCAGCATATCCATGCCACCACTGTGGCAATCAGCATAAAAATAATGTGGCTGCGTACTGACAGACTCATTGGCCTAGTATACTAAGTTTTTCGCTAGAAATCAATAGATTTGACGAGCGACAGAATACCGTCACTCAGATAGGCAGGGCATCATTATATATCCGCACCCGATCAATGAGACCGGTCCAGAAATACATGATATTGGTATCTCCGAATGAGTATATTCCCCCATTGCTATCACATGCTCCATTCGTGCCGGCAGTAGAATTCCTGCCTATGGTGAAGTTTCCATATGAGGCAGAGGGAGTATCTGTTTCCGGTTTTATCGGATCAGCGAGCTGCAGCTCTTTCACCCCGTCCAAGAATGCCGCATACTTCCCGTTGACATTATCCCACACTGCTACGATATGATGCCAGCTATTATCATTCGGTATGCCGCCGGTGTTCACGAAGAATTCACGGTCTTTAAAGCCCGGAGCCACATCGATGTGATGGGTCATCTTGATCTCGTTCGTATTCTTACCATTAACGGATTCCATATAGATCTCCAGTTGATACTCATCATACTGTGATACTAACATTTGATGCGGAGTGTCAGAGTTATAGGGAGGCTGTAACTCGACCCATAAGCTAATCGTGTGGCTCTTGCTTGTTTCACTGCTAAAGAACGCCGTATGCTTCCTGCCAAGCCAGTAAACCGGGTTCGGATTATTCGGGTCAGTATGTATCGTGGTACTGAAACACTGCGACATGCCTACATTTTGCAGACATTGCGCGATCGGCGGATAACAATCATTGGTCGTAGCACAATTGAAGCCCGGATCCGAACATACACTCAAGTCATTGTTATTGGCTGATGAGTCATTAACAGTAGTTTGATTTGAAGCGATATTATCAAAGGTCCACTCACCCACCAGTTTTCCTCCCAAGGCATGATCGACTTGGGCCTCGAAATTCAAATCCTTCGCTATCCGAGCTCGGTCAGAAGTATCAAAATAATTCACAAACATGATAACTGACAAGAGCCCGATGATGAACATGACTACCATCAGCTCGATTAAAGTGAAGCCGAAACGCGAGGTGATCCGTATCTTCTTATGCATATATATCAGTATACTACTTACGGCTGAGTTAATCTATATATCATTCGACTGCCGCATACTCGAAATCTAACGCTGTGCCGCGGGGCAAATGAACTTGAAATCACAATCCCTGCACCAGAAGCCGGGTGTTGGCGCGAAATCAGAAACCTTGATCTGCTCGATCATCTCGGTTACCAAATCTCGGACTTTCTGCAGCTCTTTCTCGGTCGCGACGAATTCGAACTGCTCTTGCGACTCCAAAAAATAGAGCGCTAAAGCCCCAACCTTCTTACCAAAGACCTCCTGTGCCGCTATCTGATAGATGAGAAGTTGCTCTTTCTTCTCAAAATCAAGCTTGCCTTCCTTCGGTGGACGTCCGGTCTTATAATCGACCAGCTTCCATTGCTTCTCTCCCTCACGCTCAACTTCATCAATACGATCAATAACCCCTTTCATACTTGCGGCGCCAACTTTCAGAACGAATGGCTGCTCTAGAGCAACAGGCACCGGGATGATCCCTTGCATGCTCGCATAGAACTTACGCAGCAGCTCTGTGCCATGCTCCTTATACTTTTTCTTATTCTCTGCGTCGAAGAACCAATCCTCGCTCCACAGCTCTTCATAGATGTCGAGTAACTCCTTGAGGCTTACCGGCTCTTTCTTTTTTTCAGCCGGTGCGGCAAACAGAGTTCCCTGCTCAGCGCTAGTTCGTTCACGAACCAAGGAGAAAAACTTTTCCAATACTCCATGCATGATCTTCCCGAATGAAAAAACCGCTTTGCCTGCTGCCGGTATCTTGATCACATGCGCATAATAATATTGCTTCGGACAGGTTTCGAAAGCTTTGAGCTGCGTGTAGGAAAATTTACTCGGCAGCTTATACTTAATCTTTGTTTTGGGCTGTTCTTCATCCAGAACCAATGCTGTATTGACCGCCACCGGCGATGCATCCGTTGGGAAACCTAATTCAACGAGAAAACGCGATGGCTTGCGAATAGTGGCTGTACCATAATCATCAGCATAGCTCAAGAACACCTGTTCTTTCGCGCGAGTAAGGGCAACATACATGAGCCTGCGCTCCTCCTGCAGATGCGCATCGCCTTCTGGCAATACATCTTTAATCAGAGCCTCAGGAAGCTCAATCGGATCCTTGCGCTCACGACTCGGGAAGCGCAGATGAATGACGCCGACGATGAAGACATAGCGATACTCCAATCCCTTCGCGCTATGAATTGTTGAGATTTTAATTTGTTCCGGGCCTTCTTCGATATCCTGCTCGAGCTTGCCAGCGTCTCCTGATTCCAACTCGAGGTTGATGGAATCAACGAATGCTTTCACGCCTCCTTCCAGATGCTCCTCTTCCCACGCGCGTACTTTCTTATAGAATTGATTTAGATAAAGCAATTGTTCCCGCGTTTCTTCGCTCTCATCCAAGGTCAGTACTTGTAAATAACCACTATCTTCCAGGAAACGATAAATGAGCACCGATGGATCGATCTTCGCCGCAAGCTTCATGTGTTCTTGAATCAAGGCGATACATTTCTCAAACGCCGCTTTCGAGTTCTGCGATAGTTCTAGTTCGCCTTGATAGCGCGTGAGCGTATGCCAGAGGCTCCAGCTTTTCTTCGAGGCAAGAAAATTCAAATGCACCAGATCTTCATGCGCTAAGCCCCAGAGCGGCAATGACAATATGCGATAGAGACTTTCTGATTCATGATAATTATCCAGCAATTTCAGATAGGACAATACATTCAAAATGATTTCCTGACTATACAAGCCTTTGGCCGCGAGGAATTGATGCGGCAGCCTCATTGATCTGAAATAACGCACGAAACGCTGCGCCTGATCATTCGCGCGAACAAGGATGGCGACATCATTCCACGTAAAATCCCTACCTCGTTCTCGCAATTGATTGATCTTCTCGATCACTCCACGCACCTCATCATCAGCGTTTTGGAAATGCAGCACCGTGGTCTCACCAGGATACTTCGTATGCGAGAGCAATTTTTTCTGTAACTTCTGTGTGCCTTTGCTGAGTTTCACCTCAAGCCTATCAGGGTTATTCAGCTGTATGAATTGATAGGCCCTATCAAGTATCTGCTGACCTGAACGATAATTATCGGTCAGGAATATATCAGTTGCTTTTTTGAAATCTTTCTTGAAGGTAACAATATTCGAAAATGAAGCGCCTCGGAATTTATAAATAGACTGATCATCATCGCCGACGACCATGATATTATTCTTCGGCGCCGCAAGCAGCTTCACCAGTTCATATTGGGCATAGTTCGTATCCTGGAACTCATCAACAAGAATATACTTGAATTGCTGACGATACTTCTCAAGAATTGCTACTCGTGTCTGAAATAATTTCAAAGCATAATTGATCAGGTCACCGAAATCCAATGCCGTATTCTCTAAAAGCAATTGCTGATAGGCATGATAAGCATCGGCGAGCTCATTGATACGCGACGCTTCTTCTCCCAGCGCATTCTTGTCACCGGTCTGATCTCCGTCGAGTTTCAGCTGTTCAGCATATTTCAGATAGTCCTCCGGATATACGCCTTCATCTTTACAGCGAGAAAAATGTTGGAGTTATTCATGAATAAACTTCGTCTGATTACACAAGGTTTTTTAGTAATCCAGATTGAAACAATACAAATTTGCCCA
>CAYRBH010000009.1:21037-46044 GCA_964422585.1 uncultured Gammaproteobacteria bacterium
CAAAACCCTTTGGCAAAAACCGTGAAAGGTGTGGATCCATAAACCGGTATAGCCAAGCGGTAATAGCTGATCAACGCGCTCTTCCATCTCAGCGGCTGCTTTCTCAGTGAACGTGACCGCAAGTATTTCATCGGTTGCAGCTTTGCCTTCACCGATAAGCCAGGCAATGCGATTCGTCACCACGGTCGTCTTGCCGGTACCTGCTCCGGCTACCAAAAGAACCGGACCATCGCCATGAGTAACGGCCTTTTTTTGAGCTGGATTAAGGTTCGAGATATCGACTGGCATAGAGGCAGTGTAATCAGAAATGGCCATAGAAGCAAGGCATTGCCAGTTACGGACTGTTACACAGAAAAAGATACGCCGGGTTGGACAACAACAGTATGTCCGGCCCGGTCTTTTCTATGCGTTACGATGTTCAGACTGAAACAATATCACTAATGACAAATCTATCGCCTTCGATATCTACTTTCCGATAGCTACCTTTCGGCTGCCACTGCGACCTGTTGACCTCAATCATACGCTTAGGCAGATCTCTGCCTGCTAATCCAAGGTACAGAAAATAGAGCGGATCGCCATGCGAGCAGATCAGAATGTCTCCTTCCTCTTCCTTCATCTTCTCATAGAAGAAATCCAGCATACGCACTTGTACGTCCATCATGGTCTCGCCGCCGAGTAGTTCAACGGCAGTGAAGCGCTGCTCTCTATCCTTGAGATAGTCGGTAAGAGCCATACCCTGTATGGGACTGAGATGCTCGAGGAGACGCTTATCATGATAAACTTCAACCTCCAGAATCTCGGCAAGTATCGCGCTGGTCTCATCACAACGTTCAACGGCACTGGAGTATATCTTACGTATGCCAACCTCTTTCAACTCATTACCAACACGTTCGACGCGGAGTTTCCCCTCAGCGGTCAGAGGCACCCCGAGACGGCCGGTGAATATCTTCATAGGATTCTCATACTCAGCATGCCGCATTAAATAAAAGGCTTTTGTTTCCATAGATACAGTATAGCATATAACGGCATGTCACTCTCCTCTCTTTGAAAAACGGCGTCTCTAGGTAGTATAGAACTCTAGAGAAAGTCGTGCTATAGTGAAAGTAACGGCCCGCTGCATACATCTACCATGCGCGACTAGCCAGGAGAATCTCTCCAACGTGGGAGGTTTAACACCGAGGAAGCTGTCACACGGCTTCCTCCTCTCGTTCTATTGACTTTTACATACTCAAGACTTACAATACAGTGTCTGAAAACGTCCTTCTGAAACATAGTTCCGCTTGAGGAGATGCCGATGCTCGTGCGCCGCATGGAAAAACCAGATCCCCCGCCATGCACCGATCACCATCTCAAAGAGGAGAAAGGAGACAAATTCTGCGGAGACTGTAGCGAAGCGCTCGACCTCTACGGATCCTACCCACCCAACCCCTGCCGCGAGGAAATACACCAGCCTCTCGCTAAAGCTGGCAAGCTCTTCTGCAAGCATTGCGGCGCGCGCCTCATTGGCTGCCCCAAAATCTTGCATGAGATGCTCAGAAAGCGAGGCGAACCCTTCTGTATGAGCTGCGGCCAAAAGCCGTAGCAGCCGCGAGAAAAATTTGTTTCCTCTGGACGGCCCCACCGAAAGGCGGGGTCGTTTTTTTAAAAAATACTGTGTGGATGCTTCTTCATTGTTTAATAAAAGAGAAGGAGCCCACCCGAACGCTGTACGCAGTGCGTACAGTTCTTTGGATGGGCTCCTGAAAAGAGCTTAGACCACAAGGGACTTCCCTCTAGGTCCTTGCTTCGATGAAAAACGTCAGGCTGATAAGGCAATCTTGTCGATCACGATGCCCTTTCGCTCCGGCGAGTCGAAGTGGGCATAGTACAGGCCGATCTTGAGGTTGCGTGGCAGCTTGTCCTTGATCAGGGGCACCACGTATGGAAGGTCCGCCTGGATCCGATCCGCGACGCTCGAGGTGCCGCGGCCGATGTGGAACAGGGCGCCAAGCTTCGTGGCGAGGGCTGCGTACTTACCACAGTCCTCATGGTTGATGATGTCGACTTCCTCGATGGACCCGAAGTGCTCGGCGTAGAAGGCGACCTGATCCATCAAGGACCGGAAGTCCTTCGGAAGCTTCAGGGGCTCGGACAGGTGAGCTCCGCCTCCCGTCACGACGACGGGAATGAACTCTCCCTCCTTGAGGCCCAGCTCCTTGAGGATGAACTGCCGGAACGCGTCCTGGAATCGGGGGTCGCCACAATGCACGACGATCCTCTTGGGACGAGTCTCGGTGTGAGCCGGATAGACATTCGGCATGCATGACTCCTTCTGAAGGGAGACGCCGGGCGTGAGCTCGCGCTCACGCCCGGCAAGGTTCGAAAGTTACTGCTGAGCCGGAGGCTCGGCAGGACTGCCGGCGGTCGCACCGCCCATGAGACCAGCGAGCTTGCTGGGATCGATTCCCAACTTGCCCATGATCTGCGTGATGTCGATCCCCTGGGCCTTGAAGGCCGCGAAGACTTGCGCCACGGTATTGGGCACGACCGAGGCGATCTTGCCCAGGCCGCCGGCACCGTTGTTGCCGCCCATGTCGATGATGCGGATCTCGTCGATCTGTCCGAGCGGAGCGGCGACTGATCCGAAGATCGCGGAAGCGATCTTGGCAGCCGCATCGCCGCCCTTATCGAGCAGCATGGGCAACTTGTCGAGGATGATGATCATCCTGGAAGCGTCGCTCATCTCGCGAAGAGCCTCGGCGAGCTCCTTGGTACCCTTGGCCTCGGCCATGAGCGCCTGCAACTTCTCGGCGGCCTTGCCTTCGGCCTGGGCCAAGAGCACTGCTCGCTGTGCGTTCGCCTGTCCCTCGCCCTCGGCGGTTGCCGCGAGCTTCCTGGCCTCGGCGGTCGTGCGAAGCTTCTCGGCCTCGGCTTGGGCATCGATCACGGTCTTCTTGCGGGTGGCCTCGGCCTCGATCTCCATCTTCTGCTTGGCTGCCTCGGCCGGCTTCACCACCGTCGCGATGAGCTCCTGCTCCTTGCGCTCGGCTTCCTTCTGCTGGACCCTGATCTGAGCTTCGGCCGCTGCTGCGTCGCGAGCCGCCTCGTTCACGCGGAGCGTTTGCTCTTGCGCGGCGTTGGCGATGGCGAACGCTTGCTCGGCCTCGGCTCTCTTGGTGTCAGCTTCCTTCTTGAATGCTGCCTTCTTGATGTCACGGTCTTTCTCGGCCTCTGCCACGGTGGCGGCGTTTTCCGCCTGGGTGAGTGCTGCGGCTCGCTGCGCGTTCGAAACGGCGATGTCTTGGTCCCGCTGCGCCTCAGCGACCTTGATCTGAGCCTCGGCCTTGGTCTGTGCCACCGCGCGCAATCCCAGCGCGTCGATGTAGCCGAGCTCGTCCTTCACGTTCGTGACGACGAGGTTCACGACCTGGATCCCGAGCTCCTTGAGCTCCGTGGACGACTCCGCCACGACGTTCTTGTTGAACTCGTCCCGCTTGCGGAACAACTCCTCGATCGTGAGCTTGCCGATGATCGAACGGAGATGTCCCTTGAGGATGTTCTGGACGTACATGGCGATGTCGGAGTCCCTCTTACCGAGGAACGCCGCCACGGCACGATTCAAATCGTCTGATGCTGTGGATAGCTTGCAGGTCGCGATGCCCTCGACGGACATCTTGACGTTGTCCGCGTTCGGGATCTCGCGTTCGTCGATCGTCAGCTGGAAGGCCGCAGTCGACATCTCCTGATAATTCTCGACGAGAGGCAGCAGCACGCGGCCGCCGCCAGACAAGACCTTGAAGCCGACGATGTTGCCGCTGGCGTCCTTGTACTTGCGACCGTAGAAGATGCCGACCGCGTTGGGCGGAACCTTCTTGTACCGCGTGGCGATGAACCGCACGACCAGGACGATCGAGACGGCCATCAGGACAATCAGGGCCGGAACCCAGACTTGACCGATCGTGTGCAAGATCGAACTCATGCGAAATCCTCCCGTAGGGAAAGAGTGAATGAATTGACTGAATGAGATTCGGGTTACTCGACTTGAAGCGTGGATCCCGAGACCTGTACGACCCTGATCTTCGTTCCCTTCGGAAGCGATCTGCCCGCGGTGGTCATCGCGATGTAGGACTCACTACGCTCTCCGACGGAGACCGTGACCTGCCCCGGCGCATTAATCGCGATGGGGATCGTGACTGTGCCAGTCAAGCCAACGAGGGAATCCGTCTTGATGAGTGAATTCGCCTGTTGACTGTAGATCAGCCGGAGGATGCCGTACATGATCGCTCCGAGGAACAGGCCGAAAACCAAACCCCAGAGGGACGCCACGAGGTATTCCTTCGTGTAATGATAGGCGATGGCGCCGCTGGCGCCGAACCCCATGATGAACGTACCGATGACCTTCACGCTGAAAATGCTCACGGTCGGCTCGCTGTCGTGTCCGACATCGTGACTGTGGTCACCGTGGTCGTGATCGTGACCGACGTCGTGGTCGTGATCGTGACCTAAGAGGGACCCTCCCAGAATCAGGATGAATCCGGCAACTGCGAGAGCGAGAAACACTAGCATGATCCCAGCCTCCTTCTTGGGCGTTAGGGCGCCCAGCTTGCTTGCGGCTTGTGCCGCGATTAACTGCAATGAGAGAATATGGCCAGAAGCTATAACGAAGCCTTCAATATGGAAGGCTAGAAATACTTTGACGTTTTTCAATTTCAAAGTTCATTTTCTGCTAATCCTAGCACCACTAAGGACTAGTCCTCAGTTATGATGCATGGAATTTTCGCAAAACAATAAAAAATAGCATAAAAAGTTAAAAATGTCAATAGTAAAAAAGATTAAAAATTGGCTTATACTAGTTTAAAAAAAGTAATAAACCTTTATAGAGAAACTCTAAGCAGAGACTATTTGCTCTTCTTTTGGAATCACATGATACTCAAGCGAATCACCAGTGGCCTTATTGTAGGCTATGACAATCTCAAGGTCAGGAAAACGCTCTTGCAAAAACGCTCTTGCAATCTCTAAATCCTGAACATGCTGCGCTTCTTCCGCCGCTGCGTCATGAAAATGTTTACTGCCACCATAGGCACCACAATCCCAGTGATTCATAATGACGATACGCTTGACGTCATGGAGACCTACACAAACCTTTTCAATAGCTTTCACGAAACTTTCGCGCTCTGGTGTATCAGCAACGAAATTCTTGCCGCCACCCGGGAAATTGATGGTATCAAAATCCTTATCCTTGAAAGTTTCCTCCACAAAAGCATCGTTCGCTTCGCGAAAACGAAAATCAATACACCCAACAACGACAGTGGAACAATGATGTTTCTGCATCTGCCCGTCGGGGATATGATACGTATAACGTGATTCAGTCATAAGCAATGCTTCTACAATTAATCCAAAACTTACAGCAGCCTTCGCTGCTTATACTTGCGGGCTACTTTCAAGCGCGCGACTTCTTTATCGATCAGGGCTTGCAGCGCATCATAGTTCCTGTCTGGCACTCCGGTCGGCGCTACCATGAGCTCTTTCGCGCGCCTATGCGCCTCCTCTGCCCGAGACTCATCCAGCTCATGCGCCATCTCAGCGGTATCAGCAAGGACTACCAATTTCTGAGAATACACTTGGACGAAGCCGCCCGATACCGCGAGCGACTGCTGCTTACCTTCGCTATCAACGACAATGAGTTCACCTGGTATAAGATTGCTCACCAGCGGAATATGATGCGGCAACACGGTAATCTCACCTTGCGCGGTAGGCATGGTCACCTGAGCGACACTTGCTGCATAGACGACGCGCTCCGGTGTGACTATCTTGAAATTAAATGTTGCCATGAGATATCTTATTTCACCTGATCAATGCCACCCTTCATGTAGAAGGCTGCTTCGGGCTTATCATCATGCTTGCCGTCAAGGATCTCCTTGAACCCACGAATGGTTTCAGCGAGCGGCACATACTGGCCAGCGGTACCGGTGAAGACCTCGCCAACGAAGAATGGCTGGGACAAGAAACGCTGTATCTTGCGAGCCCGCGCAACGGTCAGCTTATCTTCATCCGAGAGTTCATCCATACCCAAAATAGCGATAATATCCTGCAGGTCCTTGTAGCGTTGCAATACTTTCTGTACGGCACGAGCGACTTGATAATGCTCCTGACCAACGACCTCAGGATCGAGAATGACCGAGCTCGAATCAAGCGGGTCAACAGCGGGATACAGGCCGAGCTCAGCGAGTCCGCGTGAGAGCACGACGGTGGAATCAAGATGTGAAAAGGTCGTTGCCGGCGCCGGATCGGTCAAGTCATCAGCTGGCACATACACGGCCTGTACTGAAGTGATAGAGCCTTTCTTCGTAGAAGTGATCCGTTCCTGTAGCTCGCCCATTTCGGTCGCGAGGGTCGGTTGATAACCCACGGCTGAAGGCATACGACCAAGTAACGCAGATACCTCCGAACCAGCCTGAGTAAAGCGGAAGATATTATCGATGAATAGCAACACGTCCTTACCTTCTTTATCGCGGAAATATTCGGCCATGGTCAGGGCTGAGAGGGCGACGCGAGCACGTGCTCCCGGCGGTTCATTCATTTGTCCGAAAACTAAGGTCGTCTTGTCAAGAACGCCTGAGTCTTTCATTTCATGGTAGAGGTCATTTCCCTCACGAGTACGTTCTCCAACACCGGCGAACACTGAGAAGCCACCATGCTCTGCTGCTATATTACGGATGAGCTCTTGAATGACGACCGTCTTGCCAACGCCCGCTCCTCCGAACAATCCGACCTTACCGCCTTTGGTGAATGGACAGATCAGGTCAATAACTTTGATGCCGGTCTCGAAGACTTCAGTCTTGGTCGTTTGCTCGACAAGCTTCGGGGCTGCACGATGTATCGGTAAAGTCTCTTTCGTTGCTGCGGCTCCCTTGCCGTCTATCGGATTGCCAAGCAGATCGAACATCCGCCCCAAGGTCCCCTTCCCAACCGGAACTGAGATAGGCGCTCCGGTATCCATCACTTTCAATCCGCGAGCAATGCCATCGGTTGAACCCATGGCGATCGTGCGGACCACATTGCCGCCCATATGCTTCGCAACCTCGAGCACGAGATTGCCATTGTTGCGCGAAACCGTCAGAGCTGCTTTCAGCTCAGGCAATTTTTTTTCGAAATGCACATCGACCACGGCTCCTATAATCTGTTGTATTCTTCCTTCATTCATAATGGTTTCAATAAATAAAATGTTTAAAAAGTCAGCGCGTCCCGACGCTTGCTGCCGTAATTTCGGCAAGTTCAGCGGTGATGCCGGCCTGCCGAGCCTGGTTGAAAGCCAAAGACAAACCATCAATCATATCCGTCGCCGCATCAGTAGCATTGTGCATTGCCATCATACGCGCTGAATGCTCCGATGCTTCTGATTCCAAGACCGCCTGGTATACCTGCACCTCTATCAAACGTGGCAGTAGCGCCTCCAAGACCATATCGCGTGATGGCTCGAACATGAACTCTGAGAAATGAGCAGCTGCAGGCATCGGATCCTGGTTCGCGCCGATCTGCCCAAGGAAATGACTTGGCTTGATGAGCGGCAAAAGATGCCTGATACGAGGTTCCTGGCGAAGGCTTGATTTGAAATCAGTATAGGCAAGGCAGACCACGTCATACTTTTTAGTAAGAAAACCCTTAATAATCTCTGCTGAGACTGGCAGTACTTCGGAAACCATCTCAGTGACGTCATCCTTAGCATAGTCAGCGACGACATTCTTTTTCAAGGAACCGAGTATCTGAGCGCCTTTCTTACCAAAGGTGATAAAATCGGTCTGCGCTGCGCTCCAGCCCTCTGTTTTCATAAGGTCGAGCGCTTTCGAAACAGTATTCATATTGAAAGCTCCACACAAACCTCTGTTGCTTCCGATAACGACGATAGCCGCTTTGTGTACCGGCCGTTCGGCGAGCAACGGATGCTGTGACGGATCGACCTTCGGTATCAGATCCATCACCATATGCCAGGCAGCGTCAGCATAGGCGCGGCTCGCAAGTACGCGATTCACGCTCTTACGCATCTTACTGGCCGCGACCAGCTCCATCGCCCGCGTGATCTTCTTGATATTGCGGACCGACTTGAGCCTGCGTTGTATGTCTCGTGAACCTTGTGCCATAGTCGTTCTATGCGAATGTCTCGACGATTTCAGTTATCGCTTTTTTCAGCTCTGTTTCTATTTCTGGAGTAAGCTCACCGGCGCTCACGATATCCTTCTGGAGCTTCTGATACTGAGCGTCCAGATGCTCGAATAAGCGCTCTTCCACTGCGGCCAGCTTCTCTGGATCGACAGTATCCAGCATGCCGCGCGATACTGCATACAGTATTGCGATTTGCTTCTCGACCGGTTGTGGTCGATACTGCCCTTGCTTCAAAATTTCCACGACCCGCTTGCCACGTTCGAGCTTCTTCTTGGTATCTTCATCCAAGTCT
Source organism: uncultured Gammaproteobacteria bacterium (assembly GCA_964422585.1). Taxonomy (GTDB): domain Bacteria; phylum Patescibacteriota; class Patescibacteriia; order UBA1558; family 2-01-FULL-52-15; genus CAYRBH01. The sequence goes on from CAYRBH010000009.1 coordinate 29,469, forward strand.
GAGCCGAATTGCGCGAAGGCTTCAAGTTCCCGGTACTGCGCCATGTCAAGCTTCAGGGTTCCTGCTACTTTTTTCATGGCCTTGATCTGCGCAGAAGAACCTACCCGTGAGACCGAGATACCAACATTCAATGCCGGGCGTATACCCTTATAGAAGAGATCAGATTCAAGGAATATCTGTCCATCGGTAATCGAAATGACATTCGTCGGGATATAGGCCGAGACATCTCCTGCCTGTGTTTCGATGATAGGAAGGGCTGTCAGTGATCCTCCGCCATTCTCCTTGGACAGTTTCGCGGCACGCTCCAGCAAACGAGAATGCAGGTAGAAAATGTCTCCGGGATATGCTTCGCGGCCCGGCGGGCGACGAAGTAAAAGCGAGACTTGGCGATAGGCAACGGCATGCTTCGATAGATCATCATAAATGATCAGTACGTCTTTGCCCTTGTCCATAAAGTATTCACCAAGAGCACAGCCAGAATAAGGAGCTATGAATGATAATGCCGCGGGATCGGATGCGCCGGTAAGCACAATCGTCGTATATGCCATGGCGCCAGCTTCCTCGAGGCGAGCTATGATCTTAGCTATTTTCGATTCTTTCTGACCGATCGCGACATAGATGCAAAGCACATTCAACCCTTTCTGGTTGATGATCGTGTCGATCGCGACAGCCGTCTTACCGGTCTGTCGATCGCCGATGATAAGCTCACGCTGACCGCGGCCGATAGGAATAAGCGCGTCGATAGCTTTGATACCGGTCTGCAAAGGCTGCTTCACCGATTGACGCGCGATGACACCTGGGGCGATCTTCTCCACCGGGTAGAAAGCAGTAGTCTTGGGAGCAGGTTTACCGTCGACCGGCATGCCGAGCGCGTTCACGACACGGCCAATCAGGGCTTCGCCGACGGGCACTTCCAGCACGCGACCGGTGCTCTTCACAAGATCTCCCTGTGCAAGCTTACCAAAATCACCCAAGAAAATGATACCGACAGCGTCTTCCTCCAGATTCAAGGCAAGTCCATAGACACTAGTACCATCGCTTGCTTCGCAAGCTACCATTTCCATTGATACGACCTGCGACAAGCCGGAAACACGCGCAATGCCATCGCCGATCTCGATGATCTCACCGACCTTTTCTTCTTTTGTCGAAGGGGTGAATCCTTCAAGTTGTTTCTGCAGACTCTTTACCAGCTGATCGTATGACATACCTTACTCCTTAGTAGTTAAATGTTGGGCTAATTGCCTCAGTGATTGATCCAGCGTCGCGTCGAATACCGTATCTCCGCAGCGAACCTTGAATCCCCCGAGCAGGTTCGGATCGACGAAAGCCTCCAATTCGATATCCTTCTTCATAATCTGTTTCATATGCTCAGCGATTGCTCTCAAATCTGAAGGAGGCAGCGGGTACTTGCTGGTGACCACGGCCTTCATCTTCTTCTCATCCGCAAGGCGCACCGCTTCGAGAGCTGCGAATACCGCTGACCTATTTCGAAGCATTCGCTTTGCCGCGAGCACTTCCACGCCTCGTTTCGCGACCGCATCGATCTCAGTCTTGGATTTACCAAGGCTCGCTCGATACAATGCATTCGCGAAGGTAGTGATGAATGTCTGGCTCATTTATGTTCGATGTAGGCGTTCTTTAAGTATCTTCCTATCCGTCTTCTCATCCATGTTCTTGCCTAATACCTTTGCAACACCCGAAACGACGAGTGAAGCTACTTCTCGATGTGCATCACGCAAAGCGCTCTCTTTCTCAGCCTGGATTTGATTCTTCGCGGCCATCACTACGCCTTCCACTTCCTGCTTCGCCTTATTCAGCATTTCCTGCCGCTTCTCCTCTGCTTGTTTTTTCGCCTTCTCAATGATCTCGAGGGCCTTGCGCTGCGTCTCAGCGATCTGGCGCTTCGTTGCTTCTGCACTGCTGGCACGCTCAGCCTTGATCTCCTCTGCTTCTTTCAGGCTTTGTTCGATCGTTGCGGTGCGCTCCTGCATCGTCTTCGTCAGCGGTTTCAAAGCGAATTTCCAGAGTACCAAGAAGACAATGGCGAAATTCACGAGCTGCGCTACTATCAGATGCCAATCAATATGAAATGTAGTGACGAGTTCTTGCATACTATACTTTTAATGTTTCAGTTCTGCCCCTCAAGATATATGCAACCATCAGGGGCAGTCAGATCATTAAACGGAGATCCTTCGCCCGCTTTCGCGGGACTCAGGATAACACTGTGCGCTACTTGATACCGAATGCAATGACCAATGCGTAGATCGCGATAGCTTCAGCGAATGCTGAGACTAAAAGCATCGGTACCAAAATCTTGCCGGCAGCTTCTGGGTTGCGGCCGATCGATTCCATGGCTTTTGCGCCGATCTTGCCGATAGCGAGTCCCGGTCCGATAGAACCGATACCGATAGCGAGCGCTTTTGCCAACATAGTGAGATCCATGTTCGTATTCCTTTCGTGAGCTACGGCAGTTACGACGGTGTGTTCTTATTTAACGTCGCGCATTGCCTGCCCCTGGGTAGTCCCGCCTATTGGCGAGGCTCGCCCTACGGGCGGCTCATTACTAGTTACACCTGACCCTGATCCGCTCGACTACGGATCCGGATCACGAGATAACCACTAATGCGCAGCAACCTCCGCATGCTGCTCAACATGATGCTCGTCTGATCCATGATCTTCTGAGGCAACCGTGAAATACACCAGCGTCAGCATTGCGAAGATCAATGCCTGGACGATGCCGACGATGACTTCAAGGAACATGAACGGGATCGGCAATCCATATGCTAGTATCGCAGCGAGTGATGTCAGCAGTACCTCCCCGGCAAAAATATTCCCGAATAACCGGAACGAGAGCGATGCAACCTTGGCTATTTCGCCTACTACTTCAATGAGGCCGACGAAAAATGTAATCGGATTGACCAGGATGGCCGTCGGCTCTTTCTTCAGCTTGCCTGGGATCGCAGCCAATGTCTTCAGATTAATAAACTTATTAAAATATTTCCACAAGCCCACCGAAATGATACCAAATATATTCGAGGCGATAACCGCAAACAGCGCCAAAGCTAGTGTGGTATTTAGGTCGGCAGTCGCGCCACGGAACAATGGCACGAACGAGGCCTCACCAGCATGCATTTGGATGAAGCCGATCGAACCGACGCCAGGGATAAGGCCGAGCCAATTATTGATCAGCACGAAAAGGAATATAGAAAAGACAATGGGAAATATCTTCAATGATTTCTTACGATCATTCGTAACGCCATCGGTTAAGTTCAGGGCTCCTTCAAGGACCATTTCGGCTATATTCTGGATTCCTTTCGGCACGCGCCGGATCTTCTTACTGATGACGGTTGCGAGAACTATGAGTATGAGCACCGCGAGCCAGGAATTCAACAATGAATTCGTGACCGTAAAACTGCCAATATGAAAAATGGGCTCGGCGAACAGCGTGACTTCATGCGTTACCTGAGGGGTCTGTTCAGTTGCTGTGAGTTGAGCCATTGCTGTCTTTCTTATTCTTATTCGATGCTTCTACTTGTTTGATATACCTAGCGCCTATCATGCCTATCCCTACACATGAGATAACAAAGGCGATTCCAGTCAAACTTAGAACATAGAGATTGCCGGTGCCCTGCTGTTCATCCAAGTGCTTACCCAGATACAATGCGATGATGATCGGCACAACGATCCAACCAGTTACTTCTCCGAAGACGGCTACTGCCGGCTCCCACCACGCACCATCCTTTTTCTGATCGTCTGGTTCAGACATACAGGCGTCCTTGTACGCGCACATGTATCGAAAAAACAGTGAAAACCAAACAAAAAATTGATTAATTTTCGCGGGTAGTATACGTGTATTTAGCTAAAAGGTCAACATTTTTTATTTCTTTAATAAAAAGACGCCTCAAGGGCGTTGTGGTCGTTTTGAAAAATTCGCTATAATGTCAAGAACCGCGTAATGTAGTTCCTTTCTTTGTGTGGGTGGTGGGGGGAGCTTGTTACAGCGGTTCGTGGGGTGCCTTGTGGGCGATGTTTTGCCTTTTGGGGCGAATGTGCTTGACGTGCGAGACGTCTTACATATGTAGGATATCAAACCTATAGAATACGTCAAGAGCCTATAAATACTGGCCAAATAAGGCCTACCATGGTAGGGAGCATGCTAGTACTAGACCCCCTATGCCTTACTTATCCACAGGCCTACTCTTAGCCTCACTTGTCAGAGTACAAAAAACAGATAATACTATAGTTACATTAATTACTAACTAGTTTTCTATGCAGAAATTAAGCAAAGAGCAGATGATAGGGATCGCCGTGGGAGTCGTGATCCTGATACTCATTATCGTAGCACTAGCAAAGAACAACTCCTCAATCACCAACACCAATACCACTACTGACACCAACGGCGAGCAAGCCAGCTCTACACCAACTACGACACCGAACACCGCTATGAATAAGCCTGCAGTCAAGCCAGCGGCGCCAAAGGTTTCATATACTGATAAAATCAAGCAATATGAAGGGCGCCGATTCCAGATCAATGACTCATGCCAAGTATTCCCAGCCCAAGCGACTTTCGTCAATAATACAGCTGTTATGTTTGATAATGAATCCGCGCTTGACCGGGTCATCAGCCTGAGTGGCAAAGATTTCACTGTAAAAGCGAAGAATTGGATAGAAATAAAGCTCACCAGTAAAACACTACCAAACACTATCAATGTTAGCTGCGGTGGGGCGTATAATGTAGCGCGTATCACACTACAGTAATTCATAAACCGGGTACTACATGGTGGGACTACCGCCACACCAGATTCTGGTGTGGCGGTAGTTATAGTATATGCTAGTCATCAGAATGGGATTGACAGAATCCCACATCTTAGTTAGTGTCACCTATCGTGTCCAGAGTCCTTTCAACCGTCTGCATACGCAGGAAGGAGAAGCTGCTGATGCATCAAGTCAGGTTCACGGTGATCGGGGTGCTCACTGATCGAGAGAAGCTCGCGGTAGATAACATCATCAAGACCACTCTATCCCAGCATGAGTGGGCAGCTCCCTCAGCCGAGCTGATCAACATCCAGTTCCAAGGCCCTCAGAGGCCCTTCAGCGGGGGCAACAAGCTGATCGTCATAATCCGCTACGAAGACAGTGAGAGGACTCCGACAGCGACTGAGCGCGTGAGCCTGCTCGATGACATCGCGCTCCAGCTCTTCCTGAAGTCTGGCGAGTTCAGCGACAATAAGAGCATCGAGATCGAGGTGAAAGCCTCGGGACCTGATGTCCCTGAAAAGAACATCAAGATGAGCACCTGCCTGGGTGGGAGGCGGGGCTTCAACGCCTCTTGAGTGCCAGGGTCGCATAGCAGCAGTCGAAGGAGATCCAACCGGGTCTCCTTTTTGCTACACCGCCAAGCTACCGCGACTCTTTCAATTGATCGAGCATCTTTTGATTGTACTGATCTACCGAATTCCGCGCTCCCTGTGCGGCATTGATAGCATCGATACCCTGCTGCACCGACTGAGCTGGCGTTGTATTCCCAAAATAGAACTTCATCATAATGCCGCTGAGCAGCGCGATAATGAGGATAGTAATAAGTATCCCGATAAGGCCGAAACCTTTCCTAGAGCTCATATATTACGTCCTTCCTCTCAACGACAATATCCCAATGCCGTTTTTTCGCCTCACGATACAATAAATTATTTGGATTGAAAGCGATGGGCCGATCCATCATTTTCAAGAAGGCGCTATCCGATTCAGTATCTCCGATACCAATAGAGCCAGTGAGCGACAGTCTATGTTCAGCGAGCATCCTTTGTAGCACTTTCTTCTTATCGAACTCGGTTGCTGGAGAAATGCCTCCCAGGAATACCGGGCCTTTTCTCAGATACTCAGTACCCGAGATATAATCGAAATGATAAGCTTTCTGGAATTCTCGCACTACTTCGAGCGGCGATAATGAGATCACGATCAGGATATGCGTCTTTCGCAGCTTTTTGATGAGCTCTCGAGTATACACATAAACCCGTTGCCGCTGCTCGGCAATGAGCTCCCGGCTTATCCGCTGTATGGCCGCGACCGCGACGCCCGTTATATCTTTCTCATACAGATCAATAATCAAGCGAATATACTCAGCATAGGAACCCTTACGATCGAGCCAGGCTTCCCGAACTTTCGCAACACGTACTTTCGCGCGTTCAGGGAAAATACCTTTGGCAACAAGCTTCGCATTGAGCTCAATCAATAAGCTGCTCCGGAATATTGTTCCGTCGATATCGAAGACTGCGATGGGTTTAGACATATTACTCCTTCGGCTTCTCAACCACTCCGCTCTCAAGCAGATCTCTATCAGTCTGCGTGATCTTCAATACATCTTTATCAATCTTTTTATACTCATTGGAAGCAGTATTATAGGTATTTACAACAGTTCCTAACTGATTGCCAAGTTTCTGCATATACTGATTATACACACCAAGATGTTTCTCGAGTTTCTCGACATTTCCTTTAATCTCCTTCGCGCTCTCCTCTATCTGCATCGCCCGAAGTCCCTGCAATACAGTCTGCAGATATGCCAAGAATGAAGTCGGTGACACGATAATTACTTTCTTATCTCGGAAAGCATATTCGATCAAATCGCGGGTATTCACAGCGACAGCGCCGACTTTATTCACGAGGAGATCATAGTAAATCGCTTCTGAGGGAATAAACATGAAAGCAAAATCCATGGTATTGAAATCAGGACGGACATACTTCGATGTTTCGTCGATGCGGTTCTTCAGGTCCTGCTTGAAATTACGCTCAAGCAACTCTTTCTTACTCTCATCTCGTTCAGTCAGTATGCGCTCATAATTCTCCAACGAAAACTTGGAATCGACAGGGATCAACTTCCCTTTCACTTTCACCACAGCATCGACGATCAGATCTTGATTCGTCTTCTCATCACGGCCGAGTTTATACTGCATTTCATAGCTATTCGGCGGCAGAACATTCCGCAATGTTTCCTCAAGATAGTACTCACCCAAGACTCCACGCTGCTTCGGATTTTTCAGAATATCCTGTAAATTCTTCAGCTGATCAGAAAAATTCAAAACCTGTTTATTCGTTTCTTGTAATTGCGTGAGCTGAGCAACCGTATCGCGGGCGACTTTGGAACTTTCTATGAATTGGTCCTGCACCATCTTCGCAGACGCCATCGTATGATCCTGCATTGCTTTCGAAGTATCAGTAAGCTTCTGATCCAGAGTCCTCGTTAACTCTTGTATCTGTTGTTGTAAAAGCAGCGACGACTTATCATCAGAACTAACCTCTCGCAATGTCTTCATCCGGGTAATAATCAAAACAATACCGGCAATACTCACAACGCCGACGACGATACTTACGATAATCAGTATGAGCTGCATAGAATACAAGTATAACGAAGCTCCGAGTTTCAGGCAATATTGAACAATATCTTCGCGTTCTCACAGGTCGCTTCGACCACCTCTTCGGTAGTAAGACCTTTAACTTTCGCTATATGTCTTGCAACCTCCAGCACATACGGTGGTTCATTGCGCTTACCACGATACGGTACTGGGGTCAGATACGGCGCATCTGTTTCGATCAGTAGATTTTCAAGTTTCACTGCCTGTACTATCTCATCCAGTCTGCCGGTCTTGTCAAAAGTAATAATCCCGGTAATGCCAATATAGAAACCTTTTGAGGTAAACATCAGAGCTTCTTCCAGATCACCACCATAGCAATGCACGGTCGCACGCTTCACTCCCCTGCTTTCTACAATTTCATAAATATCTTTATAGGCAGTCATATCTTCTGCTCCATTGCGGCCATGTATCATAAGAGCGAGGTCATTCTTCTGCGCCAGACTGATATGTGCTTCGAATACTTCTTTCTGCTTTGCTTTAAGTTCTCCTAGAGGGATATCCGGTCGTTTGATATGCCAATAATCTATTCCACATTCACCGATCGCCTTCACTCGTCCTGCGCTCTGTTCAATCAGCTGCTGATACTGTTTCGGGTTAAACTCCTCATCATAGACATGGATGGGATGTAAACCAATGGTCGCATAACTGAAATCATTCGCGAGCGCGATCTCGACCGCCTTGGTACTCGTATCGATCGCGGCGCCTACATTCATAATGAGCATCGGGACTCCCGCACAGCGAGAAAGGACCGCATCGCGGTCTTCATTGAATGCCTGAAAATTAATATGGGTGTGCGAGTCGAATAACATTAGGGCGTGGTTGTCGCTTTTACAGCAGAATCAACTTCATGCATAGTATTGATCTGATCCTGCTTCAGCTTCTCAAGGCCGTGGAAAATATTGGGCATATTCTGACGAATATAATCACCCTGTGCATTGCCATAGTCTTTCAGCTGGTTCAGAACATTCAGATCGATATTGGTCAAGCCTTTGGGCAGGATTGGCTGTACCAATTTGGTCGAATACTCGAAGTACTGCGCGACGCGGGAGTCCTTCAACGATGAGGCGAATTGATTCTGGAACGGGAACAAGTTGATGACCCAAATGATGAGTCCTAAGAGCAGCATACCTTCGAGAAAACCCAGTATGCCGCCAATCAGGCGATTCGTGAATGTCGCAAGCGGGATATACCGAAATACCTTGGTGATAATACCAACGAAGACATTAATAATAATATTAACTACTGCGTAAATGATGATGAAAGCGACCACAATAGCCGTCATCAGTTGCATATTGAAATACTCGATCAGCCACTGAGCGACTAGATCGTAGAATTGGCCAGCAGCCCAGGCGCCAACGAGAATACCCGCAAAACCGCCGATAAGTCTGACGAAACCCGAACGAATGCCTTTATAGATGAAGTAGGCAAGGATGATGAGAAGAATACTATCCCAGATACTCATACTTCTATTCTACCAAATAATGGCTCTGCTTTCACTATCGGGCGGGCAGTCAGTATCTGCTCTATGCTCTTTGCGGTTGTGGGCATGAATGGCGCCAGTGCCAGCGCCACATCAAAGATATCATACACTAAACCCTGCAACAGCTTGCGCAGCTTCGCTGGGTCAGACTCGGCGATGGTCCACGGCTTCTCCCTATCTATCAGTTGATTCGCTGAAGCTATTTTATTCCAGATCTCAAGCAAAGCATCTCTGAAGTGCAGCCCCTCGATAGCAGAGGCGACACCTGATTGGAATTCGGTATCATGGGCATACTCTGGAGAGTCGACATTGACGCCATACTTCTCGACCATATTCGTCACGCGCGAAACTAAATTGCCTAAACCATTCGCGAGATCAGCGTTATACTTCGTATCGAAATCCTGCGCCTTGATATCACTCTCATAGCCAAATGAGAATTGCGACAGGATAAGATAGCGTGTCGCATCTGCGCCATATCTTGCCACCAGATCACCTGGCAGAATAACGTTCCCCAAAGACTTGGACATCTTCTGTCCATCGATAGTGAAGAATCCATGTACATAGAGATGCCGCGGAACTGGAAGACCCAGTGCGATCAATAGTGCTGGCCAATAGACAGCATGGAATTTCAAAATATCAACGGCCATAAGCTGCAGCACCTCAGCATCACGCCACCAGGCGTCAGTTGTAATCAAGTCTTCAGGATAACCCAGGGCAGTAATATAGTTCGATAAGGCATCGACCCACACATAGGCTTTCTGCGAAGCATCCCATGGGATTGGTATGCCCCAGGTCACGGTCGAACGTGAAATAGAAAAATCATCTATCCCCTGTTCGAAGAGACCAAGCGTCTCATTCTTGCGCTCAACCGGATGTATCGTGAGTTCGCCATTCTCGATTTTTTCTTTTACCAAAGGTATATACTCAGAAAGCCTGAAGAACCAATTTTTTTCTTCTAGTTCCTGCGGCACGGTCTTATGGATAGAACATTTACCGTCAATAAGATCTTTCGAGGTAAGGAATTTCTCACAGCCAACGCAGTATAAACCCTTATAGACGCTCTCATAAATCGCATCCTTACCTTTCGGGGTTTTTGTATTTTTCAATTGTACTAGTATAGCCTGCACTCGACGCTGATGGTCAGGGTCAGTCGTACGAATAAAGTGATTATACTCAATACCAAGCTCTTCCCATGCTTTCTTAAACTGCGCTGAGATCGCGTCCGCGAAGGCTTGCGGTTCTGTGCCCTGCTCCTCTGCCTTCTGAGCGATCTTCGTGCCATGTTCATCAGTGCCAGTCAAGAAAAAAACTGACTCGCGACCAAGCTTCACTCGATAATGACGCGCGAGAACATCAGCAACAGCCGTGGTGTAGGCATGGCCGATATGCGGCTGATCATTCACATAGTAGATCGGCGTGGTGATGTATTTTTTATCTTCCATAGTTGTGTACAATGACAACGAATTCTCCCTTTGTTTCAGCTGGCTTCAGCTGCTCCGCAACTTCCTGTGGCGATCCTCGATAGATACTTTCAAATTTCTTGGTTAACTCTCTACATACTATAACGTTCTTCTTTGTTTCAGCAAGCTCGGTCAGTAATTTATGAATACGATGCACGGATTCAAACAAAATAACCGGTGATTCAGTCGCGGCGATGCGGCGTAGCGCTGTCTGCCGGCCTTTCTTATGCGGCAGGAAGCCCATGAAAACAAAATCGTCCATGGGTATTCCTGCAATGGATATGGCAGCTCCAAGCGCCGATGCTCCGGGAATAGGGACTATCTTCACTTCAGGACACTGCTCACGAGTTAACTCAATCAATTTGCCGCCCGGATCAGAAATGCCCGGTGTTCCGGCATCGCTCACATAGGCGATTGACTTGCCTTGATCAAAGACAGCTTTAACCTGAGTAAAACTTTTTGCATCACTATGCTGATGCCACGCGCTCGTCTTCGTCGTAATGTCATAATGTTCAAGCAGCTTCCGCGTAACACGTGTATCCTCTGCCAAGATCAGATCAACCTCTGACAAAACACGCACCGCTCGGTGCGTGATGTCTTCTAAGTTGCCGATAGGCGTCGCAACAATATACAATGTAGACATCGCGCAGTCGTATTAAACGATCAACTCTTTCTTGTAGCCCTTCTCTTCCAGATATACCGCTATCGCCGTAGCTACCGGCACAGCCATGAGCGCGCCGACAACGCCGGAAAGCTTCGCGCCAATGAGCACCGCGACGATAACCACGAGCGGATTCAAACCAACACTTTTCGCCATTACTTTTGGCAAAATAATATGATTTTCCAATTGCTGCACGAGCGTATAGAGAGCAAGTACCAGAACTGCGAGGAACCAGCCGCTTGTCGCCAAGGTCAGAAATACTGCTGGAATAGCGCTTAAAATCGGCCCAAGATACGGAACTACTTCCAGCACGCCAGCAAGCAATGCCAAGACCAGCGCATACTGCACGCCTAAGATCTTCAAACCGACATAATCTAAGAGAAAGATGATCAGTGACAGCAGGAGTTGCCCGCGAAGCCATAAGCCGAGCTTCGTCTGTATCTTCTCAATGATAGCAATGGTTTCTTCTTCTCGGCCGCGGGGTACTACCCACATGATGAAATAGCGAACCGCGCCATGCTGAATGATAAAATAAAACGTAATGACCAGGGCCAATACCACTGAGATGACCCCACCGAATACCGCCGAGACCACGGTAAACGCATTACCTGAAGCAAGGCTCGTCAGGTTCGTGATCATGCTATCCAATCCGCCGCTGAGATTCTGCAGCCGAGACGGAGTGAGGAATGGTATCGATGAAGAGTTCTGAAGATTCTCAATACTTGCGTTCACTTCATCGTAGTATCGAGGCAGTTGCTGCGCGAGATTCTTCACTTCGGTGGCTATCGGACCAGCGATGCCAGCTATCACGGTCGTGATCAGGGTAAGAAATACTACATAGATCAAGATGACACTCAGAATGCGTGGGATCCTATACCGCTGCAGATACTCTACCGTTGGGGTCAATGCTGATGAAAGTATGAGACATACGAAGATCAGCGCGATGATACTGTGAATGACCCAGAGGAACCACGCGCCGATAGCGACCAGCAGGATCCGCAGTAGACTCTCTGTTGAAATAGAAAAAGTTACTTTTTCTGGTGATGCCATAGTACTATTGTATACTAGGTAGCGCTCTCTGAGCAAACTACCTGGTGATGCTCTTCGCGAATCGCTTCTTGTCCTTGTAAGGCCCAATCAAAGCAAGGTTCGCTTTTTTCCACTTGATGACGCTCCTTGCCACACGATTCACGTCAGCACGGGTCACCTTCTCGATCCTCTCAAGGCGCTCATCAAGACCATAGATCTTATTGGTCAGCAACTCTTGGCTCATGAGGTATGACAGGTAGGAGCTTGGCTTTTCGAATTTCAGTATAAGTCGGCCACGCACATTATCTTTAGCGCGCTTGAATTCTTCGCCAGTCACACCCTTCTTCGCGACCAAGAGCAATTCATCTCTGATCGCGGTCAAGGCTTCATCGATCCGTGATTTATCAAGGCCTGCGAATACTGCGAAGTACCCGAGATCTTCGAACGCTTCACTCGTTGCGCCGACCCTATAGGCCAACCCTTTCCTCTCACGAATATTGATAAAGAGTCTCGAGCTCATCGATCCTCCCATGATCACCGACAGAAGCATCAAGGCGTCAGCGTCCTTATGTGTATGTGAAAAACCAGGGAAACCGAGCATCAGCTGTATCTGGTCAGTTTTTTTCTCCTCAATCGTGACCCTCGGCTTCTCTTGGTTCAATCGTAATTTTGTTATAGACGCCTTCGCTCTCTTTGTGCGAACCGGGAAATAACGATGTATCAACTTCAAGGCCTTATCCTCCTTGAAGTTACCCGACAGTCCAATGACCATATTACTCGAATAGTAGAAACGATCACGGAAATGAATGAGCTTCTCATAAGGAACTGACTTAATCACTTCCCGTGGTCCTCCGATATCCCATCCGAGCGGCGAACCCTTGAAAATAGTTTCTTCGAATATCTCATCGATCCTCATCATCGGATTATCACGATACATATTCAACTCTTCGACGATGACGCTGCGCTCGCGCTCCATTTCTTTCTTTTCGAACAGAGAATTGTGCAGCATGTCTGAAAGCATATCGATACCGAGCTGCAGATGGTCTTTGTCGGTCTGAATATAGTAGCCCGTATGGTCTTTGCCGGTAAAAGCATTATATTCAGCGCCGACCGAGTCAAGTTCGCGCGATATGGTCTTGGTATTCGGACGCTTCTTCGTGCCTTTGAACATCAAATGCTCAATGAAATGCGAAACGCCATTGATGGATCGCTGCTCCTGGCGCGAACCTACTTTGAACATGATCTCCCATGTCACTGACTGGGATTCTTGGCGCGGGACAAGCACTATCACGCTGCCATCGGAACGTACGATCTTCTTATGCATTGTAGTGATCCTGTAAATACTTACTTAATTGATCTTGCGCTATGCGCTCCTGCTGCATAGTATCGCGATCTCGAACCGTCACTTTCTTATCTTCCAGCGACTCGAAATCCAGAGTCACGCAATACGGCGTACCGATCTCGTCCTGCCTGCGATACCTGCGACCGATGCTCTGTGTCTCATCATAGACCACGCTGAAATGTGTACGAAGCTCTTTGGTGAGTTCTTTCGCCACCTTCGAAAGCTGTTCTTTCTTCGACAACGGTAGAACAGCAACCTGATACGGCGCCAAGTGCTTCGGGAATTTCATGACTACGCGCATATCTGTTTCACCCTCCTCTGCTGTTGGAGCCGATTCTTCAGTATATGCAGAACAGAGAACTGCGAGCACGGAACGATCGACCCCCAGCGAAGGCTCGATCACATGCGGGATGAATTTCTCATTGGTCACCGGGTCTTGATACATCAGATCCTGGCCGCTCACCTCCGCGTGACGCTTCAGATCAAAGTCAGTACGATATGCCAAACCATACAGCTCGCTCAAACCGAATGGGTACTTGAATTCGATATCGATCGTGCGCTTCGAATAGTGAGCCAGATCCTCTTTCGCTATCTCATGATACACAACCTCATCCTGCAGTCCTAATTCTTTCACCCATTCTTTCATGGCATCAAGCCACATATCAAATGACTTCTTCCAGTCTTTCTCGTGGATGAAATACTCGATCTCCATTTGTTCGAACTCGCGTGTCCGGAAAATGAAATTGCCCGGCGTTATCTCATTACGGAATGCTTTGCCGATCTGCGCGATACCGAAGGGAAAGCCGACGCGGGTCGAATCAAGTACCTGCTTGAAGTCAACGAACATGGCCTGAGCGGTCTCAGGCCGCAAGTATGCTATCGAGCTTGAATCCTCGAGCGGACCGACATAGGTCTTGAACATCAGGTTAAAGGTGCGGACCTCGGTCAATTCGCAACCGCACTCAGGACATTCCTGCAATTCCTGTGGCGGCCTTTTCATGGTACCAAGCTCTGGCTTGATGCCCTTCGCCTCAAGTAAATGATCAGCGCGGAATCTGCGCTTGCAACTCTTACAATCCACCAATGGATCAGAAAAATTATCCAGATGTCCCGACGCTTGCCATACTTTCGGATTCATAAGAATAGAAGCGTCAAGACCAACCATATCATCACGGCCCTGCACAAAGCGCTTCCACCAGGCTCGCTTGATATTATTCTTGAGCTCTACGCCCAGAGGACCATAGTCCCAGGAATTAGCAAAACCGCCATAGATCTCTGATGACGGATAGATGAAACCCCTGCGCTTGGCAAGGGATACGATAGTATCGATAGAATTGACCATAGAATGGGCCTAGTATAACGAAAAAGGCTCCGCTTTGCAATAGATTGACACAGAATAGCATCCGTTCTAAATTATCCATGTATATAACGTTCTTTCCCGCACGAGCGGGATGTGAGGTGACCATGAGCAAAGAAGCACTTCGTGAGGCCGGAATTACCGGCGAGCTCGGCACACGCGGGATCAGAGCAGGTGACTGGTTGGAGGCTCAACTCAAATCACAGGGTTTCCCTGAGGAAATAGTCAGCGCAGCCTCTATGCAATTCGCCATGCTGGTTTTGACGGCCTTACGCCTCAAGTCGGATGAAACGCCGATGAGCTTAGCAAGAGACTTACGAGATCGCCTAGTCGAGAAACGACGGAACAAAATACGAGAGAACTGACAACGGCGTGCCGCGCAAACGTGGCACGCCGCTTCCTTTATACATCAAAATGTTAATACTCGCTCCGGTAAATACCTCCTCAGATAACTACATGTTATACTCACGACGAATACTAGACCGAAGGAAGATACTATAATGAGCGCCGGCATCCCTATCACATCCCGCGTCAGAGCAAAGATGCCGTCAACCCTGGTAAGGCTTGAACCAATGGGATACAAACAAAGCCACCATGCCAAAGTCAGTGGCATTTTCCTTGTAGCGAGCAGCTGCCAGAGAGCGATGTATATCAAGAAAGGATCCCAAGCATATGCAAAGTAGGAGCCATAACGATGCGAGAAGAGCGCGATCGCAAGCAAGAAAAAGTTGAAATGCGATATATAGTTCCAGGTACATGCGCCAATCTTCTGGAATAGCGAACCTGCAACGACGATATTAGCGAATCGGGAAGCGGTCAATGTTGGGAATTGCAGCAGCCAAAAGGTATCTGGCAGCGGTAGGCCGAATGAATTCTTCGCATAGAACAGGATCATAGGCAATGCGATCAGCCCAGCAACACCGAACATCTGCGACCAGCCCTTGATTCTCTTATGCCGCAGGCTGACAAACAAGCTGCCTATGAAAAAGAATAGTGCCCATACTAAAACGATCGCATAGCCATAAGACGCGATACCAATACATGCTCCTGCGATGTATGGGAGCAGCCTGCGGCCTGAACGAAGGTACTGCGCAAAGAGTATGATAGCGCCTATGAATAGAGGTAAGGCCAGAAAGACATTGAACCCGACACCGCCTGATGCCACACTCCAAGGCCAGAGAGCTCCGTTGAATAGGCTGACCAGCGCGACTGTATCTCCGAACCAATGCCGCGCCAGATACGCGGTCATTAGTAGCGTGGCAATGCTCGCAAGAGACACAATGGCGCGGATCACATTCAAGGGATCAAAACCTAATGCCACGAACGGACGCGCCGCATAAGCTAGCAGCACATTCTCTCCCCAGCCATACCCGATAAAATGGACTGGCAAGCCATGCATCCGCTGCATCTCAATGATCAACATCTTCTCATCCACATTCAGCGGCACATGCGTGGAAAATGAGATACGCTGCTGTATGGCCAGAGCTATAGCCAAGACCGCAAGCAGCAGCATGATACGTTTTTTGTGATTTGGAGTTGTCACAGCTTCTGCGCTTTCGCAACCCTAATCTGACCTCCAACGTCGAATATCACTTCATCACGTCTCCCGATCTCGCCGGTGAGCAGATAGTTCGCCAATGCATTATCAACTTGCTCCTGCACCACACGACGCAAGGGTCGCGCGCCGAAGACCGGGTCAAAGCCAGTTTTGGCGAGCTCGGTCTTAGCTTCAGGAGTCACCGTCAAGGTAATGCCTTTGGCCAGCAGCCGCTTCGCGAAGTCCAGCGCGGCGCGCGTACGCTCCTCCTCGTAGGCCCGTGCGTTGGCCACGGCGGGGGCAA
>CAYRBH010000010.1:0-41549 GCA_964422585.1 uncultured Gammaproteobacteria bacterium
GAACCCCGATTCCTGCGTTGAGAACGCAGTGTCCTAACCGTTAGACGATAGGGCCATACTGATCGCCGAACCGGGTACTACTCTACTATAGAGCAGAGCATTGGTCAACGATCTGTCAGCGCGTAGGCGGGATTTTATAGTACTGAAGCAGATATTGCGCTATCTCATGGAACAGCGTCGTGGTGCTATCAGAAGCAAAGCCAACATTTTTCACATTATGCATCTTAATAAGGACCGTGAACTTCGAGTCAGTCGCAGGACCAAAGCCAACGAAGGTATGGTTTGTTTTTTTACCATAGACACCATTTTCAGCTATCTGAGCTGTGCCGGTCTTTCCGGCTAAGTAATAACCAGCTACTGCTGCTTTATGATCATACCCCTCGTCCGCAACGCGCACCATCATCGCTGCAAGCGTCTGAGCCGTATCCTTGCGTATAACCTGGCGTATCGCCTGAGGTTGCGTGGTCGTCTTCTCGCCATTCGGATAGCGGACTTCATCAACGATATACGGTTTTACCAAGACGCCATCATTAGCAAGTACATTGATGGCTGCTATCATCTGCAAGGGTGTCACCGTCAGCCCTTGTCCGAATGAAGTTGTGGCTTTATAGATATCTTTATAGGTATTTAACTTGCCTAAACTTCCCGTGACCTCTTGGCTCAGCTCAATGCCGGTCTTTTCTCCAAAACCGAATTTTTTCACATAGTCATAGTACACATTACTGGCCACATTCTTCGTGGCAAAAATAACACCAAGATTCAGTGAATCCTGCAGAACCTCGGTCATAGTCTTGGTACCATGAGCCACCTTATCGAAATCATGGATCTTATAATTATCAATCGTAATCTCTCCCTTGTCTTCAAATACCGTGGTGGGCGTGACCTTACCCTGATCGATCGCTATCGCCATTGAGATAGGCTTGAACACTGATCCAGGTTCATATGCCTCATAGACCGCATTATCATTGAAGTCATCGACACTTGTCACATCTTGATACTGATTCGGGTCATAACTCGGATAATTACACAGCCCCAAGATCCTGCCGGTCTTCGACTCCATGATGATGACCGTACCGTCATCAGCCGCATACTTCTCGATGCCCTGCTGCAGTACATTGCAGATCTCATACTGTATGTTCCTGTCTATGGTCAAGACCAGATCAGCCCCGTCAACAGCTCCCGTCGTCGCACCATTCGCTGTTGGAAGTAAACTCCCGATAGCATCACGAACAACGACTGCTTCTTTGCTTATCCCCGCGAGCGTCGAATCCCAATACCCTTCAAGGCCATACTGTCCTTTGCCAGTTGCGCCATCGGAACTATAGAAGCCTAAGATGTGACTTCCTATCGTCTTATCAGGGTAGTATCGCAAGGTTTCTTTTTCAAAATTAATACCTGGCAAACCAGTGGTCTGTAATGCCTGCATTTGCTCTTCAGTCGCTCGAGGAGCTATCGGCTCATAGCTATCTTTCACTTTCTGCGCGCGAGAAAGTACTGTCGCATAGTCGACGCCTAATGTTTTGACCAGAGCCTCAGCTGTATTGATCGGCTTAGTGATCTTGCTTGGATCAATAGACACCTTATAGAAGACCTTATTCGCGGCGAGCGGATACAGAGATTCGGTGCCATCATCCGAAATATCGCGCGTATATATCTCACCACGCTGTGCTACATAATCATGCGTACGCTGCTGTTGGCCATTCGCCAGCGCTTGATAGTAAGGATGTTCTATGACCTGGATATAAAAAAGCTTCGCGATAATGGCGCCAAACACAGAAAGTATGATCACCGACACTATGAATAATCGGCGGCCCGCGAGGATCGGTAGTTGCCTATGCGATCGTGAGACCATTGAGAATATACTACGAGTTACTTATTCAAGGCGACAGCGCCAGGCGAAGAGACATACAGCGCTGCTGGAGCCTTCACAAGCTGAAGCCGAGCGCTCTCTGTCGCAAGACGGTCGAGCGACTGTAATTGAGCGACCTGAACCGACAGATTCTGTTTATCAAGCACTAACTGCTGTTCAGTATTCCTGAACTGAGACAACTCATAGCGCTGCATCGCGTCGTGGTTCGCTGAGGCCAGATGCACCAAGTACAACAAGACACTCAGCGCCACGAGCGAGACGTTCATTGTACGTATGACGTCACTCTGTATCTTTCTGTTTTTGATCTGCTGCATACTTTTGTTTTTTATTTTTGTTTTGTTCGATGCTATACTTTCTCGACTACTCGCAATCGTGCGCTTCTGCTACGAGGGTTTTCTCTCAGTTCCTTGCTCCCGGGACGGATTGGTTTCCTGGTTATGAGACGTACTGATGCGATATGTCCACAACGACAGACAGGCAGACTGGGCGGACAGAGACAGTCCTTGGACTCGCGCTTGAAATACTCCTTTACTATCCTGTCTTCGAGCGAATGAAAACTGATGATGGCAAGTCTGCCACCGGGAGCAAGTGCCGCCACAGCCTGAGGCAGAACGATCGCTATATTCTCCAACTCATGATTCACCGCGATCCGCAGCGCCTGGAAGACCAGCGTGGCTGGATGTATACCCGGCTTTGAACGCGGGACTGCAGCGATGATGGTCGCGACGACCGCCGGCACTGACACTGTTCCTTTCTGGCCTTCCGCGTCACGGAGCCTTACAAGAGCTCTTGCAATACGCGTCGCTTCACGAACCTCGCCGTACCTCCTCAATATATCTCGGATTTCTCCTTCAGATGAACGCATGATGAGATCGCTCGCGCTCTCGCCATGGTTTGGATCGAAACGCATATCGAGATCACCGGTGTCGTTGAATGAGAATCCTCGATCACTGCTATCGAGCTGCGGCGATGAAAGACCTAGATCAAGGAGCATCCCGTTTGCATTACGAAATGCCGGATACTTCTCGAGCACTTCTGAAAGCTCAGTATAGCTCTGCGGAAGTATAGTAAGCATGGATCCATACTCTGCGCAGCGTTCCTTCGCTGCTGCCCGCGCTCGCGGATCTAGTTCGAAACCCAGCACTTTCCCTTTCGGCTGTATACGCTCAAGGATCGCCGCGGTATGCCCGCCGCCACCGAGCGTTCCGTCAATAAACCTTTGATTGCGTGTAGGTTGTAAATGATCTACGACTTCCTGAAGCAGCACCGGCACATGACGGAAAGCTGCTGCCATAGCTATACTCCCAGTTCAAGCATTGTTTCTGCGATATGGTTACCTTCCTTCTCGGTATTCTGCTGATACTGTTCCCACTTGTCGGTATCCCAAACCTCGAGACGGTCATACAAGCCAGCTATCACTACCTGCTTCTTCAATCCTGCGTAGCCTTTCAAATAATCGGGCAATACAACCCTCCCCTGCTTGTCCAATTCGACTTCCATAGCACCGCCGAGCATCATACGTAAAAATGCGCGAGACTTGCTTTGACTGATCGGAAGCTTGGCTAATTTCTCAGACCAGGACTCCCAGGCTGCTTTCGGGTACAGAAACAAGCACTCATCCAACCCTTTTGTTATCACAGCGCCAGAAATAAGAAGCTGCCGGAACTTTGCCGGTACCGCAAGTCTATTTTTGTCATCAATACTGTGCCTATATTCGCCTAGAAACATACAAAGTTATCCACATTGTAACTTAGTTATCCCCACTTTGTTCCACTTAACATCTTTACCAAACCATTTTACACCACATTATAGTTATGGTCAACCACATTATTACAATATAATCAAAGTAAATAATCAAATAATGACAGAAAATCAAGTAAATTACTTAAAAAATAAAAAACAACCTCAGTAGAGGCCTGTGGAAAACCAGACAGTGAACACCTTAAGGTAAGGTACTCACGATCACCACGTACACATACATACCTATCACGCCAACGAGGAAGCCAGCGATAAAACCAGTCAGCGCATCAGCCTTGATCGCATTCATAATGGCGATCACATTTTTATTCCTGAGATAATACTTTGATGTGTGTGTTGATTTCATAACTCACTTTGAAATAAGTATAGCACATCCGAGCAAAATGACCGAATAGCAGATCTAGACTACCGTAAAACGCTTTTTCTTCCTCGACATAGTCGTGTCTGCCGGATGCTGATAGGCTGGCAGGACCTGCGATCCGGTCGTCTTGTGAGAATGAAATTCTCGTTGCAAGAGTTTCGAGAGCTCGAGCGGTCCTCGATCCTCCCATACCGCTGGTATGGGAATGATAGGAACCTTACGAAGCCAGGCATAGACATTCAGGGTGCCGAGTATAAGACGCGAAGAAGCAAAGCCACCAAGCGCATCAGCGACTACAGCGATCCCTCCTAGATCGCGGAGGTTTTTCTGTTGTGCGTCCAACAAGGGTAGTAGCTTCTGATCAAGGGGCATATACTCGCCTGTCAGGTCACGATAGGAGTCGCGGCCTACGATGCCCGCTTTCAGTGTCGCCTGAGAGATACCCCATACGATGAAGAATACCGGGGTGGATATTATGCTGTGTTTTGTGCCAGCCATACTTGTATGCTGCGAGCTGCTGCTCGTTGTTGTGTCACGAGTCTATAGTAATGATCAGCGCCTGGGATGAGCCTATAGGCTTTCTTCCGCGCTGGTGTCCACGCATAGAGCAGTCGACTCTCCTGTGGCGGATTTGTATGATCCTCGGTGCCGCACATATAGAGCGTCGGCATGCGCAGGCGTTTCGCGAATGCCTTTGGTTCAAAATGATTCCTATCGCTCCAGAAATTCCTCGCTACTTTTGTTCTTCCCACCATGCCATAGGAGCGATACTGCTTGATCTTGCCCCTCAGCAGCAATGACTTCTGCTTCTTCTCGGCCTCAGCATTGCAAGCGATAGGGACCAATGCGACGATACCCCGCGGATGCAGGGAAGCATAGAGCAATGAGGCGAGCGCTCCGATACTATAACCGATACAGACAAGCCCCTGTTTCGCCAAACCCTGTTTCTTCAGATACGCAACACAGTCCCCCAGATCTGCGACAAAATTCTTCACAGTCCTATCCTTCACAGCTCCTCCACTCTTCCCATGTCCGGCCAGGTCGAAACGAAACACTGGATAGCCTTGTTTCACCAACAGGTCTGCCACAGTCCTCATCAATGGATAAGCGCTAGTCACGCCCAAGCCGTGACAGAGAATGATTACCGGCTTGTCCGGTACAGGTTGCTGGGAGCGCAGAGATGCCCAGAGCGTATAGCCTCGGCGTGTTGATATGCGAACGGTATGGTTCATCGCGCGTACTTATTGACGATAACGATCGGAGAATGATTGAGGATGGTATAGACGAATTTATCCGTCACCTCGAGGCGATACTTATATTCCGTCGGAGAGAGCAAGGTAAAGCGTATATCCTGATAAAATGACTTGGACAGGGAGCTGATCATCTTCTGCACCTTCTGATGATCGATGGTTCCGACCAGCAACACATCCGTGCCGGTCTCTTCATTCACGAAAATACCGGTCAAGACGAATACCTGGACTCCGCGCATCTCTTTGACGTCGCGGACTATCGCCTGCTCCAGTAGCACGATTGATTTGAAGATAAGAGCCTTCAGCTCAGCGAGCATGGCAAAAGCAGGGTTCACGCTATAGAATTTCTTGCCCTGGTCGAACGACGAGACCAAGAAACCGATACTTTCAAGATTTTCGAGCTCGCGGCTCAATCCATTCAACGCGATGTCCAGAGAACGGGCAAGTTCGCGGACATAGCCTCGAGCCGTGGCATGGGTGCAAAAAAATTTTATTATCTTGGCGCGTGACGAAGAACCAAAAAGATGTTCTAGCATAGAGAAACTTCACTAAAAAAAGTACCTATAGTATAATGAGCCTAGCATATTAACGCAAGCCTCTAGAGCACCAAGCAATGCCTGATTCCAACGATATACAGGTTGAGAAGTTATTTATTTACGATCCGGCTTTCAGCAGAACCGTTGCTGATCTCTATATCGGGAAAGCCTCTCAAACTGAACGGAGCTTCCAGAAGCTTATCGTTGTTCTTGAGTTCCCGAGGAAAAGCGCTGATGACGGAGCGCTTGTCGATACAATCATCAGAAACACGGTCAAAGCTTTCGAGGAAGCCCGTCAATTCACGCCTGAGTTGATACTCGAAACAACTCTTGAATCGGCCAATATCCTGCTGCCACATATAGCGCCGAAGAAGAACCCGCATTGGCTCCAGGATCTGAACTTGCTCATTGGCATTTCCGATCGTGGACAGGTGCATTTCTCCCAGATCGGTACTATGCAGGCCTATCTCGCGCAAGATACGAGCATGGTGCTCGTGTCTGAGCGGTCGCAGCAATTGAACCCGCTGAAGCTCTTCTCGCATATTACGAGCGGTATACTGAATCCTGGCGACGCATTGCTGATGACGACAAGTTCTCTCGTCGACTATATCGCGCAGGAAAAACTGAAAGACCTGATGCTGCGTTTCCCGCCAGAGATCGCGGTGCAGCATATCGAGAGCTTAGTGGCACAGGTGCCGTCTTCGATCACCTTCGCGGCCGCCTTGGTCAAATTCACGACCGAATATGACAGCCTTGCCGCGCCGAGCATGCAATCAGCCCCTGCGCCTCGCGGGAGCTACGCAACCCAGAGACAGGCTTCAGCTTATGCAGAGCCTGAGGAAGACGATAACACATCCTATGCTGACGCGGGATTCGATGAGCCATTGTCGTCACGCAGGATGGCCCGTCCGCGCGGTACGCGCATGCCACATATCTCTTTCTGGACTTTACTACGGTCCTTCCTGCGACAGAGCGCCTACTATCTCCAGATACTCGGCCATATCTTCTCTAAACTCGGCACGCTCATAGTCCGCACCATCCAAGTGCTAG
Organism: uncultured Gammaproteobacteria bacterium; assembly: GCA_964422585.1. Taxonomy (GTDB): domain Bacteria; phylum Patescibacteriota; class Patescibacteriia; order UBA1558; family 2-01-FULL-52-15; genus CAYRBH01. The sequence goes on from CAYRBH010000010.1 coordinate 6,826, forward strand.
TATTCCCTGCCGCGCGCGCGAAACATGAGGCAAGTCTTGTCGCCTATACGCAGGAGACTCTGCGACAATGGCGGGCTCGTCTCAACGCCATGCCGAAACGCAGCCGCATCATAGTCATCACCTTACTGATACTCTGCTTCTTGCTCCTGCATGTACTCCTTATCAAAAATCAGGACCGTCAGCTCGCGACCATACGCTCATCCTATGATACGACGCTCTTCTCGGTGAATGAGAAGAAGCAAGCGGCTGACGCAGCGATGGTCTATGGTGATGACGCGACCGCTGAACAGAACCTCGTTGACATGATCAGCCAACTCGATAGCCTGAAGCCCGCAAATAAGAAACAAGAAGATCAGATAGCCCAGTATCGCAAAGACGCGGAGTATGAATTGAATAAAGTCAGACATATCAATGTCATAGACTCTCCTCTCTCCCTTGCTGATATCTCAAGCATCACCGAAACCAATCTGCCGGCGCTCTCCCTTGCCCCTGACGGTTCAGTATTGATCGCCGCCGACAAGCAGATCTATCGCCTGCAGAATGGCAAACTCGCCAAAGCAGCCGCCCTTCCTGATCCGATCAACTTCCTCGCGCAGCCGGGTGATGCCACATTGGCTATGAGCAGCGCCGGCAATCTGTATCGCCTGCGAGGTACTGATCTTGCGCCAGTCACTTTGCAGAAGCATGCGGATCTGAAACAGATCGACGCGCTGACCCTCTACTCGGGGAATCTCTACCTGCTCGACCGCTCAAAAGGCGAACTCTTCAAGCATGAAGGCTCGGGCACCACGTTCAAGGCAGGATCGGTCTGGCTCAATGACTCTGGTCTACTTGGAACAACAAATAACTTCGCTATCGATGGGAATGTGTATCTGACGACGAAAAGCGGTGAGATCGTTAAACTATTGAAAGGCGCTCGGGTAGACTTCAAATACCACGAGCTCAGCCCCGCGCTGGGCGCCAATGCCAAAATCTATACAACCAAAGAGTCCAATCTTCTCTATATTCTTGATCCTGATAACAAGCGCATTGCCATTCTCGATAAACAGGGCAATATCAAGGATCAATACACTTCGCCCAAATTCGATGATCTGAAAGATCTGGCCGTCAATCCGCAAGAAGATACGATCTATGTGCTGAACGGCAAGGCGATCTATGTGCTGGCGATAAAAAAATAACCACGCAGACCGCCCGAACAACCTTCCTCCGGCTCCGCGATGACTACCCATGGAATCTTAGCAGGCTGATGTCAGCTTTCCCGCTTCGCCGTCGTCAGGCTGTATCGGGCGCTCTTTATCATTGATCTGCGAAAATTGAGTTCCCAGTGTGGTGAGCGATGGCGAGGACTGTCTGAGCGCCAGCGAGTTCCGCAGCCGAGCGAGGCATACTAGGAACTCAATACTATTTACTACAAAAGCGCCCCGATGTTCGTCAGGGCGCTTTCAGTAGTACAAGTAATTACTATTACTCCAAGGCAAATCCTTCGACTTCGCCCCCTCGCAGAAGCTCGGGGCCTTCGGTCAGGATGACCTTTTTAGATCTTACTTGAGGGTCACCTTACCGCCCGCTTCCTCGATCTTCTTCTTCATCTCTTCTGCAGCGATCTTATCAACGCCTTCCTTGATCATCTTTGGAGCGCCGTCGACAATGTCTTTCGCTTCCTTGAGACCAAGCTGAGTGAGTTCACGGACTACTTTGATGACCGCGATCTTTGTCTCACCACCAGCCGTGAGCTCGACTGAGAAAGTTGATTTTGCTTCCTCAGCTGGAGCGCCCGCGCCACCAGCAGCTGGCATAGCACCCATCATCATAGGAGCTGCGGCTGAAACACCGAAATGATCTTCGAGAACCTTGACCAGTTCCGAAAGATCCAAGACCGACATCTTCGAAACCTCATCAACGATGGATTTGAATTTTGCCGGCACTTCCTTTTTTTCTTCTGACATAATGTAAATTCTAATTACGACTTAGATTCTTTCACTGCATTGAGCACATTGACCAAGCCACGCACGTTGCCAGCCAGGACTCTGACGAATCCAGACACTGGTGCCTGCAAGGTGCCAACGAGCTGCCCAAGCAATTCTTGTTTGCCCGGAAGTTTTGCCAAGGCCATAACTGTATCCGCGGGAATAACCTGACCTTCGAGCATACCTCCGATGATCTTCATACCATCATTCTTCTTGGTGAATTCATAGACGGTCTTCGCGGCAGTCACTTCATCTCCATAGGAGAAGGCAAGACCAACGCTTCCGTCCATAGTCAGACTCGAGAGGTCTATAGATTGGTCTTTCGCGACCAAATTCAGCAAGGTTTTCTTCACTGACTGGAGCTGCGAGTCATGACCTTTCAGGTCCTTACGCAAGCCTTCTATTGCCTTGACCGAAACACCTTTCTGCGTCGCAAAGACTACAGCCTTGCTTTTCTTCAGGCTTTCAGAAAGATTCTTCACTTCTACTGACTTTTTTTCTCGTGTTTTTGGCATATTCTTAAACAAAAAATCTGTGTTTCCACAGACAATGAGAGGATCGACCTTTCCTCGGCAAGAAATTAAGGCTTTTTAGGCCACTTGCTGTCTTAGGATTTCACGAATGAGATGTTAACATGTTAATAGATATATGTCAACACGTTGACATTTTATATCTAAATTATATACTTATACGGTAAATGGCCTTCGGGCTCCGAGACTCCTGCTCCAAAAGAGCGGGAGATCGTTTTTTATATGAGCGAACATAACTTTTCATGTATCTCCCGAAAATCCTTTCCGGGCATCGAACAAAAACTGCGTCGACGGCATGAATCGAATATAACCGGTGCCATGGTTTTACGAAACGGAAATCTTAATCTTCACCCCAAGACCTGAGGCTAATTTATTCAAAAATTGAATCGTCGGATTATAGTCTCCTCGTTCAAACCGCGATATGGCTGACTGTTTCGTCCCAATACGTTTCGCGAGCTCTGCCTGAGTTAGGCCATATTTAATGCGATGCTCGATGATTTTCGCGCGTAAGGCAAACTCAGGCCCAAGTGCATCATACTCCTGCTTTACCTCGGGATTCAAAAGTAGCTTTTCTTTTAATGATGGCCATGATTTTGTCATACTATGAATATAACGTATATGTTATAAGTTGTCAATAACTTTGTGAGACCTGATTTGCTCACGAGCATATTCGATATGCTTCTGAGGTATGCGCATTGATTTCTTTATAAACCCATGTAAAAGAATCGCCGCATCATCAGCAAAAGTGTACAGTATACGCACTTCAAATCCCCCTAATCTTAGCTCATATAATCCCTCGCCGAGCGGTTTGCTATGGGGCGTGCGTAATGTATGCCCATACTGCTCTAACAATCCTATGATCCTTGCAAGCTTAGCCTTTGATCTCGCATCCAAGGAATTAATAAATTCTTCAACTTCCTCTACATATCGAATTTCCATAAATAAAACAAGGCCTTTGTTGCCCTGTTTATATGCGGATACTAGCTGGTTTTGAAAGCTAGGTCAACCACTGCCCTTGTAACCTTTCATACCCCAATGATGCATACAATGGCATCTGAGAAATAACGTGATTCAAACCAAACAATGCGCACACCATTTGGTACTTCTTCGATGATCGCACCACCTTCATGGCTATAGCGTAATCTCGAGCAATATTCATATTCACTGCTACTGCTTGTATCTTATTTTTCGGCGCTACCGGCGCTTGCTGAAGATATAGTATTTTTGGTTTGAAACGAGTTTGTAAAAATTCAGTAATACTCCTTGGTAAACCCAATCTATCTCCTAGCTCTCTTACAAGCACCTTTCGGATTATCGTATATTGCTCTGCCGGCGTATCAACTCGAGAAGCTACTCGTGTCGCCGCACATATACTCTTCAAGGTCGATGGCAATTGTGCAATGCCTTTTTGCGAGATACGACCTTTCGCATTGATCAGGCCATGCAACACATTCAGGAAAGCCCAGGCTGCAATATGTTCTTTTTTCGAACCCAATTGTTGTGCTATCTTTATCAGTTCATTCGTTGATAATTCAGAACCAAAAACATCGATCTTTTTTTGTAAAGCCCTCGCTACACACTTCTCTGTCGTAGCATTGATATATCGTGCTAACTTTTTGTTATGAAGTTTTGTAGTATTTGGAAACCCTTCAATGACGAGCGCTGTATTCTTTTTTGAAAGAATATATTCAATGAAATACCTTTCAACTTCTTTCGCTGCGACTTGCGTGAGCTTATGATGCATACCAATCACCAAAATGGATCGCGATCCTTTTCTGCACTCAACAATGTACGGGTTATGATATTTCGAAATCTGAACGTCGTGCAATGGTAGTATTTTTTTCGCAAGAGAAATTTTCATACTGTCAGTATAAACTTGCGGATAAAATCTGTAAACTAAAATTAGAGCCGTCGCGACGGCGCTTGCTATTTTATAACAGTGGATTTATTTTGAATTAGTTCTTTAACATGCATGTGTGCCAAAAGCGATCACACATGCCTTCGTGCCCTGCGCACAGGAGGCTCTATGAATACCAAGCCGATCCTCGTTTTAACGCATGGTCGTGATGACTGCGCGGATCTTGTTTTAGCGCACTTCAAAAAAAGACAAAACCCCGTCATACGCTTCAACACTGAAGAATTCCAACGAAGCGTGAAAGTCACTATGAGCCTAGGGTCTGGATCAAACACAGAAGGGCGCTTCTTGTTCCCGGATTTCCAACTGCCATTCGATTCGATCGGCACAGTTTGGAATAGGCGCGTTCACGAACCACTTCCAAACGAAACCCTCTCATATGAGCCAGATCTCCAATCATGGGCGACGGAAGAATCGTCCTGGGGTTTGCACATAGCGATCTCAGCTTTGACTTGTCCAATCGTCAACCCCTGGGAAGTGAATGAACGCCTCAAGTTCAACAAGTTACTGCAGATGCAGCGTGCTGTCGATTGCGGATTCGAGGTTCCTGCGACGTGTATCAGCAGCGACTTGCAAGAACTCGATTCATTCTGGAACCGGTTCGATACAGGCGTCATCGTCAAGAAGATTCGGAAAGGCATTCTGCATCTGAAAGACGGCCGGCGCATGCTTTTTCATACAACGTTCATCACGCCGGAACAGCGTAACGCGGCGATGCTCGAAAGCATGCGCTTCACGCCAGTCTTCATGCAAGAGCATATCCCGAAGCGTTACGACATTCGGTCGGTGATCGTCGGTGAACAGGTTTTCTCCGTTGCCATCGATTCACAGAAAATTCCGGAAGGCATCACTGACTACCGCACGGCCTCTGTTTTAGGCAGACTCCACGATATGCCTCATAGCGTCATTGACCTTGGCAAAGAGGTCAATGACAAGCTACTCGCCTTCAGCCGAAGTTTCGGACTCAGTTTCGGAGCTATCGACCTCATCCAAACGCCTGACGACCGAATCGTGTTCCTAGAGGACAACCCGAACGGCCAATGGGCCTGGCTTGAGCACATGGCGAATGTTCCGATTTCAAATGCTATCGCTGATCTTTTGATACAACTGGCGTCCGAGCAGAAACAGCTACCAACTGTTGCTGCAATAGGAGCATGCCGCTGATACTGACCTGCCGTGCAGATCAGTCTTAACGCCAGTCGCAAGGTAGAAAGGAGAGAGGCCATGAACGCCAATAGCGTTCCTTTCGTGCTCGCGCTCGCCTTCGAGATCCCGAAACACGTGGAGATCGAAACGGGCAACAAGGGCAATGACTGCGTCACTTGGGGCGACTCCGGCTGCGACGACGACTAGCCTCCCCGCCCCCTGGGGGCCGTGAAGTTCAACTTCACGGCCCCTTTTCATTTGAAAACTAAAAATTATTTCAAGATGTGGGTTTAAGCTGATTCTTAATTAATATTTCAGCTAATTTGAGAGTGTCATTTGAATATAGAGGGTAAGATAAGATTTTATCATCGTTATATCATTTTCACTTAAAACATTGGGCATATTTTTTATAAATGCAGCTAATACTTTTGGATTCAAAAGCAAAACACCCTCCTCTTTGGCGAGTCTTGTGCTCTCTTGATCAACATACCAACCTGGAAATACAAGCATCGGCCTAACAAATAATTCTTTCTTTGTATTTTGTTTTATCATATTACTTAACCAAGATGCCTGAGCTTTACACTGAGCAATTGGTTTTTTATCGGGACTATGTCCGTTAACAATAAGAGCGCCAGAATGAAATCTCACTTCTTCTGCCTTATCTCGTTTACTCCAAGTTTTTGTTTCTACAGTAAAAATTCCTTTTGGAGAAATAATGACATGGTCAATGTTAAAACCTTTTCCTAATATGTCGTGAAAGATTGAACATCCGTCTGCTCGTAATTCTTCAAGGTATTGACCTACAATTCTTTCACCATCTCTACCAAGTCTCAGCTTTTCAATTTTAATGTTATCTTTCTTAACTCTAAATGCATAAAAAATAATTGCCGAAACACCAATAATCGTCATGGGCACAGGTTGTGGTGGAATTAGCCAAATATAACGGATCCATTCATAAACGATTAATGAAGTGAAAAGCGTAATATATACTAAATATTCAGTTTCTCCATCAAAAAGATCGTCTAATCTTTCATCAGAGGATTGACCGGGAAGTCGCAATGGTCGTTCTTTAAGCGGGCTATTCATATTGCATAAAATTATTTGCTCAACGCCGCCATCTGCCCCTCATTCGTATCCATAACAGCCACACCCATTTCAGCGAGCTTATCACGCAGTATATCAGCCTGTTTCCAGTCTTTTGCCTCACGGGCTTTCAGGCGCTCAGCCAATAATTCCTTCGCTTTCGCAGGCAACTTACTCCTCCGTTGCCATTCAGCTCGCATGCCAAAGCCCAAGACTTCATCCATTTTGAATAGCGTTGCCAGTTTCAGAGAACTTGGTTTCTTCGCTTTCAGAACCTGCTGCATCACATCCAGCGCTTTTGAGGTATTTAGATCATCAGATAAAGCCTCGTCAAATTTCTGTATCAACTCACCGATAGTCTCAACACTGGGCTCTTGATAGAACGATAGCTCCTGATACAGATTCTTCAAACCCTGATTCGCGGCTTTGACCGCGTCCCAGGAATACGCAAGCTCCTTCCGATAGTGTGTTTGCAGTACATAGTAACGATACGCGAGCGGATTCACTCCTCCGGCAATGATATCGGCCAGCCTAACGAAAGTGCCGGCTGACTTTGAAATTTTCTTATTCTTATCATTGATGAAGTTATTGTGCAGCCAATAGTTCGCCTGGAGTTTCCCTGAATATGCCTTTGACTGCGCCATTTCATTCGGATGATGTACGGTCAGATGATCAATACCTCCCGTGTGAATATCAAAGGTCTCGCCAAGATACTGCATAGAAATAACCGAGCATTCTAAGTGCCAGCCGGGAAAACCCTTGCCCCACGGACTGTCCCATTCCATATCACGTTTCGAATCATCTGGTGAGAATTTCCAGACGGCGAAATCTGTCGGATTTCTTTTCTCGGGATTTACTTCGACGCGCGCGCCTGATTTCATCCCAGCAAAATCAAGGTGTCCAAGCTTGCCATAGTCCGGGTCTTTCGACGTATCAAAGTACATACCATCGGAAATGCGATAGAGAAATCCTTTCTCTTCCAGCACTTTCGCGAAAGCGATCTGCTCTGTGATCAAGTCAGTTGCTTTCACATAGTGGGTCGGCGGGAGAACATTCACAAGGTTTAAATCTTCCTTGAAGAATTCAAAATACTTCTCTGCAATTTGGTAAGCGGTAAGCCGTTCACGAGTTCGCGCTAATTCCATTTTATCATCGCCTTCATCGGCATCAGAAGTTAAATGCCCAACATCGGTAATATTCATGATGTGATTGACTGTATACCCCTGGGAAATCAAAAAGCGCTTCAGTATATCCCACGTTATATAGGCCCGCATATGCCCAATATGCGCGTAATCGTAGACGGTCGGGCCGCAGGTATAGAGACCTACTGAGCCCGAAGAAAGAGCTTTGAACTCTTCTTTTTTACGGTGTAAGTTGTTATACAATTCGATCATTATCGGGCCCCTTTACCTGTTTTGAAAAAATCTATAAGATTGAGTTAATAAGCAGGCTTCCATCCATGCGTGGCCTGCGTCTCGACCCCGCGGAGGGAGCTGGCGACAACGCGCGCTAGCTCCCTCCATTTTATTTTTACTTATGTTGAACTGCCAACAAGCACAGCCATATCTACCAGGCGATTCGAGTAGCCCCATTCATTATCATACCAGGCTATTACTTTGACCATAGTATCATCAACTACCTTTGTCAAAGACAAATCAACAATACTTGAATGTGGGTTACCGATAAAATCTGAGGAAACCAATGGCTGATCAGTTACATCGAGGATCCCATGATAGCGTGGTGACTTCGAAGCTACTGTCAGAATCCTGTTTACTTCTTTCACGGTTGTTTTTTTCTTCACCAGGAAGGTGAAATCTGAGAGCGACACATCAATGGTAGGAACGCGGATTGACAATCCATCGAAGACTCCTCGCAGCTCAGGAATGACAGCACCGACGGCAATAGCAGCGCCGGTCGTTGTCGGAACCATGTTCTGCGCTGCCGCACGGGCGCGCCGTAGGTCAGAATGCGGCGCATCATGCAGGCGCTGGTCCTGGGTATAGGAGTGAATAGTCGTCATCATTGCTTTCTTGATACCAAATTTATCGCTGATAATCTGGGCGACCGGCGCGATACAGTTCGTCGTACAGGACGCATTCGAGACAATATTATTCTTCTTGTCATAGGTATGGTCGTTGACTCCAAAGAGCAAATTCTGAGCAGAACCACCTTTCACTGGAGCAGACACCACTACCTTCCTTGCTCCTGCTTTCAGATGCACCGCTGAAGCATCACCTTCATCGAGACGTCCTGTACATTCAAGCACGACATCTACTTTCAATTTCTTCCAAGGAAGCTTCACGGGATCAGGAATGGCGTAGATCGGAAATTTCTTCTTATCAACGATAAGAACACCTTTGCCAGAGCTTACGTCTTTCGCATAGGTCCGGAAAACACTGTCATACTTCAACAGATGCGCCAAGGTCTTGGCATCAGTAAGATCATTGATCGCGACTATCTGGATATTCTTCTTCGTGAGGGCGATCCTGAATGCTGCCCGGCCGATACGGCCAAAGCCGTTGATTGCGATGCGGATTGGTTTTTTTGGCATAGGTTTATATAGATGTTAGATATGTTAAGTATAGCTTAAAACCCCCCTCTTCCGCAAAAAAGAGAAGAAGCCCACCTCAGTCGAAACCAAGGTGGGCAGGAGTACGATACAGATGTTAGCCTTCAGGGTGGCCCGGTACCCGAACGCTGGAGGGACGTTGGAGCACCATCACACGAAGCAAACTAGCTAACGCCAATTAAACTCAGTGTTTCCACAGACCTGGCGCTGGCCTCGCTGTTTAGCCCATCTGTATCATAATCCACAGGCACACACTAATGAGTAACTAGACTATTGTCAATCTACGGCAAACAGTCTGCCTGGTAAGGCAGACTGTTTATCTCCGGCTGAGAAGCCAAGTTGTTTAACTTAAGTTACAAGGTAATATACACAAACTTCACTACCTTGATGTTCTCCCCAATTTTTGCGATCTGCTCAGTCAGAAGCTGTTCGATGGTTTTCTTATCATCCTTGATAGAAACCTGCTTCATGAGGCAGACTTCGCTATAGAATTTCTGGAGCTTCCCCTCCGCAATCTTATCCCACATGGCTTCTGGTTTACCCTCAGCTTTCAGTTGCTCCTTGTAAATTTCTTTTTCCTTGGCAATCACCTCAGCAGGCACTTCCTCTGGAGTCAGATACTGCGGCGCAGAGGCTGCAACCTGCAATGCCAACTCTTTCGCGAAGGCACGAAAATCATCATTGCGTCCGACGAAATCAGTTTCGCACGACACTGCGACCATCGAAGCGACCTTGCCGTTCGAATGGACATAGTGCGCGATAAAACCTTCCTTAGTCGCACGCTCAGCGCGCTTCGCAGCAATTTTCTGACCTTTCTTGCGAAGCAGCTCGATGGCTTTCTCTTCATTATCATTCGCTTCAGAGAGAGCTTCTTTCACATCGACCATGCCTGCGCCGGTCGCTTCACGGATCTTTTTGATCAAATCTAGATTTGCCATACTTTCTAATCTCCTTGCTTTATTTTAGTTATTTATAGACAGCGACATACATAGTCGAAACTGGGAAATGCGCCGAGGGGTGTATGCTGGAAGACCCTCGCAGAGCGTGGGGACTGGAAGCGTATGCCTCGAGGCGCAAAGGGTAAAAGATACTCTTTAGGCTTTGCGAGCCGACGAAGGCCGTATATGCGGCCGATGAAAAGATTAATTATTCTTTGACCGGAGCGTTTGCTGAACTTTTGGCTTCGAGAATTGCGTCAGCGATGCAATTGGTAATGAGTGAAATGGAACTGATCGCGTCATCATTCGAGGGAATGGCGTACTGTACTTTCTCCGGATTCACGTTCGTATCGGTCATAGCGATGATCGGGATATTCTTCTTGTTCGCTTCAGCAATTGCGGTCTTCTCTTTCTTGATATCAACAACATAGATAGCTTTCGGCAATTTGGTCACTGAGCTGATACCGCCGACGAATTCATTCAGTTTCATCATTTCTTTACGGAAAGCGGTCTGCTCGCTCTTCTTGTACTTGGCCCAGCTGCCGTCCTGCTCCTCGGTCTGCAATTGTTTCAATTTACCAATAAGCTTACCTACCTGATCGAAATTGGTAAAAATACCACCGATCCAGCGGCCAACGATATACGGCATGCCGCAACGTTCTGCCGCTTTCTGCACGACATCTCTGGCTTGCTTCTTCGAACCGACGAAGAGTATCACTCCTCCGTTCGATGCGATCTGCCGAGCGAAATCAGCTGCTTCGGCCAATTTCGACCGTGTATGCTCCAGGTCGATGACGTGGATATTGTTCCGCTTCGTAAAAATATACTGAGCGGATTTCGGATGCCTGCGTGAGCTCTGATGTCCGAAGTGGACGCCGCTCGCAAGCATTGTTTCGAGGGATGGTAATCCCCCTGCACTGTTCTTTATCATAGTGTATTCCCTTTCATGGTCGAGCTGAGCTCGACGCCTCTGCCGTCTCGTATGCGCCAAGCTGAGCTTGGAGGGATCATACGGGCTGACCCGGCATGAGAGATTAATAAATGCCTTGTTACAGGCGGGAAAGATAGTACCATACAAAAACGGAATTGACAAGCTCCGCTACACTACGATCGTCCTACTCTTGACGCGAGGCCCAACTTGTGATATTTTACTTCTGCTTTATGAAACAAGATATTCATCCAACCTACTATACTGACGCGATCGTGAAATGCGCCTGCGGCAATACCTTCAAGACCGGCTCTACTGTGAAAGAGTTGCATATTGAAATTTGTTCAAATTGTCATCCATTCTATACTGGCAAGGACAAGCTCGTGGATACTGCTGGTCGTGTGGATCGCTTCAAGCGTCTGGTTACCAAGAAAGAAGAAGCTTCGAAGACGCGTATCGGCAAAAAGGCAAAGAAAGTTCGCTCTGCCGCGAAAAAAATCAGCAAAGCAAAGAAAGAGAAATAACGCTGTTACACAGCATCGTTCTCCAGTCGCTGGCTGGGGATTTTTTTAATTGTTTGATACACTACATCTATGACCTTAGCGGAAATAAAAACGAGTGTGGCAGCGCTCGAGGCAGATCTCGCAAAACCTGAGACATTAAGCGATGGTAAGAAATTCGGTACGCTCTCAAAGAAATATAAGGAGCTGCAAGAGATCATCGATCGATCAGATGCGTTAGAAAAACTGACGCATGATCTTGACGCGCTGAGAACAGATCGAGCTACTGAAACGGATGAGGCTCTACGCACACTCATGGACGATGAAATCGTGAAACTTGCTGAGCGACAGGCGAAAGCCTCTGAAGAGCTGGATGAGCTTATGAACCCGGCTGATCCGAATGACTCACGAAATGTCATCATTGAAATCCGAGCCGGTACCGGAGGTGATGAGTCGGCGCTCTTCGCGGCTGAACTCTTCAGGATGTATAGCAGATATGCCGAACGGCATGGCTGGAAAGCGGCCATCATCTCGAACAACAGGACCAGCCTGGGCGGATTCAAAGAGATTATTTTCTCCGTCGAAGGTAACCACACCTATAAAGCATTGAAGTACGAAATGGGTGTGCATCGCGTCCAGCGCGTACCTGAAACTGAGAAAGCTGGTCGCGTGCATACGTCCGCGGCGACCGTAGCAGTCCTGCCCGAAGCTGAAGAAGTGGATATCGAACTACTACCGAAAGACCTTCGCATCGATACCTTCATGTCCGGCGGTCATGGCGGACAGTCAGTCAATACGACCTACTCTGCTGTCCGTATCACGCACTTGCCGACCGGAATGGTCGTGGGCTGTCAGGATGAGCGCTCGCAGCAACAGAACAAACTGAAAGCCATGACTATCCTGCGCTCCCGATTACTTGCTATGGAAACTGAGAAACGCCAGAAAGAACGCGCTAATGCGCGTAAGTCCCAAGTGGGCACCGGCGATCGTAGTGAAAAAATCCGTACCTATAACTTCCCGCAGGATCGCCTGACCGATCATAGGATCAAACAGAATTTCCATAACCTCGTGGTCATCATGGACGGCGCTATCGATCCAATCATCGAGGCCTTGCATAGTGCCGACCGTCAAGGACAGTTATGAATGTAAGCGTACATAGCATCCTCAAGGATTCGGAATCGAAACTCCGGGCAGCAGGACTGCCACTCGAGGATGCAGCGATACTTATTGCATATGCGATAGGCGTCGACCGTGGTGCACTATTCGCACATCCAGAACGCGCATGCTCCGCTGAAGAGTATATCCACATCGAACAGTCCTTAGCGAAACGCCTCGCCGGATACTCAGTGGCCGCTATCACGGGGCATAAGGAATTCTATGGCTTGGACTTCATCGTGAATGAGCACACCCTGATCCCTCGACCTGAAACCGAGCTTTTGGTCGAGAAAGCGCTCGAGTACCTGCGCAACAATGATCATCAAATCGTTCTGGACATGGGCACTGGTTGCGGCTGCATCATCATCGCCCTAGCAAAGAACGTCGAGCAACAACGACATATACTCTTCTATGCTGCCGATGTCTCCGGTACCGCATTGGCCGTTGCTCGCCATAATGCCCGCCGATACAAAACGGCAATTCACTTCTATCACTCGAATCTCTTCGAACAGCTCCACGGGCAACGATACACTCTCATCATCGCTAATCTCCCCTATCTCCGCACGGATCAGCTGCGAGAGGCATCCATACGGCGCGAACCAGTCGGCGCGCTGTGGGGCGGCAGCGACGGGCTCGATATCTATCGCGCATTCCTGAACCAAGCTAGAGAACATGTGTCTGAACGCTTCTGCATACTGCTCGAGATCGACCCCTCCCAGTACTCGGCCGTACACAAAAATGCCCAGGAAGTATTTCCTGAGGCGCGTATCACGATTACGCCTGATCTGGCCGGTCACCAGCGGCTGGTGAGTATTATTTCGTAGTATGTGAGCTGTATGCTACGAGGTCCAATGACGGCACGACGCTAACCCAGGTCGAGCCAGGCGTCAATGCTATCTCTTCCTGATTATCATCGATGAAACGCATACGAGAAGCACGCGTCTCTTTCATCCAGGTTCCGGTAGTCATCTGTCCATTGCGATAGATCTGCGCCGGACCCTTGCCCAGTGTCTGCATATGCTGACGACCGGCTGTATCGACAGTCTGCGTTGGTACTTCTATCACAACCAGATTAGTCGCGGACGCGCTATCCCCATTCGAGAACAGCTCCCTCGTACCGTTCACGAAACGCACATAGTTATTCTTATCCTTGTTATAAGCCCAAGATGTCTTCATAGTGGGAGAAAAAGTTATATCGACCTCCTGGGATGCCGGCACATCAGCGCTTGGCGGGTTTTCGTCATAGCGCCACGGAATGATCGGCGTATGGGGGACATGCGCTACCTCATCCAAGCGCAACCATGATGAGAAGGATGCGAAGACATTATGCGGCGCCTGCAGGGTTTCATCACGATTGAAATATGATTCATCCGCGCCGATCTGATTGATATCAATAAGCGCATCGGACGAGGTAAGCTGATCCAGGGCCTCAGGGCTGCCGCCGACATGCATCAGAATGCCGCCATACTCAGATGCCCAATCAATGAAGTATGGCCGAACCGAACGTATCGGACCAAAGAGCTTCACCTGTGAGGTACTATCAAACACGGCCATGAGCCTTGTAATGCCACCCTCTACCAACGCTTCGTAGATTATCCCTGCCTGCTCAAGGCCGGGGCGGACTTTTACGCTGTCAAAATTATCATACATGACGCTCACCCCGAAGAAATCAGGCGTCGTGGATGCTGGCATACCGGTCAATGGATTCCGTATTGTCGTCGTTTCCGTCGGCTGCACAGCGGCGGTAGAAGGTACTGGTCGCCCGACACGAGGTGCCACAAAAGCATAATAAAAAACCGCACCTACGATGACGGTTAGTATAACAGCAACAATGATCTGAACCTTGCGATCCATATATATGAAGCTCACCCTCCTATCTAGATACTACAGATTATTTCTTCGCTTCTTTCTTGGCGTCGGCTCCTGCGGCAGCGTCAGCACCGTCGACAGCCTCGCCCTCAGCTGTAGCAGCAGCCTCTTCAGCGCCAACAACAGTGGTTTCAGGCGTCGGCTGCTCTTCTTCAGCACGAGGAGCCAAGACGCTGACCACGTTGCCATGCGCGTCATCGAGAACAGTAATGCCGGCTGGGATCTTCAGATCACTAATCTGTAAAGTTATATCGAGCTTTTCGTGAACGGAAATATCGACTTGGGTCGATGAGACCAGGTCTTTCGGGAAACACTCGACATTCCACGCGTCGATACTAATGATAAGGTTTCCGCCGAGCGATTTGACCGCTGGCGATTCGCCGATGAATGCAAGCTGGATCTCAGTTCGAAGCTTCTCGTCCATGCGTACTTCATGCAGGTCAACATGAATGACAGCCCCGGTCATCGGATCGCGTTGCACCTCGGATATAAGCACCGGGAGCGCTGATTTCATTCCCTCGATATTCAGATCGATAAGATTACTGGTACCTGCTTTCGTAAGCACCAATGAAAATTCTCGGCTTGGGACGGTGATGAGGTGATTTTCCTTCCCGTGGCTATACACCACTCCAGGGATAGCGGCTTTCGCGCGCAAGGCTTTCAGACCACCGTAGGTGGTCACTTCTCGTTTAACTGCGTTCAATGCTAGGTTCATAGTGTTTCTTTGAAATACAACGAAAGGATTTAATCATATTTGATAGAAGCCGTCAAGGCTTCTATAGCCCTGAGCCAATCCAAGAGCCTCAATAAACGAAGTCTTAGCCAGTATGCAGGGTTCTATTATCCACGACAATACTCGATACAATCCCGAAGGCTATGAAAAATCCCAGGAGTGAACTACCGCCTGAAGAGATAAATGGCAAGGGAATGCCGGTCACCGGGGCAATACCAATATTCATCCCAATATTGATGAAGGTCTGAACGGTCATCAGCGCGGCCAAGCCAAGGCAAAAAAAGGCGGCAAAATTATCTCCGGTCCTATGTGCTATGCTGAAGAGTCGGAACAACAGCACGCCGAAGCCGATGAACAGAATGAGAATACCCATCAGGCCGAATTCTTCACCGAGAACAGCGAACACGAAATCCGTCTCTGATTCGGGCAGGAATTTCAGCTGACTCTGTGACCCTAAGCCGAATCCTCTGCCCAGGACCTGACCAGAACCAACCGCTATCACCGATTGACGCACATTGTATCCCTGACCCTGCAAATCTGCTTGTGGGTTCAGAAAAGTCGTGATCCGATCTTTCTGATAATCCTTCAATACGAAAAACCAGGCGCAGACGCCGACGATAATGAAGGTTGATACCAGTATCAGCAAATGCTTACGAGGCACACCGACCACCAGCAACATCAGGAACCAGGTGCCTAGCAGCACGATCGCGGACCCGAAATCAGGCTGCTTCAGAACAAGAGCAACATAGACCAACATCATGGCTCCGCTGGCAAGTATGTGGCGCCACAAGAAAAACTGACGACCATGATCACTGAAATACTTCGCAAGCATGATGATGAGGGAGATCTTCGCGAATTCGACCGGCTGGAAACTCAGTCCCCCAAAACTGACCCAACCGGTAGTTCCGTGGATAGTCACACCAAATACCAGGACAAAGAGCAGGCCCAAGATCGCCACTACATAGAAAGCCTTGGCATACATCATCCAGACCCGGTAGTTCAGGTTGCTGACGATGAAAAATACTATAAAACCAATACAGACCACGATGAGCTGTTTGGTAAACAATCCTGAGTTCGATGCATTAATACCAATACCATAGAGGATCGCCAAACTCAGACTCACGAGAAAAAAAATGGCTATACACAGTAACCAATCAATAGTACGTATCCTCTGCCAAAGCCCTGCAAGCATGTCCGGAGTCTAGCTCAAATCTTAGGATTGGGGAAGATATGAAAAATTCGGATCGAAAATATCAACAATCGGATACACTTTGACGCTATCCACACGGTTGATGAAATCAGATACGGTGAAGGTAAAATCTTTTTCTTCCAGGAAAGGAAAATCCTGACGGGTATATTCAGAGATGCCGCTCAGCTTGCCGCCGCTCAGATACGCGACCTGCCATACAACGGTCCGGATATTCAGTGTCGACGCATTGCGAACTTTCCAGTGTACATTCGCGAGCAGAGTCGACTGAACGCCTTTCTCGACGATAGTCTGTCTCGGCGTATAGGTCGGCGGCTCAGTATAATCCCAACTCAAAGGCGGGAGGTGCGTGACTTTGTGCCAGCGATACTCAGAAGCCGTGAAATTACCGACTCCTTGTATCGGATCCGGCGACTTCAGCCCAAGAACAGTGATATACTTCCGCTCTCCCGGCAGCACGAAGGACTTCTTTGCTTCAGTGGTCTGATTATTCCCATACTCGAACTGATACTTAAAGGATTCCACCGCCCACTGCTTGTTGGGATTATATACCTCAACGACAAAATCATACTGCTGATCACCACTCAAGAAAACTGTCGGCGTGCCGAACTCAATATCCAACGGAGCCAGCTGCTGATGCACATCCTTCCAGGATACACTCGGGGTAATAGCCCTCGCCACGAGCTCTTGCCATTGGTTCAGATGATAAATATAGAGACCGAACTGTATGAAAAAGATACAATACATAAGCACGATCAAGGCATAGAGGCCGCGGGCAGTCCAGCGCTCAAGGGCTAGCCGATGTGTCGCTATCCAGTAACCTCGCTCCAGTAATTTCTTATCTAAATCGACCTGTTCATTCGCCATAGTATATAGTATACTATAAACATCTGTGCTATACTATAGACGCTTATGTTCGGAACATCCCGCGACATACTGAATTACACCCTCGCTGCCTCAGCTGCAGTGCTTACCTTTTTCATCGCATGGATGCTCTGGTACTTCATCAAGATATTCAGGGATGTAGAGCACACCGTACGTAAAACGTCAGAGGTCGTCGATAAATTCAGCTCGGTACTTGACCTGGCGAAAGATCAGATCCGTAATGCAGCGGCAGTTATACCGCTCATTATGAAAGGCGGCGAGAAGCTGGCTGAGCTGATTCGTACGATGCGTGAAAAGCATACCGAGAAGAGTGATGCAGCAGAAACAAAAACTAAAAATAAGAAAAAGACCTCCAGTTTCTAAACGCTTGCTGATGAGCACTCCCCTATGAACAGGATACCTATCCTGTTTTATTAAATCCCTCCTATGCCTTCATTCGTACACCTGCATACCCATTCTCACTACAGCCTGCTGGATGGACTTGGCACCATACCGAATCTTGTCGCTGCGGCGAAGAACAATGGGATGACAGCGCTCGCCCTGACCGATCACGGCGTCATGTATGGCGCCATCGAGTTCTATCAGGAATGTCTACGGCAAGGGATTAAACCTATCATCGGCGTCGAAGCCTATCTCACCGATGGCAGTATGCTGGAGCAGAATAAGAACAGTAAACCGTATCATCTCATTCTGCTGGCTGCGAACAGTACCGGTTACCAGAATCTTTTGAAACTCACGACGGAAGCGCATCTGAAAGGCTTCTACTATAAGCCAAGGTTCGATTGGGAGCTACTGAAAGCGCGGAGCGAAGGGTTACTCTGTCTTACTGCCTGTCTCAATGGCCCACTCTCACGACCCATCGTACAGGGCGATCTGAAGCTGGCCGAGCAGAACCTGCAGAAGCTTATAGATATTTTCACGACGAAGAACCTCTACCTCGAGATGCAGTACCGACCGAGCTTGCCTGAACAGAGCAAGGTCAATAGCGCTCTGAAGAAATTCAGCTCAGCATTCGAAGTGCCGATCGTCGCGACCAATGACATACACTATGTGCATACCGATGACGCGACCGCGCATGATACCCTGATCTGCCTCCAGACCAAAACGCGCCAGACCGATAAGAACAGGATGTCCTATATCGGGGAGGATTACTCATTGCTCTCAGGCGATCAGATGGCGGAGAACTTCGCGGATATGCCTGAAGCCATCGAAAATACTGCGAAGATCGCGGAACGCTGTATGCTCGATATCACGCTCGGCAAGATCAACCTGCCGTATTTCGCGATACCGGGCGGTAAATCAAGCGATGACTATCTCAAAGAGCTCAGCTACCAGGGGATTGAGAAGCGCTATGGTATACCAAGCACTCGCGCGAGTGATGAGTTGAAACAGCGGCTCGAGTATGAACTTGAGATCATCAAGAAAACCGGCTTCGCCGACTACTTCCTCATCGTCCAAGACTTCGTGAACTGGGCCAAGGATACTGGCATCATGGTAGGACCAGGGCGCGGTAGCGCCGCAGGTTCTCTGGTCTCCTACCTACTGAATATCACCAATATCGATCCGATCGCCTATAAGCTGCTCTTCGAGCGATTTCTGAATCCTGAGCGTATCTCCATGCCTGATATCGATATGGACTTCGCTGATACTGGCCGCAATCGCGTGCTCGAATATGTTGAACAAAAATATGGCAAAGATCGCGTCGCCCAGATCATTACTTTCGGGACCATGGCCTCGCGCGCCGCAGTGCGCGACGTGGGACGCGTGATGGCGCTCCCCTACAGTTTCTGCGACCGCGTCGCGAAACTCATACCAGGCTTCACCTCGCTCTCGGATGCGTTAAGCAAGGTTGAAGAACTGAAGACGCTCTACAATGAAGACCCACAGGCGAAACAGCTCTTGGACATGGCGAAGAAACTCGAGGGCATAGCCCGCCATGCCTCGACCCATGCCTGCGCTGTCATCATCACGAAAGAACCTCTGACCAATCACGTGCCGCTGCAATATTCAAGCTCTGACCCGGACAGCATCATCTCACAGTACTCCATGCATCCGGTCGAAGACCTGGGCCTTCTCAAGATGGATTTCTTGGGGCTCAAAAACCTGACTATACTGCAGACTGCCGTTGAGATCATCGAGAAAACAACTGGTACGACCATCGATCTTGACGACTTACCGCTGAAGGACCCTGAAACATTTAAACTGCTGCAGCGTGGCGATACGACCGGCATTTTCCAGCTTGAATCCGATGGCATGACCCGCTATCTCAAAAAGCTGAAGCCAAGCGATATCGAAGATATCATCGCGATGGTCGCACTCTACCGTCCCGGACCGATGGAGTTCATCGACGACTATATCGACGGGAAGCTTGGCAAGCGCACTATTTCCTATCTACACCCGAAGCTCGCGCCTATCCTGGATTCCACCTATGGCATCGCCGTATACCAAGAGCAGGTCTTGCAGATTGCCCGCGATCTTGCTGGCTTCAGCTATGGCGAAGCGGACATCTTGCGCAAAGCCGTGGGCAAAAAAATCAAGAAGCTCCTTGCCGAACAAAGCGAAAAGATGATCAAAGGAATGATTGAGCATGGCATTGAGCAGAAAACCGCCGAGAAGATTTGGGATTTCATCCTGCCCTTCGCACGCTATGGCTTCAACCGATCGCATGCAGCATCCTATGCCATGATCGCCTATCAAACCGCCTACCTGAAGAGTCATTTCCCTGCGCAATTCATGGCTGCTCTCATGACCTCTGATCAAGGATCAACCGATCGCATCGCGAAAGAAGTGCATGAGTCCCAGAAAATGGGCTTGGTCGTGCAGGCGCCTGACGTGAATGAAAGTTTCTCGACTTTCTCGGTCGTTGTCGATGCAGCGACCAACCAAGCCACGAATATACTCCGCTTCGGATTGAATGCGGTGAAAAATGTGGGTGATCATATCACCAAGGTTATCATCCATGAACGCAAAAAAAATGGAAAGTTCACCTCTATCGAGAATTTCTTACAGCGGGTTAATGATAAGGATCTGAACAAAAAATCCCTCGAAAGCCTGATCAAATGTGGCGCATTGGACGCCTTTGGCGACCGATCGGCATTCCTCGGCAATCTCGATGCTCTACTACATTTCAATAAAAAGGCTCAGGAACAGGCGCAGAAAGGCCAAGAGGATCTGTTCGCTGACCTGCCGCTCGCGGGTAACGCGGCGAAGCTAAAACTGGAGCCCGCTCCGCTCATCACGAATATGCAAAAACTTACCTTCGAGAAGGAGCTGCTCGGCCTCTATATCAGCGATCATCCTTTCAAGAAATACGCGCCACTGCTCCGTAACGCTACACCCCTTTCTCGGATACAAGCTGGAGGCAGTGAAGAGATGGTGCGCGTCGGAGGTATCATCACCGCGATCAAAAAGATTATCACGAAGAGCGGCAAGCCTATGGTTTTCGTCACACTCGAAGATAGCACCGGCTCAGTAGAGCTGGTTGTTTTCCCCAAGCTGATGGAGCTACACCCTGCCCTCTGGCAAGAACATACCCTCGTGCTAGTTACTGGCAAACTCTCGGATAAGGATGGGGTGCCGAAACTGCTTGCCGAGAGCGCGGAACCGCTGACCACAGAGAAGATTAATGAACTCGAGTCTTCAGCTCATGCTGAGCAGAAGCTCTGGCTCACCTTGCCGGAAGGATTCGGCAAAGAAGGCATCACCGGCATCAAGGACATACTCGAACACTATCCAGGCAGCATGAGTGTCTACCTTGTCGTACAGAATGGACATATGAGGAAGATCAAGACGAGCATTAAAGTAGCTGACAATCCTGACCTACATGCTGCCATTGCCAAGCATATCGGCGCTCACAATATAGCTGTCACCTCATAGACATAGCGTACCTGTTTCTTGTATACTATAGTATACTAAGTCATCTAGTAGTATGAAGAAAACCAAGAAGCTCTATCTTCTCGTAATCAATCTATTCATTGTACTGACTATCCTAGCGCTTGCGGGGACAGCCTATTTGACGCTCGCGACCGCGAATATCTCGGTGCCTGGTGAGCAAGAACGATTCACTGGCAGCTCCAGCATCGATATTACTAAGGATGGTTCTGATCAAAGCCTTACCGGCACGATCGTATCGCATGAGTATACCCTTTCCGAAAGCTTTCCCGTCGGAGCCACGACCAGTACCTCGAAGAAAGCCGGCGGTACTGTCACGATCGTGAACAATTACAATCGCAGTCAAAACTTAGTCCGCACCACGCGGCTTATGACCTCTGATGGTAAGATATTCCGTATTACGGATGCAGTAACAGTGCCTGTCGGCGGTAAAGTCACTGTCTTCGCTGAAGCGGATCAGGAAGGCGATGCCTATCTCATCGGTCCTTCAAAATTCACCATCCCCGGACTCTGGGAAGGCGTACAGGATAAGATCTATGCCGAAAGCTCAAGTCCTATGAGCTATGACCGGAATGGGGTCGCTCAAGTGACACAGGATGTCGTCGATAAGGCAAAGGACTCGTTAACGGACAAACTCCTGACCCAAGCGCTCGCTGATTTTCAAAAAGAAAACCCCGATCTCCAAAATCTTGCCCGAGAGCAGCTCTTCTCCAGAACATCGACCATCACGAGTGACCCAGCTGTCGGCGCACAGGCCTCTGCGATAACAGTGACCATCACCAAGACCATTTCAGCCGTGGACACAGATAGCACTAAGTTGCAGGACGCGCTGAAAGCCAAGCTCATAGCACAGCTACCTGATCCGAACTCTTTTATCGAGTTGATACCAGATACCTTAACCTATACTATCGCCGCGCTCGATCCAGTGACCGGCGTCGTACAGCTTGACACCAAAATCGACGCGTGGATACATTCGAAGAGCACCGCGCCTGACCTTGACCTGAGCAAAATTACGGGAAAGACGAAGTCCCAGGCGCTCGATTATCTCCATCAGGCCGGAGCGACTGAGGCAATCATCTCTACCTTCCCCTCCTGGGCCCCGACTCTACCCTTACTCAAAGACCATATTACCCTTCAGGTGAAATAAGCTTTCCAGCTTGACCTCTTTCATAACTGAAGTACAATACAGTATATGCGATGAGCCGCCTACCAAACGGCTACCCTATGGGGTTGTGAATAACACTAAGCATAGTTAAAAAGTGGTTCGACATACTGTCGGACAACTTGGGTGGAACCACCCCTTGGCAAATGCTTGGGGTCCCAGGACTAAGTAGTCGTGGGTTATTTTATTTAAAAAACACTATCGTTGCCGCTCATGCGACTTGACGATAGGGAATGGAAATTTCTGAGCCCTTGCCTTCCTGAGCCATCATGAGCTGAGGAAAGTTGCATGAGCGGCTTACTAAATTATATGAAAAAAAATAACGAACAACTCGAACACTTGCGTCACTCCGCGGCACATCTGCTTGCAGCTGCTGTCATGGAACTGTGGCCAGATACCAAACGTACTATCGGCCCTGCCATCGAAGATGGCTTTTACTATGATTTCGAATTCTCGAAACCATTATCTGAGACAGACCTGCCGAACATAGAAAAGAAAATGCGCCAGATCGTTACGACCTGGAAAGGCTTTGAACGACATGAAGTAACTGCAGCAGAGGCAAAGAAGGAAAATCCTGCTAATCACTATAAGCACGAACTCATTGATGAATTTTCAAAAGAGGGCCAGAAATTGACTGTCTATCAATCTGGTACCTTCCGTGACTTGTGCCGCGGTGGCCATTGTGAACATCCATCAAAAGAGCTGAAGCATTTCAAACTCATGTCCTTGGCTGGAGCCTATTGGCGTGGCAGCGAGAAAAACGCGATGCTAACACGTATCTATGGCACTATTTTCCGAACCAAGGAAGAGCTTGAGCAGCATTTGAAGAATCTCGAGGAGGCAAAAAAACGAGATCATCGGAAACTGGGCAAAGAGCTTGGCTTGTTCACCTTTGCTGATAAAGTCGGCAAAGGCCTGCCTCTCTGGCTACCAAAAGGAACTATCATCAAAGGCGAGATCGAAAAGCTTGCCATAGAAATGGAAGAGAAATACGGCTATGTACGCGTTTCAACTCCAGTGCTTGCAAAAGAAGAGCTGTATCTCACGTCAGGACATCTGCCCTACTACAAAGAAAGTATGTACCCAGCTATGGCAATGGATGATGGCACCTACTATCTACGCGCGATGAATTGCCCGCACCACCACACGATCTACATTGATACACCAAAAAGCTATCGCGATCTTCCTTTGCGTGTTGCCGAGTATGGCAATGATTTCCGTAACGAACTATCTGGCACACTCGCCGGTTTATTACGCGTGCGTAGTTTCACTATGAATGATGCACATATCTATTGTACTGAGGAGCAGCTAGAGGAAGAAATCAAAGCGGTGATCGAATTAAACCAATACTATTTCCAACTCTTCGGATTGACTGAGTATTGGTTCAGGCTCTCACTCTGGTCTGCGGATCACCCTGAAAAGTACATTAATGAACCAAAAAACTGGGAATATAGCCAAGGAATCTTGAGGAACATTCTCAAAAAATTAAAAGTCCCATTTCAGGAGGTAGCGGATGAAGCAGCATTCTATGGCCCAAAAATTGATATACTGTTCAAGTCGGTAATCGGCCGTGAAGAAACAATGTCGACCGTACAGCTTGATTTTCTTGCCAAAGAACGTTTCGGCCTCTCGTATACCGACAAGAGTGGCAAGGAAAATACTGAGGTATTCGTAATACACCGAGCGCCACTCTCAACGCATGAACGGTTCATGGCATTCCTCATTGAACACTATGCCGGCGCTTTCCCGCTCTGGCTCTCCCCTGTCCAGGTGCGCGTTGCTCCGGTCTCTGAGAAGCATAGCGAGCATTGCACTGCTCTCGCAAGCCTCATGCGCGCAACAGGCATACGTTGCGATGTGGATGAATCAGCTGAGACTATTGGAAATAAAATCCGCAAAGCTTCAAATGAGAAAATTCCGTATACACTTGTCGTTGGCGATAAAGAAATAGCATCATCAGAACTCGCGATCCGCATTCGTGGGGGAAAAGATATTGCCACTATAGATAAAGAAGGGTTCATCAAAGCTATGGTGACTAAGATTCATAATCGTAGCAGCGAGCTGAAGATATGAGACCGCTTCGTTCAGAGAAACGAGAGCTCCAACGCAAAAAAGCAAAGACCAAAATGCCGACGCTCGCCGACCAGGTAAGGCGTGGGGTCGTTCGGAAAAAACCAAAAGCGCTTCATGTTAGCAAAGCCTAAAGTACTTGTTATCATAGGCCCAACTGCATCAGGAAAATCTGATCTGGCGATTCGTCTTGCTAAAAAATATAACGGCGAGATCATCTCTGCTGATTCACGCCAAGTCTATAAAGGCATGGACATTGGTAGTGGCAAAGTTACCAAGCGCGAGCAGCGCATGGTCCGGCATCACCTGCTCGATATCGCTTCGCCAAAACGAATGTATACAGTCGCGCATTTCAAGCGTGATGCTGCTCGCGCTATACGAGATATCGTGAAACGAGGTAAGCTACCGATTATTTGTGGCGGTAGTGGTTTTTGGATCGAAGCACTCCTCTCCTCTGCGCAGTTCCCGAATGTAGCTCCGAATAAACTATTGAGAAAAAAATTATCGAAACTTTCTGCCGCCAAACTTTTTTCAATGCTTGAGAAAAAAGATCCCGAACGTGCAGCGAATATTGACACACATAATCCAGTACGCTTGATACGAGCACTTGAAATTATCGACGCTACGAACAAGCCGGTACAGAAACGCAGACTCAGTGAATCGCCCTATGATGCTGAAATTATTCTGCTGAATCCAAATCAAAAAGTACTCTATGCTCGAATCGAAAAACGTCTAACAACACGTTTCAAGCAAGGCATGATTGCTGAAGTGCAACGATTACGAAAGTCCAGGGTTTCGGATAGAAGACTGATCGAGCTTGGCCTTGAGTATCGCTATATCACGCTGTATCTCCAAGGCAAGCTGACGAGAAAAGAAATGGAAGCGAAGCTACTGTCTGAGATAAAAAAATATGCCAAACGACAGATGACGTGGTTTCAAGGTATGGGGCAACGTCTCAGTAATAACTAAAACTTTTAATACGCCAACAACCTCGCTTTGTTAGCGAGGTTGTTCCTATTTTCCTGTTGAAGAATTAAACGTTTCTGCGAAGAACCGCTAATTCAATAGAGTCGTAACAGGCTCTCCACGTTGCCTTGTCTTTACCCAACTTATTAGGGTTTCTGAACTCTAAAGCCTGTTCACCAACCCGACTTGCTAAGTCGCCCTTGAGTTCCTCAAAAAACTTTACCGGGTCAGTCTTCCAGGTACACTTATCAGTGCCAACTTGCACCAGATTCCTAAAGGCAGCCAAAATAGGATAAATAAAACCGCTAGGGATACGATAGGTTGACTCTTTAGTGATAAATGGCAACTTGACCTTATCCATTCTCCGGTTAGTAACTTCTGTTACTCCAGTCAATCTGCCGAATTTCTTAGCCCCTGGTTCATTGTAGGCATCTGGAAGGTCATGATAAATTACATCATGAAGTTCAAGAATTACTGGCAGCAATGGCACATACTTCATCATTCTATCTTTATGTTTCTTGAAGTGATCAACAACCGAAGACTTTGTTGAATAAGCTTTCAAGGGATGGTTATCTCGATCAAATTCTTCTACATCAAAACAGACTAGGTACGAGAGAATTTCCTTTATATCAATGTCTTTAGCACTCCCTTCATCGGATAATTCAAACTCTTTGTACGCGATTCTATCGGCATACTGCTTACCCAATAAAACCTTTTTAATTGCCTCATAGTGCCCTCTTAGCTCTTCGAGGCTCTGCTCTTTCACCTGCGTTGACGTATTTCTTGACTCAACAATATTGACAACTGCGTCTACATCACGAATTCCTTCTAATATCTCCAACTTGACGTAGGCATTAAGTTCATCAGCCTCATCAATAGTAAGATTTCCTACAAATTCCCTAATGATGCGAAAGGTATGACCGCCATCTAAGAGGCCGTTACGTGAGTGATCCGTCATCTCAAGCTCAAGAATATTCTTTTGGTTATCGAATATTGTTCTTTCGGCAATCAAAGTAATGCCGCGATTTCTGAAGAAAAATGAAGAAGGATCATTTTCCAGGGTCGATAATATTTTTTTTGCTACACCAGAAGTAGTCTTTGGATCTCTAGGGTTTAACGTCCGCCACTCCTCGAAATCCTCAGGAACGTCTTTAATGTTTACTACCGCCATATAAGTTTTTGCACCATCCTCATCATATGGGCTGGCAACTTTTCTGAATGAAATGACAGGTATCTTAATTAACTTAGAACTCATATATTTATGGTTTAATTTATTAGACCTACGACTCACAAAAAACAAAAAATGCGATTTCTCGCACGTTCAGTCGTAAAGCTATTAAATGTGGTCGACTACACATTAGCCTTTGCTAAACGGATCCCGAGGTTTCCCTGCGAGCGCTACAGCATTTGCTAGTAACGGTGATGTGCGAGACAGCATCACAAAGTTAGTCTATTCCTACCTACCATTTTTGTCAAATACACCGAAGCGAAGCGTAGGCGCAATCTAAAAAATCGTCCCGCGTACTCGTGGGACACCATACCCTCCGTAGGAGAACGTGCCAGGGTACGGGGTGCAGGGGGCCTAGGGACGGGCTTCGTAACTCTGAGTCCCTGGCCCCCTGCCGCTCCGCCGCGGAGGCGGTAAAATAAACCTTAAGAAAGTTTCTCCTTCAATATCTTCGCGACAACCCCCGGATTCGCCTTACCTCCTGACAGCTTCATAACTTTACCAACAAGGAATTGCAGTACCGGTTCTTTGCCACCACGATACTCCTCTACTTGCTTCGGATTCTCAGTGATAGCCTGATCAATGAAAATACCCAGATCTCCCTCATCACTTGATTGGAATAGGTCCTCATCCTCCGCTATCTCATGCGGATCTTTACCAGTATGATACATTCTTTCGAGAATTGTTTGGGCTGCAGAGCTATTGACTTTCGCCTCATAGACCAAGACGATGAACTCGGCCATATTCTCTGGCGTAATAGCAACCTCTGAAAAATCCTTTTCGTCGGTTTTTATATGCTTGAAGAGCTCGCTCGTAATCCATGAGAAGGCAAGTTTCGTTAATCGTTTCCTATTTGTGAGCCAGATCTCCTCCTTGGTGCCATTACCCTCACCTCCAGTATCATAGAGCCATCCTTTCAACTCAGTAACCACTGCCTCGAAATAATCGGCAGCATCCTTCTGAGCCACAAACACGGACGCCTCTGCATAGTGCAACTCATACTCTTCCACGAAGCGCTTACGCTTCTCCTCAGGCAGCTCCGGCAATGAATCTTTGAGTGTGGTGATTTCTTCTTGGGTTATTGAAAGTGGCGGTAAATCAGGCTCCGGGAAATAACGATAGTCATCACTTCCCTCTTTGCCGCGCTGCGCTACAGTCTCACCCTTAGTATCATTCCAACCGCGCGTCTCACCTTTCGTCGGCGCTGCATCCTGCTCCCAGAGCGCTGTTTGGCGCTTGATCTCATACTGCAGCGCGCGCTCGACCGAACGGAACGAATTTAAGTTCTTCACTTCGGTCTTAGGATAGAGCTTGGCGTCGCCAACAGGTCGCAAAGAGATGTTCGCATCACAGCGTAATTGACCTTTCTCCATATCTGCATCCGAAACGCCACAGTAACGCGCGATTAATCGTAGTTCCTGCAAAAAGGCTTTTGCCTCCTCAGGGCTCCTAAAATCAGGCTTGGTCACTATCTCTGCCAACGGCACGCCGGCCCGATTAAAATCGACCAGCGAATTGCTGCCCACATGCATATTCTTGCCAGCATCCTCTTCTAGGTGCAGTCGCTCGAGCCGATACGCTTTCAGGGTACCTCCGACATGCATATGCACCACACCGCCCAGCGCCAGCGGCCTATCGAATTGCGATATCTGATAACCTTTCGGCAAATCAGGATAGAAATAATTCTTGCGATCAAAACGGGTTTCGGGACTGCTGTTGCAGCCGAGCGCAAGGGCTAAACGAATACCCTGCTTCACTGCTGCAAGATTTATGACTGGCAAGGTCCCTGGATGACCCATACACACCGGGCATACCGCCGTATTTGGTTGTGCCTCGCCTCCAACGTTCGCGCAGCTACAAAACATCTTCGAGGCGGTTTTCAGCTGCACATGGATCTCTAGGCCAATGACGACTTCGTACTTATTCATAGGTCGAATGTCTTTGCGACAATGCCCCAAATCACCCACTGTATCTCCTCTATCGTACCATTTGCGTCGATCTCGTGCCATCCATAATCGCTCGCCAGCTCATGATGTGCCGAATCCACACGCGTCATCAGATCATCATCCTGCTCATGCAAGTGATTGCCTTCTCGGGCTTCGAGGAAACGTTTCCCTCGGAACAAGAGAGCGCAGTCTTCCTGCAAGAGATGCCTGCCCAGGCGCTCAGTAAATGCGCGAGCAACTCCTCCGCCCATGCCCCAGGCTATACCCGTTCCGGTATAATCCTCAGCCACGATCCATTCGCCCTGATTAAGACGACTTCTGAGCGTCAGGTCATACTGCGTACGATTCAAGATATACACGATCTGTGCCTCACGGGGACTCAGGTTGAAAGGATTGCCTTTGCGCAGATACTCATTGATAAGCGGGCCCGAAGGCTCAAGCTCATAGAGCGGATATTTGAAATAGCTCGTAGCGCGCCCCGTCTCATTCAGTCTCTGCACTAACAATTTTGCCTGGGTGCTTTTACCCAGGTTATTGATACCATAGAGCACGATGAGCTTCCCAGACGCCATACTATTTTAGAACTTCATAGTGGAGTAAGACAACATTCTCCGAGAGCTTTTCCTCATCGATAAGCTGCAATTTCTGATCGAGGTCATATTCGGGAGCCAGAGATAACCCCTTGCCGAAAAGCAGCGGGGCTACTGTCAAATACAGTTCATCGATCAGGCGCTCCTGGAGAAAGCTGGAGTTAACCTGCGAGCCGCCGATGATCGCGACTTCGGTTACGCCCTCATCCTCGAGACTGTTAAGCAACTCTTGGGGCTCAAGATTCGAAAACTCAAGTACATTCGGAATAGCTTTCTCGGTATTCGGATTGGAAGTCATGACGATCGTGCGCCTGCCCTCGAATGGTTCAGGCAGCTGACTGAACGAATTAGCACCGATAATCACCGTACCGATGCTACGGGTCGTTTTGTCGAAAAAGAGCTTATCATACTCTTCGACCCAGCCTGCAGCATCACCAGCATCGCGGCTTATGAAGCCATCCGCAGTCATGGTCATGATCAAGACAACACGCATATTACTCCTTCCGCTTAGCTAATTTTTCATCTAGCTCCTTTTCTTTCACGCGCTGCTTTGCCTCAGCATCGCCACGCGCCCAGAAATAGTCATTATAATCCACGAAATGCATCGCATCAGCGCGCCAGGCAGATACTTTCTTGATAGCACTATGCATCTGCTGCGCAACCTTGCGGTAATTCGGGTGCCCTTGCGGCGTGCTGCGCAATTCCAACAAATGGAATGCCTCGCGGTCGTTCATACCGAGTATCCAACGCACATAGTTCCCATGCAGCGTGACATAGGAAGCCTCATTCGGAAGGATCTCGAACAGCTTCCTATAGAGATCGAGGACACGTTCATGGCAGGCGCGAGCCTTGTCCTGATGACCAGCTTTGATGAGATCCTCAGGCATATTGAAACCTAAGAGCGGCGAGAAGCGTTGCCGCAGCTGTGTGTTCATACGATGTCGCATGAGGTCCTTGTAGGTCCCGAAATCGGTGACCAGATCGAATGTATAGGTATACCCTGCCTCGAAGGCACGATAGGGCCTGTCTCGTCGGGTCTCACGCTTGCCGATATAGGCTTCAATGATCTTTCGTTTCGGGATAGGATCCATCGTGCGAAGGCGATTACGGATCTGTCGGAACGGATGCTTCGTGTACGGATAGAGCATGCAGGCCATCATGAAGAGATCCATCTCCTCTTGGCGGCGCAGTTTCACGGTGCTGCCATTGAAATGCGGCTCCTGCTGTAGCTTCTCCGCGATAACATCATCGCCGAAGTCGAGCAAGTCGATCTCCTCATCAGCTTTCTGCGCTGGTTCGTTCTTGAATAACTCATCCGCTATCGCCTGCATCGCGGCATGGTTGGCTATCACATAGTCATTCCGTTTCGCGCGCTTCACATAGGCTGGTATAACCTTGCGTAATTCGCGATAGGCAGCCTCGCCTATCTCATGCGCCTCAGTAAAAGGGCTCGTATATAATGCCGACACGACGGTCTGGAAGAAACGCCCATTGCCGAAAATGCCGACATTGGTCAGGGTCGAAATCGGCAGCAGAGACCGTAAGGTATCGCATGCCTTGGTCCGTAGGTCTGCGTTGTAGGTGATGCGGAACGCTTTCTGATCTGCTTCTGTTTGCAGATCGGCATACTTTTCTTTTACGCCATCACCATTGATATCATACTCCGCTTCAGCTATAGGCTTGAGCTGCTCATAGTAGGTTTTCATCGGCTCAATCAGCTCACAGTAGGTATCGAAGAGGAAATCCATGGTTGCCACATACTCTTTCCCATACTGAGAGGCCATGATGGTCGGCTCCAAATAATAGCGATATCGTCCATCAATTTTTTGATCATAGAACACATAGCGCGTGGACTGCTCTATGGGCGAGCCACCGATCCTGCGCTCCTCTATCTCCTTGGTCGCGAGTATGGAGATATTCTCGAAACTGACATGCGCCCCTTCGAGTTCGCCGACTGAATCATCACCATACGCGATCAGGATGCGCTGTATCAATTCCTCTGCATGTACCGGATCAATACTTCCTTCTTTCAAAAATTCTTTCAGGAGTACTTCTCTGAATCCTCCCTTTGCCCGACTATAACGCGCATAGACCGCACCGACCATGCCGGGCATACTGGTGACGCAAAAAACGTTTCCCTCAGGATCCGTCACATACTGCGCTAATTGTTTCTTTTCTTCGTCCGTGAACATATTATCTCCCTGTCGAACCGAAACGGTCACCGCCACGGCTCGTCTCACTGAGACTCTCTACCTCTTCAAACTGCGCCCGCGCAATAGGCACGATAACTAACTGCGCAACTTTATCTCCTACTTTGACTTCATAGGTGTCTTCGGAAAGATTAGCTAAACACACATTATACTCACCGCGATAATTCGCATCGAACACGCCACCCATTGTTTTTAAACCTGCTTTGACACCAACGCTGCCTCGGTCCCAAACCACTGCCACATAACCCTCAGGGAATTCCAAAGCCCAGCCACAATTGAATACATGACGTTCACCGGGTTTCAAAATCGCACCTTCGAGCGTATGCATAGCAAGTCCTGCATCGCCAGGGTGATCATAGTAAGGCAGCTTCGCGTCCGGATGTACTCTCTTGACCTTCACCTTAAGCATGGCTTTTCATGAAACTGTCGATCTGCCTATATAATTCCTCTTTCGTACCAGTATTGTGCCAAATCACAACAGCATTCTGCATCACCTCAGGGATCAGCAGCTCGGTCTCAGCATTCGATCGTTCGCGCCACTTCTCGAGCGTCATGTCCTTATCGCCAGGGTTCTCATCTCGTTCCACATAGCGCCGATACCGCTCCTCTTCAGAAGCATCGACACCGACTAGGATGAAACTCGGCACATTCTGGAGATACTTGATATCTGCGGGCCGCCTGATGCCCTCGACTACGATGACCCGCTCCTTTGCTTCTAGAACATCCGAAGCCATAACCTCAGCAAGGACATCTTCACCGAATAAACTTCTCAGTACCGTTGAGATATCCTGTAGATACTCCCGCGTATGCGGCTTATGCAGGCGGGTCAATAGGCTTCGGAGTATCGTCGAAAAACGGAAATCTGTAGCGCCATACTTCTCTTTCAAGTAGGCCGCGATAGTTCCCTTGCCTGATGCTATCGTTCCCACAACACCAATGATAAGCTTCTTATTCGCCATGCGATTCCTCCCAGCGGATCTTGTATTTCGGTTTGTACTGACGATAGGTCACGCCAGCTCGATCGAGGATCTTGCGGCTTGCGACCCACACCTCCGTATCATGATACTTATCGCTCGCGAAGACAACCTCCTTGATACCGCACTGCACGATAGTCTTGGCACATTCATTACAGGGAAACAACACGCAGTATATTTTGCAGCCAGCGACATTCTTATTCGAGTTGTAGACGGCGTTCTCTTCTGCATGCACAACATAGGCATACTTGGTGTCGAGGAAACCACCCTCTTTCTCCCAAGGGAAATCTTCTTCTTTAACGCCACGTGGCCAGCCATTATAGCCTAAGCCTACTACCACTTGATTCTCATCAACAATCACAGCGCCTGCTTGTGTCGACGGGTCTTTCGAGCGGCCAGCGATCACATGAGCGATCTGCATGAACGCCTCATCCCATGATAGATAGTCTTTTCGTTGTGCTGACATACGGACTTCATCTTATCAAAACTCAAGGCCCGACGCAATGAATACTAGGCTTATTTTAAGGCCTATTGGCAAGCTATTTCAAATACTAAAAAACAACCCTGGCGAAAGCCAGGGTTGTCCGAAGTAGTAGGTGTGACTTTCCTAGGAAAGCGCGACTTTCACTGAAGGTCCCATCGAGCTTGCGAGATAGACGCTCTTCACGAGATTACCCTTCATGCCTTGCGGTTTTGCCTTATGGATGGCATCCATCAGCATTTCGATGTTGTTCGACAGATGGTCCGCTGGGAATGAAGCCTTGCCAACCGCGACATGGATAACGCCGCTATTGTCATTCTTGAAGGATACTTTACCGGTCTTCAGCTCTTTGATGAGCTTCGTCACATCAGGAGCGATGGTGCCGGTCTTAGGGTTCGGCATCAAGCCTTTCTGCCCGAGGATCCTGGCTACTGCCGCCAAGTTCTTCATCATATCAGGCGTTGCGACCGCGACATCAAAATCACATTTGCCGGTCTTCTTGATCTCTTCGATCAGATCAGTCGAGCCAGCGATAGAAGCGCCTGCTGCCTGTGCTGCAGCAACTTGCTCTTCCGGAACAAATGCTGCGACACGGACCTCCTTACCCGTTCCATGCGGCAAGGACACAACCGCGCGCACCATTTGGTCGCTCTTTTTCGCATCGATACCCAAATTAACATGCAGCTCGACGCTGGCATCGAACTTCACCTTCGCAGTGTCTTTCACGAGATTCACTGCTTCGGCTAGCTCATAGGTCTTTTTCGGGTCAATCTTTCCCCGAGCCTCCTTCAAACGTTTGCTTACGTACATAGTTTCTTTCATCTTGTGGTACTAGCGTTCCCTGACGGAAACTCCCACGTCTATTAATAGTAACCTTCCCTACCCTTTGACTGTCAAACCCATCTGACGAGCGGTACCTTCGATGATCTTCATGGCAGCTTCGATGTCATTCGCGTTGAGATCGGGCATTTTCACTTCGGCTATCTTGCGTACCTGTTCTCGCGTGACCGTACCGACCTTCTCCTGTAATGGCTTGCCGGAACCCTTCTCAATACCGGCTGCCTTCTTCAAGAGCGCCGATGCTGGAGGCGTCTTCATGATAAAATCGAAAGTCCTATCTTCATAGATAGTAAGGACGATCGGGATCACATCACCGCGCTTCTCTTTCGTCGCATCATTGAACTGCACCACGAATTGTTGGATATTCACGCCATGGGGTCCAAGAGCCGTTCCTACTGGCGGCGCTGGTGTCGCTCCTCCTCCGGGAAGCTGTAATTTGACTATTGCTTTAACTGCTTTTGCCATATATTTCTAATGATTCTCTCGCGCCTGCCTGCCGGCAGGCAGGAGAGGCCAGACGCAAGTCTTTTAAACTTTCTTAATCTGTAAAAAATCCAATTCCACGGGGGTTTCACGTCCGAACATCGATACCAAGACCTTCACCTTACCGCGAGCCGAGTCAACTGAAGCAACTTTTCCTTCATAGTTCTTGAATGGTCCATCTACGATCTTCACAGCCGTGCCTTCATTCACATCAATCTTATACTCTGGCTCTTCGACTCCCATTCTCTGGCGCAATGCCGAGATCTCTTCTTCTGAGACCGGGGTCGGGGTCGTACCAGAGCCTATAAATCCAGTGACATTCGGCGTATTACGGACCACATACCAGGACGCGTCGGTTACGATCATGCTGACCAATACATAGCCAGGGAATATCTTCTCACGCACCGTGCGGCGCTTGCCGTTTTTGATCTTGATCTTCGTTTCGGTAGGAATCAGGA
>CAYRBH010000011.1:0-40774 GCA_964422585.1 uncultured Gammaproteobacteria bacterium
GGGTTGGTGGCGGGCGCGCTGGCGGTCGTGCCG
Source organism: uncultured Gammaproteobacteria bacterium (assembly GCA_964422585.1). Classification (GTDB taxonomy): domain Bacteria; phylum Patescibacteriota; class Patescibacteriia; order UBA1558; family 2-01-FULL-52-15; genus CAYRBH01. The sequence goes on from CAYRBH010000011.1 coordinate 34, forward strand.
GTGGCCTTGAATTCGTGACGAGAAAAATAACCAATACAGCAGCTCAGATTAAATTAGGACTTGCAAAGGAATTGCGTCTTGGTAACTTGGACGCAAAGCGTGACTGGGGTTTTACAGGTGATTATGTTGAAGCAATGTGGCTTATGATGCAGCAGGAGCAACCAGAGGATTTTGTCATCTCGACGGGTATAGCACATACGGTGCGTGAGTTCGTCGAGGAGGCATTTTCGTATCTGGGTTTGGAGTGGAATGAGTATGTGGTCGTGGATGAAAAATTTTTGCGTCCAGCTGAAGTGTACCATTTACGCGGAGATTCAACGAAAGCGATGAAAAAATTGAATTGGAAGCCAAAAGTGAGTTTCGAACAATTAGTCCGCATGATGGTGGATGCGGATGTAGAGGAACTCAAGCGTGCAACGAAGAAATGAAAGTCTGTTTCTTAACGTATAATCTTGACACCTCGGGTGGTTGGGGCAGGTTCTCTGATGATCTTATCTTAGGCGTGCAGGCTCAAGGTGTAGATGTTACGATTTTGACCGAAAAGGGCGGAGGTGAAAGATCCTTGCCAGTACTGAAACGGGGCGCATCTTTGGCATTTTCCCTGCCTGCAATACGCACGCATCTTCGTCAATGCGATATTATTCATGCATTAGATGGTTATCCCTATGGCATCAGTGCCTATCTAGCGAGTGTCGGGCTAAGGCAAAAATTAGTCATTACTGGTGTGGGGACTTATGCGGTGGCTCCATTGTATGATCGGCGTCGATCATTCTTATTGAAAGCGGCATATCAGCGCGCTAATGCGGTGGTATCAATAAGTTCCTTCACTCAATCTGAAATACTCCGGAGAGTATCTCTCAAGAATGCAAGTGTCATAACCCCCGGCGTTATCTTGGGGCACTTTTATCAGGAGCGGGAGGTAGTCAGGGATCCATTTATCTTAGGTGTCGGAGCTCTGAAATATAGAAAAGGTTATCATATTTCGATACCAGCATTCGCTCAGGTCAGAAAAGAAATGCCTGATTTGAAGTATATCATTGTAGGTGACCAGAATGATGCGCCTTACTTTTCACTGCTTAAAGGCCTGGTGAAAGAGTATGACCTTACCGAGCGTGTTGTTTTTTTGGAGAAGATCAACGATGTCGAACTTGCTCGGCTCTATAGATCAGCGCGGCTTTTCATACTTACCTCAGTAAACCACGCATCACATTTCGAAGGTTTCGGATTAGTGTTCTTAGAAGCTGCTGCAGCCGGTTTGCCGGTGCTTGGCACTTCTGGTAATGGCATCGAAGATTCGGTCAATAATGGTATAAATGGTTACTTAGTCCCACAAAGTGACATCCCTGCGACGGCGGAAGCTATACGTTCTATTCTGAAGAATGCAGATCTATGGAAGAGATTAAGCGCGGCGGGGTATGATTGGGCCAAAGAGAATGACCAGAAAAAGTCAGTTCAGAAGTATATCGATCTGTACTCATCATTGCTCACCACCTGATCTACCTCTGAGCTCGTAGTGCAATAGCTTTCCACTGACTACTATCAAGCGAGACATCTCTGGGGAGTTTGGTCGGCACATCGTTGATAGACATCTGACCGACGCTCGGTGTTTGTATTCGCGCGAGATCATAGGTGGTTTTGCGTTCACCGCCGATATGAATGATGCCAAGAAGATCGTCAAGCAAGGCCGCCTCGGCTATCTGTGGCGCGCGAGTTGAGGCATAGTCAGCGGTTGTCCACTGATCAATGAAGGCTTTCGGATATGGCCACGGACCATCTTTTTTGAACGAGGTTCTGATAATAAGTGTGTTCGGGTGCTGCCGAACAGCTGTCTCACCGAGTAGCTTGGTCAATGCATAATAATTCACTGGGTTAGGTGTATCGTTCTCGGTATAGTTTCCTCTGGATCCGTCGAATACGTAATCGGTCGAGATATAGACGAATTTTTTTCCTTTGAATGTCCGCAGCAAGTTCTCGGTTCCGGCTACATTTACCTGGTAGCAGGCTTGATGATTCTGCTCAGCTCCCGCCACATCAGTATAGGCAGCGCAATGAATGAGCGTGTCATAGACTCGGTCTTTAAAAAAAGCAGCGACACCTGCTTGATCAGTAATGTCGAGGTCGTTGCGGTCAATGCCGGGGGGGGGTTTAAGGGGGTGGAGGGGGGGGCTAAAGGTGCGGGGGGAACCGTTAGTAAGGATACGCTTGTCTGTAGGGAAGCGGGGGGCCATGCGGTTATTGGCCGAGTGTTGCGTTCAGCACCGTGCTGATCGTTTTCAAGATGATAGAGATGTCGAGCGTGAAGGTGCGATTCTTGATATAGAAGAGGTCATACTGTAATTTCGTCATCGCGTCATCCACTGAGTCTCCGTATTTGAAATTGATCTGCGCCCAGCCTGACAGGCCTGGTTTTACAAGCAGCCGCTCTTTATAGAACGGGATCTGTTCAGAGAGTAGCGCAACGAATTCAGGGCGTTCCGGCCGGGGGCCTACGAAGCTCATATCACCTTTCAGAATATTGATGAATTGTGGTATCTCATCCAATCTTGTTTTCCGAAGGAATTTACCGACCTTGGTTACGCGCTGATCGTCCTTCGTCGCCCATTGGGGGCCGCTTTGTTCAGCATTATTGACCATCGAGCGGAATTTCATGGCGGTGAACATCTTGCCACCCTTGCCGGTTCTAGTTTGCTTGAAGAGTATCGGTCCGGGAGTCATCTTAACCGCGAGTATGATACAAGGCACCAGTGGCAATGAAAGAATGCCGAAAATCAGACTCGCCGTGATATCCTGAACACGCTTATTGAGCTCATAGAAATGTTTGTTTCCGCCTAATAGGTTTTCTAAGAACCAATCTTTCTCGAGCGAAGCGACTGGGACTTTGCCAGTGATTTTTTCATAGAAGTCCGGGAAGGTATAGTAGGTGATACCGATGCTCAGCGTTTCGAAAAGATACCTTGAGATGATGGCGCTATGCTGTGGCGAGGGGACGGTAACGACAGTCTGTATCTTATACTTTTTGATCGTATTGATAAGATCAGCGAGATCTTTCGCATGCGGTATATGCTGTAGTGTCTGTGGCAGAGGATTCTGATCGATGTTCACGAGTAGGCTCAGTTTATACCCGAATTGAGGAGAGCGCTCGATCGCCTCAGCGAGCTGTATGGCTTCACTATTGATCCCAATGAGCATTAATTTGTTCGAGAGCGCCTTGCTGCTGGTAAGGCTATAAAAGAGTTTACGCCAGAGGAGGAAGAGGATCGCAAAGAAAGCGACCAGTATGATCAGGACCCGTAGCGGCTTCAGGGAAGTCAGCGAGAGAGGAGCAAGGTAAAAAAAGGCGAAACCAACCAAGGTATTGATGGTCAGGTTCTGCACCAGGTAGCCATAGAATTTAAAATCGTTTTTGACCAGCTGTACCGTATAGAGATTGTTGATGAAAAAAACGATGATCCAGATGACAAACAGTAAGGTGAAAGGCAGTAAATGATTAAGCCAGAGCTGATAGGTGATAGCACCCTTGTATCGAATCTCGAGGGTCAAGAAGAGAGACGTGTAGAGCAGGACGACGTCGCCGACAAGGAGTATTAATTTCTTCAAACGTATGACAGACATAGGTATAACTATAGTACGGCAATCATACTGATTTTAAGCAAGTACGTCAATTTTCTTCTTATTTTTTAGAAAACACAGTATACTATCCGCATGAAAATTATTCGCGCCTATCTCATTGCGCTGGCCTATCTGGGACTTGGCGTGCCGCTTTTTTTCTATACTGGTTTTGCTTCTGCCTATATATTCGCAGAGGTCACGGCCGTACAGAGCATCGTGCTGGCCTCAGTACTACCACTTATCGTGCTATGGATATATGATCCTAGATCTCGCCCAGTACCACAGAGAGCATTCCTCATGCCGGCCGTATTTCTGTCAGTCCTTGTACTCAGTGCCCTGGCAGGTATAGATCCGTTGAAGAGCTTGTTCGGAGTTTGGGAACGTTTTGGTAGCGTTCTGGACTGGTTCACCATCTGTTGGTATGGACTGCTTCTCCTGTCACTTTTGAGAACCACAGAAGCATGGATGCGTTTTTTTCGGTTACTGAGTGGTATTGCCACGGTCGAGTCGCTGTATGCATTGTTACAACTCTCGCCCTGGCCAGTCGTGTTCGCGAGTGGCGCCAGGATTTTCGGGACCTTAGGCAATCCGGCTTTCTTAGCTGGCTACTTGCTTCTATCAATAGGCGTGACCCTGACTCTACGTATGAGCGTATCTCAGGGACGTCATCTGCTGTATGATGCGAGTATTGTTCTGCAGGCGATAGCGCTTGTGCTGACTCAGACGAGAAGCGCCATTGCGGGACTCATTCTGGCTGCCCTCGGCTGTGTCATGGTTATTTTGAAACAGAGGCGAGTGATGCTCAGGCGCACTCTTCAGATGTTCGGGGTGCTGGTGCTTCTGGTGGCGCTACTGAGCTTCGGGATAGAGTATGGCAGAGGATTAGACACTATCCAGCTGACGCAATCAGTCTTGGCTGGGCAGTCATCAGCTTCTCGATTCCTGGTCTGGAAAGAAGCCCTGCAGGGCTTCATGGACAGGCCATTCCTTGGTTTCGGAGAGAATAATTTTATTTTTGTTTTTCAGAGACACTTTGACCCGCGCCTCTATCACGGCCAAGAGGATAGTACCTGGTTCGATAAATCCCATAATGAATTTTTGGATCGGCTTGCGCTCGGGGGGATAGCAGGCTTCCTTGCATATCTGTGTATGCTTCTGGTAGTGCCCTTCACCCTAGCGAAACATTCTGACGCTCAGGGCGAAGAGCGTCGCCCTGGATACTATATTGTGGCATTCATGATGGGGTATGCCGTATATCTGTTTTCTTTTTTTCATTCCATAGCAGATACTTTAATATGGATGATCTGCTATGCTTATTTATTTCATCTTCATTCACGACCTACTCAGTCGCCAGCAGCATTCAGACAGAATCCTAAAACGGTGCTGGGTAGCTTCTCAGTTATCCTGTCGCTGGCACTAGCCTGCATAGTGCTACGAGGGCCTGTAGAAGCCAGTATGGCTGTTCGTACAGGAATGCGCGCTGCGACCATTGATCAAGCAATACCATTTTATAGCAAGGCTTTGGCCGATGATAGCCGCGCAGGACGCTTCATAGTACCGGACCTCTATGCGCGTATCGCCTATAGACCAGATGACCCATCGCGTGCCGGGCAGCATATGGTTCAATTGCAGCAATGGGCTGCGTCGCTTGTCAAAATGTATCCATTCGAACTGCAGTACCAGCGGCCTCTGGTATTCGCCTATCGGAATAGGCCAGATGATCCCGCCTATCAATCGTATGCCCTGGGTCTTACGGGGGCAGGAGTATTGCTTGCCCCATCCCACCCAGAGCCTTATATGTTGCGGGGAGTCGTGCTATTGGATGTAGCTGATTCGGCACAGGATCCTCAGCATAGGAATGATGCTCTGGCCGAGGCTCGGGTCAATTTCGCTGAGGCCTATCGATTAGCTCCCAATGCTTCTGATACGACCATACTGTATGATGCTACGAAAGTACCGGCTGACACTTCATTTGGGTCGCTCACTTCTTATATCCGCAACCAGTCTCTATTTCTGAAGCTCTCTGATTGGGTGCTTGCGATCCAGTTGGGCGCATACTATCATAATAAGAGTTTTGTAAGTTTCTTGAAAGAAGAGTTGTATAAACCTGAGCATATGACCGATGCGACGCTTGATCCCGCGCGAAGCCTTGTTACGAGCGCGCTCGCAAGCATGTAGGTTGTCATAGAGTTATATTTTTTGTATACTATGTTCACTATATACATGTACATGCGGAGTACGTTAGCCAAAAAAATACAATTAGTGACGCTTGCGAGCGTTCTTTTTGTTGTAGGCGCATTTCCTGCATTTGCTGCTTTACCGAATGACCCTGATCTACAGAAGCAATCATATCTGTTCCGCGTGAATGCTCCGGGAGCATGGGATCTGCTGTCCCAACACACTCAGCAACATCAGGTAGTCGTAGCGGTACTTGATACTGGTGTCGCGATTGATCATCCGGATCTGGCCAGTAGTATATGGCATAATCCTAAAGAGATACCTGGAGACGGCGTGGATAATGACAATAATAGCTATATTGATGATGTCCAAGGATGGGATTTCATAACATCGACACCTGATCCGCGTCCGAAGATAACACCAGGCTACTCATTCGACGCGGTCAATCATGGCACCGTCGTCGCCGGTATCATTGCCGCTCAGGCGAATAATGCTCTCGGTATCGCCGGCGCAGCACCTGGTGTTAAGATCATGCCGCTTCGTGTTCTGGATAGTACTGGCGCTGGGAATACGATACTACTGTCACAGGCTATTGATTATGCGGTTGAGAATGGAGCGAATATCATCAACTTGAGTTTGGTTGGTGATGTCAATGATCCGCATTTAGCAGCAAGTATAGATGCGGCATACCGCGCGGGTGTGGCTGTAGTGGCGGCTTCGGGTAATCAAGAACATGCTGGTGTCAATCTGAACGCGTCGCCGCGTTATCCTGTCTGCGAGACTGATAGTATCAATCGAGTCATAGGCGTCGCCGCGGTCGATGAGAATGGTACCTTGGCATCATTCTCGAATTACGGATCGCAATGCATCGATATCTCAGCTCCAGGAGTTGATTTTTATAGTACGGCAGTTCACAGCGATACCGATCCTGCCTTTGCGAGCTACTATAGCGACGGATGGAGCGGGACTTCGGTAGCGGCTCCGCTGGTATCTTCGGCGATCGCCTTGATTGAGGAAGTCGCCCCTACGATTAGTCTCTCAGAGGTGTATCGGATATTACTGAGCAGCACAGCGAGTATCTCTCCGACGAATCCTAATCCAAGCGATCTGGGTAAGGGCATGCTCGATATGGGGAAAGCGGTCCAGATGGCGATAGGTTTGTCCCGGAGCACCCCTGCTGAGCTTGTCTTATCCCAAGGAAGGGGATTTGAACCGCGCGTCAGTATCGAGGATAAGAACGGCGTTATCGTCTCAGAGTTCGAGGCCTATGCCAGGTCATTCAGAGGGGGAGTGAATACCGCAGTCGGCGATGTCGACGGCGATGGCTCCCCTGATATAGTTGTAGTGCCGGCATCAGCCGGAGGACCGCATGTACGCATATTTGATACGCAGGGGCATCTGAAAGGGCAATTTATGGCCTATGATAAAAAATTCACTGGCGGATTAAGTGTGGCTGTCGGCGATCTGAATGGCGATGGCACTGATGAGATCATTGTTGCGCCGCTGATCGGCGGGAAGAATGGTTCGGAGGTCAGGGTGTTCGATCCTCAGGGCGATATGCTCTATAGCTTCGATGCCTATGGTAAGAAGTTCAATGGTGGCGTGAAGCTTGCGGTGGGCGACCTCGATGGCGACGGCATCGCTGAGATCATTACCGCGCCAGCGTCGGCAGGAGGGCCTCATGTGCGTATCTTCAGCCGTTCGGGCGATCTGAAGGGTCAATTTATGGCATTTGATCCGAGTTTCCGCGGAGGATTAAGCATTGGTATCGGCGATGTCGACGGCGATGGCCATCAGGAAATAGTCGCGGTGCAGGAAACCGATGCTGATGTACAAGCGCGGATTTTCAATGCGCAAGGACAGGAGAAGAACCGCTTCCCCTTATACCCTGAGATCGATAGCGTGGAGCAGCCGTCGGATATCCTGGTAGGTGATTATACGGGCGATGGTCAGGCAGATATACTGAGTTATGGATTGACCGCGGGCAGCCCCCTGAAGCTCTTCGATTACTATGGCAGAGTGATCTCAACTATTGACCCGGCCGCTTCGAATGCCGAGCTACAAGCTAGTAAGTATAGCTTCGCATTGATCAACTAGGTGCTATGCAGAAGATCATCGACTCCGTCCATGTTCGGCAATTTATAAAGTTTGGCATCGTTGGCCTCGGCAATACGGTCATTGATTTCGGTATCTTTACCTTGGGAACGAGGCTGCTACATCTGCAGTATTTGCTGGCGAATACTCTTTCATGGATATGCGCTGTCTTTTTTAGTTTTAGCTTGAATAAGTATTGGACATTCCGCTCATTGGATGCCACGGCTATACATCGTCAATATTTCAAATTTTTCATCGTAAGCCTCATTTCCCTTCTCATATCATTAGCCTTACTAAGTTACCTCATAGGACAACTTGGTATGCAGGATCTCGTGGCCAAAGGAGCGACGATAGTAGTGGTAATGTTCTGGAACTTCTTCATGAATAAGTTTTGGACCTTTTCATCATAGTCTAGTATGCAGCTAAGCGTGGTCATACCCGCCTATAATGAAGAAGCCTCGATAGGCCAGACCCTGAAGGAGGTGCTTGAGTATCTCAAGGAGCATTTCACTTCCTATGAGGTGCTGGTCGTGAATGATGGTTCTACTGATAAGACTGTTCAGATCGTTTCGAGCGTCCCCGGGGTGAGTGTAGTGCAGTATGGAGCGAATCGTGGGAAGGGGTATGCGGTTAAGCTAGGCATCCTTGCCGGGCAGGGTGATGTTATTCTTTTTATGGATGCTGTTAATTCTACTAAGATCACGGAGGTTGACCATTGCATGAAAGAGCTCGAACACTATGATATCGTGATCGGCTCGCGTGCTATCGCAGGATCTCACATTCAGGTCAGTCAGCATCCTTTGAAGAAGAGCCTCGGTCGCATCGGTAATGCCTTCATCAGAATGGTGCTCGGAGTTCCGTTTCAGGACACTCAATGTGGCTATAAACTGTTCCGAAGATCCGTGAAGCCTGTCTTCGAACAGCAAACTATCGATCGCTGGGGTTTCGATTTTGAGATCCTGTACCTCGCCTCTAGTCAGGGATTCAAGATCTATGAGTCGCCAGTTGATTGGGAGAATAATTTCGACTCGAAAGTCTCAGTGTTTTCATATCCCAAGACGTTGCTCGAACTTCTGAGCATTCGTTTGCGCCACCTGTTTCCAAAGAAGCGTTAATACGTTACTATATAGTAAAGACATATCCTATGACGGTCATTATACCTAATCAAAAGAAGAATATACTGGTCCTGGGGGGAGCGGGGTTCATTGGTTCTCATCTATGTGAGTATCTATTGCATCGGGGGGATAATGTCATCTGCCTTGATAATTTCAGCACGTCGGATGTCGAGAATATCAAGATGATGCTTGAATTCCCGAATTTTGAGTTCATCCGGCATGATATCACCCAGGAGATAGACTTCACTCGTGAGCCAGGTCTGCGGAAATTCAAAGTGCATATTAATGGTGTGCAGGAGATATACAATCTAGCATGCCCCACGTCGGCAGCGGACTATACGACATTGCCCATTGAGACAGCGCTGGCAAACTCTCAAGGTACCAGAGTTTCTCTGGAGATGGCTGAGAAATATAAGTCAAAATATTTACTTGCTTCATCATCTGCAGTCTATGGCAGAGGGCCGGAGGATAGTAATGTTATTGATGAGAATTATCTAGGTAAGGTTAATTTCATAGGTCCGCGCGCTTGTTACAATGAAGGGAAACGCTTCAGCGAAACATTGGCGACGACCTATCGTGACCATTATAAACTTGATGTGAAGATCGCTCGCATCTTCACCACCTATGGTCCGCGTATGCTGAAGAACAGCGGTCGTTTCATTCCTGACATGATCAATACCGCTCTTGCTAACCATGACATCGTGATCACTGGTGATGCGAGCACCGGATCGTCCCTGTGCTATGTGAAGGATATGGTCGAGGGTATGGCATCACTCATGCACTCAGAACTGACGCAGCCGGTCAATTTCGGTAATGATAATTTCTTGCTCTATAAAGATGTCGCTGAAAAGATTAAGGATATACTCGGCTCAACATCATCCATAACCTTTGCGGATGGTCTGCCCTATACCCATCAGCAGGCGGTGCCTGATATTAGCCTTGCTAAAGAAAAACTGAATTGGTTCCCTCTGGTCAGTATCGATGAGGGATTAAAAGAGACTATTGCGTACGCTCGATCGAATTATATCGAACGACCTGATATACGGCAGTACGGGAGGCGATAGGTATCGAAACATTTTGTATGCGTATCGTTATCGCCGCTGGAATTTTTCCACCTGATATCGGCGGCCCTGCGACCTATGCAGCGGCCTTTGCCGACTATTGTGTTTCGCAGAAGATCGAGGTGGTCGTAATCTGTTTCAGTGATACGGAGGGTATGGATACCTCTCACGGATATGCCGTCCATCGGATATCTCGCGGCACCTCGAAGAGTATAACTTATCTGCGCTATTTGTTGACGCTGATACGGCTTTCCTGGCGTTCAGGCCTCATCTATGCGCAGGGTCCCGTTGCTGGCGGCGTGCAGGCACTCATAGCGCGCGTCATGACAGGCACCAGCTATGTAGTGAAGGTAACGGGTGATTATGCCTGGGAGCAGGGCGTCGGACGCTATGGTATGGATATGTCTATTGATAGGTTCCAGCAAGCTGGGGCTATCGTTCCTTTTCCTGCTCGTATCTTGCGTTCTGTACAACGTATCGTCACACGGCATGCGAGGCGTGTCATCGTGCCCAGTCAATATCTGCGGACCATGGTTCGCGGCTGGGGCGTAGCCCGAGAGCGGGTAGTGGTCGTCTATAATGCCGTCGCTGAACCTCCCGTGACACATATGAATGCTCATGAAGCAAAAAGGACATTGGGCATTACCGGCTCCACGGTCATTACTATCGGGAGATTAGTGCCATGGAAAGGTTTCGCTGCCTTGATCGATCTATGGCCTGATATACTGCAAAGCGTTCCTGATGCACATTTATATATCATCGGCAGCGGTCCAGAACATGCCCGCCTAGCAGAGCTTATTCAAGGGAAGCGGCTTGCTCCTGCTGTCATACTAACTGGTAAGAAGACGCACGCGGAGCTTGCTCAATGGTATCAGGCAGCAGACGCTTTTGTACTCAACTCTGGGTATGAGGGTCTCTCGCATACTCTACTGGAGGCTATGAGCTATGGAGTTCCCTGCGTCGTCTCAAGCAACGGGGGTAATACAGAATTGATACAGCATGAATATTCTGGTCTGGTGTTTGGTTATAATCAGAAGTATCAGATCATAGAGGCGTTGACACGTAGCATCCTCAATCCTAAAGAAGCGCTGGCATATGCAGAAGTTGCCCGAGCATGGACCAAGCAGCATACGCATCAGCAGATGCTGTATGCTACGATGGATCTGTTGCGAGGCATAGCATACAGAGATAGGAAACGTAAGGGCCGGGTATGAACATTGCTGTTGTCATTCCTGCCTTTAACGAAGAGCAGCGTATCGTTGCAACGCTTCGCTCGGTGCGCGACGCTGGGTATCATCAGATCATTGTTGTTGATGATGGATCGGCCGACCACACCTCTGAGCAGGCACGACCTTTCGCCACAGTCTTGCGGCACCCTATCAATCGAGGCATGGGAGCGGCGCTCGCTACGGGAACGCAGTATGCTTTAGATACTGGTGCTGATATCATCGTACACTTCGACGCTGATGGGCAGCATCAGGCATCTGATATCGCTCGCGTCATAGCCCCTCTACAGAGCGGCAGAGCAGCTATCGTTTTTGGGTCTCGGTATCTGGGTACTAGCAAGGTCCCCTGGACCAAAAAGTATCTGCTGCATATGCCGGCACGCGCTTTACAGAATATGACAACCGGCCTTCATTTGTCCGATGTCCACAATGGTTTTCGTGCGTTAGACAGAACGGCCGCGGCAGCGATACATATCAGTCAGGACCGTATGGCGCACGCTTCAGAGATCGTATCCGAGGCCAAGCGCCTTGGTTTGCGTTTCGAGGAGGTACCTGTTACCATTTCCTACCGAGAGTATGGGCAGGGTTTCTTTGGAGGACTGCGTATTCTGAAAGATATAATCGTTCGAAAATTGTTGCCATAATGTATGTGGATCCAGATGATAGTTACTCTCTTCGCTCTGCTTGCGGTGGTGCGTATCGCTCAGAACTATCGTGCCCGCCGTATGCCGGGTTCCGCGAGTTTTCTCTGGTCCTTAGTGTGGTTATCGGTCGCTATTGTCTTTTGGTCGCCGGATATTGCCAGTCGATTAGCGCTTGCGGTAGGTATCGGTCGCGGAGCTGATCTTATCATTTATAGTGCGATCATCGTCTTGGTGTATCTCGTCTATCGCCTGTTCGTCCGATTGGAACGTTTAGAGCATACTATTACCAAGTTAACTAGAGCAGTAACATTGCGTGATGCGGAACACACAGATGATGCTACCCATTCTCATCGTGAACTATAATGGACGCAGCTTCTTGGAAGACTGTCTTTCATCTCTCTATCATGATGAGTATCCGAACATAGACCCAGTGGTCTATGTTGTTGATAATCAGTCGACCGATGACTCAGTGGCTTATCTTGAGCATACCTGGCCACAGGTGCGTGTACTGCGTACTCCCGAGAACCTTGGTTTTGCCGCTGGCAATAATATTGGTTGGCAGCAGATACAACGAGATATGCCGGAGGCGCAGTATCTTTTTTTATTGAATCAAGACACTATCGTTGAGCGCGGGTTCCTGAAACCTTTACTGCAGGCTTTCGAAGCCGATCCGGCACTTGGCGCAGCCCAGCCAAAGCTTCTGCTGCATCCTGAAACAACAAAGATAAATTCTTTGGGCAATGTGATTCATTTCTTGGGCTTTGGGTATAGTAGTTATAATGGTGTGGAGGAGTCCTTGGTTCATACTATGCCTCGAGAGATCAATTATGCCTCAGGCGCAGCGGTCATGCTCCGCGCAGCGGCAGTACGGGAAGTTGGTTTATTCGATGATTTCATGTTTATGTATCTTGAGGATCTGGATCTTGGCTGGAAGTTATCCATTGCCGGGTGGCATAACCAACTGGTGCCCCAGTCGCGCGTGTATCATAAGTACGAGTTCAGTCGAGGGATGCGTCTCTACTACTACTTCGAGCGAAACCGCTTATGGATACTGATGAAGAACTACCACTGGGCCACCCTGCTGCTTCTGCTGCCAGCATGGCTCATGATGGAGTTGGCACAGCTGCTTCGTGCCGCGATGACGGGCACGCTGCCGCAGAAGATCGCTGCCTATGCCTATTTCTTTTCGGCGAAGAATCTGAGGCAATTGCGAGTAGATCGGTCGAAGCTTCAGCGGCTTCGGAAGAGGAGCGACAGGGAAATCTTTGGTACTTTTTCCGGGCGGATTGACTTCCAGCCTTTGGAAAGCCCGCTGATCCGTTATATTGCAAATCCGGTCTTTTCGTTATACCATCGATTGATTCACTATTGTCTTTTCTGGTAATGAAAGTCGCTCACATCGTCTCCACATTTCCTCCGTATAAAGCTGGTGTCGGTAATGCGGCCTATCATATAAGCTGGGAATTATCGCAGCTTGGCTGCGACGTCACCGTATTTACGATCTCTACTAAGGGATTCTATGAGATGGATGCGAGTTTGCCGTTCAAAGTGATGCGTCTGCGTCCATGGTTCTGGTATGGTAATGCCGGATTTGTGCCGCAGCTCTTATGGCGTCTCAGAGATTTCGATATTATTCACCTGCATTATCCGTTCTTCGGCGGTGCGGAAATGCTGTACCTTCGCGACCTGGTGCGGCCGTTGAACATCATTATTCATTATCATATGGATGTCGTAGGGGATGGGGTCATGAAGTACCTCTTCGCCTTGCATAGCAAGCATGTGATGCCACGTATTCTCGGGCAGGCCAATAAGATCATCGTGACTTCCATGGACTATGCGAAACGATCCTTACTGAAGGATCGTCTTGCAGTACAAGCCGATAAATTCATAGAGATACCCCTCGGTGTCGACCCGGAAGTATTCAAGCCGCGGATAACATCGAAGGATCTGATACAGCGGTATGGTTTGCGCAATAAAAAGGTTATACTTTTCGTCGGCGCTCTTGATCGAGCGCATTACTTCAAGGGTGTGAACTATCTGATCAAGGCTTTCCAGCTGATCTCATCGAATGATGCGTATCGGCTCATTATCGTAGGCGGAGGTAATCTCAAGCCGACCTATGAAAGTCTGGTCGTTAACTTCGGACTGGAGCGCAAAGTATTATTCGCGGGAACGCTGCCAGACGACACCTTGCCGCTGTATTATAATCTCGCTAACGTATTGGTATTTCCGTCGATTGATAGTTCAGAGGCTTTTGGTATGGTGGCGCTTGAAGCAATGGCTTCAGGGCTTCCGGTCATCGCTTCTGATCTGCCTGGCGTACGCAGTGTCGTCGTGAAGGGTCTGACGGGTCTACTCTTCAAACCGAAAGATGTCACCTATCTGGCAAAACAGATACATTATTTGCTGGAGAATCCGCAGGTATGCAATAAGTTTGGTAAACAGGGCAGGGCTCGAGTGCTTGAGCGTTATACCTGGCAGGTTGTCGGTAAGCAAGTCTATGATGTCTATCAGCGACACAGCATATGAAGATAGCGATCGTTACTAACCTATATCCTCCTCGAGCACGTGGTGGAGCTGAGATCATTGCCGAAACGATGGCCCTTGGTTTTGCCAAGCAAGGTCATACGGTTGTCGTACTCACTACGGCTCCCTATAGCTCGCTGCGTTCTTTGCGACCCTCCATGACGGTGCAGCAAGGCATCCAAGTATACTCTTGGTATCCGCTGAACTTCTATCATTACACTGAAGGTAATCGTAAGCCATGGGTACTTCGCGCGTTATGGCATATCGTTGATATATGCAATCTACATTCAAAAATACAAGCACAGCGGATTTTAGAACGCGAGCAGCCAGACCTGGTTATCACCCATAATCTCATGGGCATGGGTTTTCTCATTCCAACTATGCTCCATCGATCGAAGATGCGGCATGTCCATGTACTGCATGATGTGCAGCTCTATAACCCTTCAGGGATCATACGACTTGGTGAAGAGCGCTCGCTGTCGCAATTTTTCTATACGGCGGTCGGTTATCCGGCGCTTATGCGGTATCTGTTCAGAAAGACAAGCTTAGTCGTCTCTCCTTCCTGTTTTCTGTTGGATTTTTATAGACGACATGGTTTTTTCAATCAAACTAGGTCAGTCGTGATACAGAATCCGGTTTCATTCACGGGGCACGAGCAGCATCAGCCAATGCCTGGTGTTTTGCGGCTGCTCTATGTTGGTCAATTAAGCGAATCGAAAGGAGCTATCGGGCTGGTAAATGTAGTGCTTCACGGGAATGATCCAGCGCTCTCGCTGACACTCATTGGCGACGGATCTGACATGCCGGCTCTACGAACTCAAGCTGCCGCTTCCCACGGCCGCATCAGCATTCTGGGGCGCCTCCCACATGAAACAATACCAACCCACTTTGCTCAGGCAGATATCTTAGTGGCGCCTACGCTCTGTTATGATACTTTTCCCACCATAGTCGCTGAAAGCCTGCGCTGCGGATTGCCAGTGATCATCTCAGATCTTGGCGGCGCGAAAGAGGTAGTAGAGGAGGGGGTTACTGGATGGATCGTGCCTGCGGGAGCGTGGGATCAGTTAGGCTCATTATTGAAAAAACTCTCGGTTGATCGAGAGAGTATCGCGCGGGCTGCGGCCCGAGCTACAGCATCCGTAGCTCACCTGACCGCTGATCGGTATATCGATGAGCTGCTCAAGGAACTTCGTACATGAAGACATCAACCTTGCCGCTGTCAGTAAATGTCTTATGCTGCTGGGCAGTTGAGCCTAGTAGTGTTCGCAGTGTGTCGGCTGAATCCCAGTAAGCGTTGAGTACGATATATATACGTTTGACACCGGTCAGCCGACTGGTATCTGCCAAGGTGTTCGCTAGAGGAGTCTGCGGATTCATTGCCTGAAGGTACTGTTGGTAGAGCGGCCCATTGGTCGGTAGTGGGTAGTATAAGAGAGTATTGTAGTAGTGGGCAAAGCCGAACGACTGTATCGCAACAGCAGCCACAGTTTGATCGGCTAGTACGATATAGGGGCTCGCTCCGCCGTCAGTATGGATCCATGTAACGGCTTGATAGTCAGCTGCTGATGCTGAGTAGCCGGTATCTTGTTCACGAGTATCGAAATGCGGATAGGATGCATACCAGCTCATGGTGAGTCCTAAGGAGAGGATCAGTAAGCAGAGTATGAGGGCGCTTCTTCCCAGTCGGGCCAGTCCCTGTAGGACCTGATACAAGCCTACCAGCGCTAGCGGTGTTGCCATCAGGAGACTCAGGGAAGCGATACGACTTGCGAATGTTTGCTGTTCGATGCTGGTTGAGAAGTTAAAAGAAAGGAAGAGGCTCATGCAGCAATATGCTAGTATGAGCATACCTGACAGCAGGGCAAAGGGCAGGAGTGTTTTTTTTGTATCTCGATCAGATGCAAGCATGCCTCCAATCGCGAGTACTATCCATAGGAAACCGGCGCTTTGAGAAAAGGTATAGATCAGATCGTCCAGGTTGGTATAGCGATACCAGGCGGGCAGGAATGGCGCCAGGAACATTGGAGTACCATGTAAAGCGATATGTAGATGAAACTCAGAGGATCTCGCGGCGGCGATGCTGAGCATGATTGGCACGATGCAGATACCTATGGCAAAGAGCATTCCTAGGGCTGCCTTGCGTATACTTGATCGAATAGAGAGATTCTTCCAGCAGATTATGAATAGTGCGGCAATGATCAACGGTGCACCTGTCAGTGGCTGGAGCAGCGCGGCCACAACCGTAGTGCAGAGTAGCATCCATGAGGGCACTGCGCCTGCTAGGAACTGTATGCCCATGAAGATGCCTATGAGCGCGAAGATGAAGGAGGCTGCTTGCGGCGTGCTCTGGATCAGAAACGGATAGGGGAGAAGCAGCAGGCTCGTTACTGCTATGAGGGCGAATTTTTTTTCACGAGTGAGGTAGCGAAGTGCTGCGCTTGCTGCCAGTGGCAGCAAGACGATCCCAAGAGCGAGGCTCAAGTAGGTATCTAGGATCTGGAAATGAAGATGAGATATCGTCGCTAGCCAGGCGATAAGAACATAGTAGCCGATATAGTAGAGCGGCTGAGGTTGTATGGTACCGGTGGTAAGGAGTATGCGTTCAGTTGCCTGGTGTATGAATGGGTCGAAGCCATAACCGAGCGGGAAGATGACAGCTGCTACGGTGAGTGAGACCATGAAGAGTGGCACTATCCTTTTCCAACTTATGCTATGTCCACTGACGAAGGATAGCAGCATTAGGAATGCTAAGGCGCCATACAGCATGAAGACGCTTGGTGGTATCAGAGGCCATGGACTCACGACACTTGATAGTGTGCGGGATCGGATAATAACTGCGCCTAAGATAGCGCAGAGTAGTAGTATGCTGCCTCTGCTCATGGCATCTCGAAGTGTTAGGGGCTTCGCAGGAATATCGAATGTAAGCTCAGCATAGTTCAGACTCTTTGGCTTGAGGAATAGGAGTACGGGGCTTACTGCGGTGACAAGCTCGATGACCGTCGGCGTGATATGGTAGGTATAGAAAAGAACGCTCAGTATGATGCTAGCATAGGAGCACAGGAGTATACTGCCAGCAAGCCACTGTGTTTCAGTATGCGCCTGAGGAACATAGATCTTCCCGAGCAGGTAGGACAGCGATAGAACATACAGCAACGCTACTGGCACTGTCATGAACGAGGTAGGGAGCGGCACTGCTAAAAAAAGAGCAGCCGCTACTGCGGTGCCGATGCTCAACAAAGCGGGTATGGTTACTGTTCGTGGAAGGGTGTTGTGCTTCTGCATAGGTATTGTACCCTATACTAGCATACCTCTTTTTCGAGGGCTATGCATAGATACTGCCGCTATACTATACTCTAAGAATACTGCATTGCTATGAGCGCTACTGCTACTACCAAGACCCTCTGCATCTGTATCGGTCTTTTCGTCATCGTGCAATGTGCATTGATCTGGAATGGCGGGCACAACGGTGTTTTTAATTCCCCGGATGCTAATGCGAACTATCATTTCGCGCTGCGTATCTTTGAAGGAAGGCCGATGGCCTTGCCGCTGCGCGTGCCTGTTTCTGATGCCCGGCAGTATCTGTTCACCAGAAGCACTCGTATTGTCGGTGATGATGTGCTACCCGTAGGTTTCCTCGGTTTGATCATACTGTATGGCCTGATTAGTAGAGTACTGTTCATCAACCTTATTCCCTATTTGACCATAGTAGCCGCTGCTATCGGCCTCTTCTTTTTTTATAAGCTTATCAATTATTTTTTTAATCCAGCGATCGCCTTTGTCGCAACCATACTTCTGGCCATCCACCCGGCTTGGTGGGAGTATACGAATGACTCATTGCTCCCGAATGTACTCTTCATGAGCCTGGCTATCATAGGCAGTGCTGTATTCGTTACTGCGGCAGAGCAGAGTTCGAAGCGCCGCTCAGTACTCGCAGGTATTTGTATCGCCCTCGCTCTCTGGGTTCGCTTGTCGGAGGCTCTTTGGCTCTTGCCGCTGCTTGTCTATTTTTCATTTGTACCTAAGCGGAAAGATGCAAGGCGATCCTACTATTGGTACTTTTGGGGTTCTCTGCTTGGAGGAGCGATCATTGCATGGGGAGCGCAGGGTTTTTTCACGGGGAGTTTCCAATTATTCGGTTATGTGATGCCGGCAGGTACGGCAGGATCCTCGGCCATCCCGGCACCGTTCTTTTTTCCATTCGGTTTTCATCCGCGCCTGATAGTGCTTCATGCGGTACAGTATGGTCTTGGCATCTTCTGGCCCTATACTCTGGCGCTCGCCATAGCGCTGTGGGTTTCTGGTCCAGAACTCTTGAAGCGAGGTCAGCGATCACGTTCCTATGTGCTTGGTACAGCAGCGAGCGCCGCTGTCGTCATGGTACTCTATGGCTCATGGCAGATAGCTGATTCTCCGGATCCATCAGCTGTGACGATTGGCACATCCTATGTGCGTTATTTTTTGCCTTGGTATGTATTGGTGACCTTGCCTATCAGTGCCGCGGGGTACTGGAAGTGCATGGGATATATATCACAACGAATGAGAGCGCTCTCTACGGGTATCCTGCTTTGTTGTGCGGTTGTGACGCTCTATACTACCGCAGTGACTGGTTCGCCCGAATCCATACTCGCGAAGCGGCAGACCGTTAAAGGTTATGATACTATCGCATCTTGGGTGGCCACGAATACCCCTTCGGATTCGATCATACTTACAGCGAAAGGTGATAAGTATCTCTGGCCGAATCGGATGGTGATAACCGCATTCACTGATAGTAAGGGACTTGCCGCTGCAGCATACTATCGAACTACTGAGCACCGTGATGTGTACTATAGTGGGGTGACCTTTGATCAGATTAAGGAGGCAGCATTTGATCAGCGGCTACAGGCTGTCGGCCTGCAGTTGGGTCATGCGGTGTATACCTATGCTGATGTGAGTTTTTATCCGCTTGAAGTACTGCGAACTAATGCCTCATAATAGTATTACAACCTTGCGTATCGCTCGGATCTGTATGTACAGTGTCCTTCCGCTGGTCTTAGTATGCGCGCTACTTATTGAGATCAACCCCTCTGGTATCAGACATATGGAATATCAGGTCGGCACACCTTCGCCGCTGGTATCGCAATTTTTTCCTGCTCAACGTTTAACACAACCTGAGTCTGGCTCACAGACAGTGAAAGAGCAGCCGATCTACGTGACGGTCCGCTACCCGCATCGCTATGACACTGCCACCATCACGGTATTGGGTGACAACCCGTATCATATAGCATGGAAAGTAGGCTTAGCTACTGGCCAGACTCCTGGATCGTGGTCATATACTCTCGCGGAACCAACGAGCAGTGGTAGCGCAGCATTCGATCTAGCGGGCGCTCAGGTAAGTGACGGGCGTTTACGGTTCATCATTACCACTCCGACGCTGACCGCGGGTAGGACATTCGTCTTGAAAGGAGTTACTATTGATCTGAAGAGAGAATCGCTGATCTCGACTCTTATACGGAGATTCTAATATGCGTACTATGATGAACACCACTAAGATAATCTATACTGACATATGCATCGTCATGAGCACCGGCGCATTGTTACTCACGGGACTGGAATTTACACAGCCCGGGCTCATTAGCTCGCTCGTGGATATATCTAGCCTCTGGATTATAGCCATAGCCATGGGTAGTATTGGCGTATGGCGCGGCTGGTTCGTGGATGCTCTAGATAGATGGCAGATCCGATATATCAACGCCTCTCTTGTTGTAAGTTGTGGGATATGTTGCATGGTTATTTCTTTACAACTAGGTGCGCATTTGTTAGGTTTAGCTGTGGTAGCAGCTAGTATGCTAGTAGTGCTTGCCAACAGTATTCTATCCTATGATTCAAGGCGTCATCGTTAAGCTATTGAAAGTGCGTCAAGATATTCTTGATACCGAAGAGGTAGCAAAGCCGGGTTTTCTCATGGAAGTGCTACGCGATGACGAGAGACTTTTGAAAAAGTTCGGACAGTCCACTTTCACGGTTGCCTATACCGGCACTATCAAAGCATTTCATTGGCATGAGAGTCAGGATGATCTCTGGTTCATTGCTACGGGTAAGGCTCGTGTGGTCCTGCATGATCTACGGAAAAACTCTTCGACCTTCGGTATGACGCAGACCATCATGGCTGGTACGGATGACTATAAGTTGATAGTTATTCCCGTCGGCGTCGCGCATGGTTATCAGGTTCTGTCAGATGAGCCGGTACTGCTGTTCTACCATACGACTGAAAGTTATAACGCGACTACTCCTGATGAGAAGCGGATTGCCTACAATGACCCGACTATTGGTTTTAATTGGTCATCATTAACAGAGTAATGTATTCTTATGACAGATTGTATTTTTTGCAGCATCATTGAGCGATCAAGACCGGCACATATCCTCTTCGAGGATGATGATGTCATTATATTTTTGGACGCATTCCCGACGACGACAGGGCATTCGTTGGTCGTTCCGAAGCAGCACTATGCCCGTTTCGATAGTACGCCAGCCGCTGTGGCGCAGAAGCTGATGTCTGTCGTACGATTTTTTGCTCCACAGATAGCCGCTGCGCTCGGAGCCGACGGTTTCAATTTGGGCTTGAATAATGGTTCTGCTGCTGGCCAAGTAGTCGAGCATGTGCATTGGCATATCATTCCGCGATCATTCGATGACGGCCTGAAAGCGTGGTCGCCGAAGCATGGTGGCCCTGAAGAGCTGAATGCGGTCGCGGCTACCCTGAAAGGAGTATTACCCACGAAGATCGCTCTATGAAGCTCCTGGTCACCGGCGGGGCGGGGTTCATCGGTTCGAATTTCATTCACTATATTGCCGACACGTATCCTTCCTATGAAGTGCTGAATGTTGATCTGCTAACCTATGCCGGCAATAGGGCCAACCTTGATGATCTCCCAATCAGCTTCAAGCATCGATTGATACGGGCTGATATTACTGATTTCAAGACTATGTGCGAGGTGAGTCGAGGAGTGGATGCCATCATTCATTTCGCCGCCGAGTCGCATGTCGATCGTTCCATCAGCGATCCGGGTCTTTTTTTGAAAACCAATGTGTTGGGCACTGAAAGCATTCTGCGGGCTGCCCTTGTTAATAACGTGCCTCGCCTGCACCATGTATCCACTGATGAGGTATATGGTCAGCTTTCTGATACTGGTGCATTTAACGAGCATACTCCCTATGCGCCGCGAAGTCCGTATGCAGCATCGAAAGCAGCCTCAGATCATATCGTCAGCGCCTACTTTCATACCTATGCATTGCCGATCACTATCAGCAACTGTTCAAATAATTTCGGGCCATGGCAATTTCCTGAGAAATTTATCCCGTTAAGCATCACCAATCTCATGCAGGATAAGAAGATCCCTGTCTATGGGAAGGGGATGAATATCCGAGACTGGTTGTTCGTCGATGATCACTCACGAGCCCTTGATCTGATTCTGCATCATGGCACGATCGGACAGACCTACTGTATCGGTGGCGGGACCGAGATGCGCAATATCGATATAGCGAAGGCTCTCCTGGAGGCTTTCGGTAAAAACGAATCCATGATTGAGTTCGTGGAGGACCGGAAGGGCCATGATTATCGTTATGCCATTGACTCAACAAAGATAGCCCAGGAGCTTGGCTGGGCTCCGCAGTCTGATTTCAGAGCCGCGCTTACTGCCACCATACAGTGGTATCGTGACCATGAGCAGTGGTGGCAGGCTATTGCGAGCGGAGCATATCAAGATTACAATAGTAGGGTTCCCAGTACCATGAGCTAGAACCTATGCGAGGAATCATATTAGCCGGCGGCCATGCGACACGCCTGCGACCGCTGACGAAGATCACCAGTAAGCAGCTATTGCCGGTATACAATAAACCGATGATTTTTTATCCACTGGGGACATTGCTGCGCGCGGGGATCAAGGAAATACTCATCATCGTTGCGCCGGAATATGCAGGACATTTTCTGCATTTATTAGGCTCAGGCAAAGAGTTCGGCCCGGATGTGAAATTTACCTATGAGATACAGGAGTACCCTCGGGGTCTCGCTGATGCATTCATCCTTGGCGAAAATTTCATAGACGAAGAGCCGGTGACCATGATACTCGGTGATAATATTTTTATTGATGATCTCAGCTCGCATATCAAGGAGTTCAAGTCCGGCGCTCGTGTCTTCGCGCGCCAGGTCCCTGATCCTGAGCGCTTTGGCGTCGTAGAGTTTAGCTCAACTATGAAAGTCCTGTCGATCGAAGAAAAGCCGAAAGCACCAAAAAGTAACTATGCTGTGACGGGTTGCTATATCTATGATGCCCGAGTCGTACCATTCGCGAAAGAACTGAAACCTTCAGCCCGCGGCGAGATCGAGATAACCGATCTTAATCGTCGCTACCTTGAGATAGGGGAGTTGGATGTTCGCAGTATCGATAAACCCTGGTTCGATGCAGGTACTTTTGATTCACTGCTCGAGGCCTCGAACTATATCGCGCAGCACGCGCCCCATCGGTAGCTACTGTATCGTCAGTAGTTGATTATGATCTGGTTCTAAGATGAATATCTTCGAACCTTTTTTGTCGAACATGAGGTGAGGCATATCTCCGACGGCCGTGTTCAGCGGGATGATATTACGCACATCCCGCCCATCCATCTCCACAAGGGATAGCGTAGAGCCCTTCTGCCAGAGGAAATAGCTTCCGCTCGGATGCCAGAGTATGGTTTTGAGCTGTTCAGAACCACGATCGATGAGCTGAACCGTTTTAGTATCAGCCGTATAGTATGAGGTCTCAAAATCAGTCGCAAAGAGCAACTGATTGTTGTGCCAGCTGATGAATTTTGCCTCGAAGCTTTGGACGCTATCAGTCGAGGGATCTGCGAGCCAGATGGACTGGGTGCCTTGCAGAGTTATCAAGCCATTATTATTGACAGCGGCGATATGGAGCGGTTCGGTGGTGGTAATGGAAGTTTTCCAAATCGTGCTGAGCGTATCCCTGGCATACACCGTAACGAGAGCGGCATCTTTATTTTGAGTAACAGTGATCAAATGCGAACCATCGAACGCGAAATCATCGATCAAGGGGATGCGTTGCTCATCAGTGCCGGTGAGTAGGTTCAGGGTATCGAGATGCTGAGTATGCAAGAGCCAGACAATGTCTCGGTTGAATGGATCCCACAGCACTTTAGTGGCGAGCAATGGATGCGAACTTATGCGATTGGTTTTCTCAGTGTTTACATCCACTTCATACCAGAGTGATTTTGAGGAAAAGAGTATGGTATCGGCAGTAGGACTGAGAGCAAGGAGCTTGTCTGGCTGCGGGTCTGTCGGGATAGTATAGTCGCTTTCGCTGATGAGGCTGGTGAGATGTATGGTGCTGCTGGCATCGAGGTAGGTATAGGCTGTCTCGGCGTCATTCGTCAGGAACTGAGTCCCGCCAGAGGATAATGGCGTCGCTGTTTGGTCTTTCAGGAATAGCACGATATCCCGTATGAAGGTCGTTTCTGCAGGCTGTACCTCCAGTTGTTTATGCCATGGTTCATAGCCATCGCGCAGGACACTGATGGTGTGTAAGCCGGGGAGTATGTTCAAGATACGGTTCGGTGTTTTCTTGCCGGTTTTTTGTCCGTCGATATAGATGGGAGATCCTGAGGGATATGACTTGATATAGATAGCTCCAACGCTGGTGATATTGTGGCGGATGAGGTCATAACGATGTCCCGTGGCATAGAATATGAGTGCTGGGGCGATGGCGAAAAAAAGCAGAAATACAAAGAGATAGAGTACTCTGCGGAGTCGTAATGTCATCTTGTTTTAATTCGAATGATACTTTACAATACACCAGTACTGACAGTACGAATACTACTATGGACACTTTTATTATACAAGGCGGACATAAATTATCGGGCGCCATAGCTCTTAAGGGTCAAAAAAATTCAGTGGGTCCTATCATTGCCGCGACCATTTTGATCCCCGGAGAATGCATCGTGCATAATATCCCTCGTATCGGCGATGCTGAGGTGTTGCTGGGGATTTTAGAAAGCATGGGTGCCAAGGTCACCTGGGAAAGTCATGATACAGCGCGTATCGACTGCACGACCATTGATCCGACGAAGATCGACTATACTGCCGTAAAGCGTATTCGGTTATCGGTACTGTTGATCGGTTCCCTTGCGCAGCGTTTCGGAACGGTGCGTATGTCGGTTCCTGGCGGTTGCAATATCGGTAATAGATCCCTTGATGCTCATTTCGAGGGTTTGAAAGCCTTGGGTTATCGCGTCAAACTGGAAGACGATCTTTTTCTTATTGAGAAGGTCGCTGAGCCTCAGAGAACAGTCGTGATGACTGAGTTTAGTGTTACGGCTGCCGAGAATATGATACTGGCTTCGGTGTTAGGTGAGACCACAACGACATTTCACTGTATTGCCGCCGATACGCAAGTACAGGACCTGTGTTGGTTCCTGGAAGCGTCCGGCGCTCATATCGCTGGTATCGGTACGCACACACTGACCATCGAGGGCGTCAAAAAATTACAGCCGACAGAGTACACGGTCATGCCTGATCCGCTGGAGCTTGGTACCTTCATCGTGCTGGCTGCAGCGCTGCATTCAGAGATACGCATTGAGAATGCGGTGCCTGATTTTCTCCAATTACCTATAAAAAAGTTTGAAGAGATCGGAGTGGCATTCGAGTACGCTGACCGACGGCCTGCACAGAACGGTAAGTATGAGATCTGTACAGTGATACCCCGCGTCACACAGCGCCCCTTGCGAGCCGTGCAAGGCAAAGTGCATACGATGCCGTATCCTGGTTTTTCGCCGGATGTCATACAGCCATTCGCGTTACTGTTGACGCAAGCGGCCGGTGTGAGCCTGGTGCATGACTGGATGTATGACGGACGACTGCGCTATGTGTCAGAACTTCAGAAAATGGGAGCTAACATTAATGTACTTGATCCGCATCGCATCCTCATAGTCGGGCCAACGCCGCTGTATGGCAAAGAGATTATCAGCTATGATATACGCGCGGGCGCGACAGTAGTGATAGCGGCTCTCTTGGCTGAGGGCGAGTCAGTCATTCACAATATCACGCAAGTCGATCGTGGTTATGAACGTCTGGATGAGCGTTTGCAGGCTCTGGGAGCCTCCATTAAGCGAGCATAGGAGAACGATATGTTATTTCGAAAGAAGAATAGTATGCAATCGAAGACCTCGAATCCGGTCATGCTGTTCTGGATCGCGATGCTGCTGTTCATAAGCTTTTTCAGCGGTTTTGTCATTGCCTTGCGCGTAACTGGTGTGAGCTCGAACAGCTCCGTGGTCGTCGCGAAGAGCCTGAGTGATGTAGGCTACTTCGATGAGAAGCTCTATACCGATGTGTGGAGTCTTCTGAAGAACAACTATGTTGATAAGAAGAAGATCGATGATAAAAAATTATTCTACGGAGCTTTACAGGGTATGGTCGCAGCGGTTGGTGATCCGTATACTACCTTTTTCGACCCGCAGGCCAGTAAAGATCTGAATGATGAGTTGCAGGGCTCATTCGAAGGTATCGGAGCTGAAATAGGCATGAAGGATAACCATCTGACCATCATTGCTCCCTTGCCTAGCTCGCCTGCCGAAAAAGCCGGTTTGCGGGCTGGCGATACTATCCTGTCTATCGATGGGAAGGATGCGAGCGCGTTAACGCTCGATGAAGCGGTGTCTCAGATACGCGGCAAAGCAAATACCACCGTGAAGCTCAGTATCTACCATATCGACGGCAAAGCTCCGATCGATGTGACGGTCACGCGACAGACCATCACCGTCCCTGCCGTGAAAGAAGAGGAGCAGGATGGTATTGCTATTATACATCTGTATAAGTTCAGCGCTGATTCTGAACATGAGTTCATCAGTGCCCTGCGTGAGGCCTCAGCTAAACCTATCAAGGGACTGATAGTCGATCTGCGGAATGATCCGGGCGGATTCTTGGATCAGGCGGTCTTGATAGCGAGCGCTTGGGTCGATACAGGACAGGTAGTGGTTCGCGAGGTCTATCATGATGAGCGTTTGTCCAAGGAGTATGATGCTCAGCCGCAGTTCGCCGCGCCGAAAGTTCCTACCGTGCTCCTCGTGAATGAAGGCTCTGCTTCGGCAGCCGAGATACTCGCCGGCGCATTACAGGATTATGGCAAGGCGACCCTGGTCGGCGCTAAGACATATGGCAAGGGTTCGGTGCAGGATCTCCGTAGTTTAGCTGATGGATCAGAGCTGAAGATCACTATTTCACAATGGCTCACTCCTCATGGTAGAATAATCAACGGCGAGGGTATTACGCCTGATAAGGTGGTACCGATGACACAGGATGATTATGATAAGAAGCTTGACCCTCAGCTGGATGCGGCAAAAGCCATCATAACGAAGCAGTAGCCGGCTATGCGAACGACGAAATACATTTTCATTACCGGAGGGGTATGTTCAGGCCTTGGCAAAGGAATAGCGTCAGCATCGATCGGCGCTATTTTGAAATCCTGCGGATATTCGGTATTCAGTCTGAAGCTGGACCCCTATCTAAATGTAGACCCGGGCACGATGAGTCCCTATCAGCATGGCGAGGTATTCGTCACGGATGATGGCGCTGAGACCGATCTGGACCTCGGGCATTATGAGCGTTTCATCGATACCAATGTCAGCAAGCTTTCCAATCTGACGACGGGCCAGGTCTATCAAGAGGTGCTCCGTAATGAACGGAGAGGCGATTTCTTGGGCAAGACTATACAGATCATCCCGCATATCACTGAAGCTATAAAGAAATATATCGATAAAACGGCACGCCAGAGCAAAGCGGATATCTTATTGATAGAGATCGGAGGCACCGTCGGTGATATCGAAGGTGAGCCATTCCTTGAGGCTGTGCGTGAGTTTACGCGCGAGAAAGGCGAGCAGAATGTATTTTTCGCTCATCTCACTTTGGTACCATTCTTGATAGCTTCACAGGAATTGAAGACTAAGCCGACGCAGATGTCCTTAGGTGAATTGTTCCGCCGCGGCATTCGACCTGATGTCGTATTGTGTAGGACCGACTATTCGCTCGGTATGGGCGAGCGAAAGAAAATAGCTTTGTTCGCTTCTATACCTACGGCAGCAGTGATACCTGCCCCGACGGTTAAATCAATCTATGAGGTACCCTTGCATCTTGAGCGGTCTGGTATTTCGAAGATCATTTTCCAGAAGCTTGGCCTTCCGAAGAAGAAGCCGAATCTGAAACCCTGGGCGCAGCTCGTGCGTCGCGTGCATGCGAAGAAAGGCGCCGTGAAAATAGCCATCGTTGGCAAGTACACTGAGAATACGGACGCCTATATCAGCGTCATCGAGGCTTTGAAGTCGGCCTGTTATCATAGCGGTGTCGATCTGGAGCTATTGTGGGTTGCGGCAGTAGGACTTGAAAAGAAAGATAAGAGCGAAATGGCGAAGTTGAAGAAAGCGCAGGGGATAGTAGTGCCTGGCGGTTTCGGCGGCCGTGGTATTGAAGGCAAGATTGTTGCGGCTGAGTATGCTCGTGAGAATAAGATACCGTATCTTGGTTTGTGCCTGGGTATGCAAATAGCGACGATTGAATTCGCTCGGAATGTGGCAGGTCTTGCCGGGGCCAATTCAACTGAGTTCGACGACACAACGAAATATCCTGTCATTCACATTTTGCCTGGTCAGGAATCGATAGAAGATAAAGGCGGTACCTTGCGGCTTGGATCCTATCCGTGCATCTTGGACAAAAAATCTATCAGTTATCGTGCCTATGGCAAGCGCAGGATCGATGAGCGTCATCGCCATCGGTATGAGTTCAATATGGAGTATCGGGAACGCTTAGAGAAGAAAGGCTATAGTATCGCCGGCATCTCTCCTGATAAGAAGCTGGTCGAGATCATGGAGCTGAAAGGCCATCCCTTTTTCGTAGCTTCACAATTCCATCCTGAGTTCAAGTCTCGGCCGCTACGGCCACATCCATTATTCTGGGAGTTCATCAAGACCACCGTGAAGCTGCATAAGCAATAGCTTCTGTCCGGGGCTTACTGAACAGCGCACTTTGCTTTGAGTTCAGCAAGATCTGCTTTCGTCGGGGTCATATTCGTGCTTGTATTCGAGCTATACATGATTGCTTTCGGATCAGTGACATGCTCGAGCCCGAGAGCATGGCCAAGTTCATGCGCCAAGACACGCACTAATGTCTGCCGATCGCTGAATTCGTAGATATTGATCTCTTGACCGCTCGCGCTGGTCTCATAGAGTCCTTCTTCGAATGATTCGCCGACGGTGGAGCCGATCGTATTGTATTTTGTGACTGACAGGTTGAGACTGTCTGCCATGTGATTCAGCACCACTGCCGCGGCATTCAGCTGGTCAACGAGTGAGTTCACCTGATTCTGGGCAGCCTGGACCGATGTGAGCTCGCTTTGCAGCGCTAGTTGCTGACTTTGCAGCTGGAGGTACATGTTTCGTGGCGCGCCACCATGCGCGTTCCAGTAGCTAACCATTTGTTCATAGGCCGCGGTTTTCGCATCGAATGCCTTTTTAGTCGCGTCAAAGGCATCTTTTGCTTGCAGGTACTGGGCTTTTAAAGCGAGGTATTTTGCCTTCAAGGCATCGTAGGAAGCCTGATTGTTCTTGACGGTACTGCCGAGGGGTGCGAGTTTACTGGTCGCTTCCTGCCGATAGTCATAGATCAGATTGATCTTGAGCTTACCTACATTCGGCGCATAGGAAAACAATTCTTTGCCGAAAGGCTTTTCCCATACTGCCTCCGCGTCTTGTAAGGCGCTCAAAAAATAATCCTTCGTGATGCCGAAGCGCGTGTCAAAATCCCCAAGGCTATATTCGATCGGTTGCGAGCAGGGTGCAGGAGCAGGGTGCAGGTCACTGACAATGCCAGAGAAAGAAGTTGAGAGTTCTGTGAAAGCAGCCTCCAGATATGGACTTAGGTATGACTGGATCGCTCGTCGAAAAGGGACCAGGATAAGGATGATGAGTGATAGTGTCAGGAGTATTTTCTGATAGAGTTTCATGGTGCTAGTGGAAAGTATTTTTTGTTTTTAGTATTTGAGCTCACTATGATATATTATGAAGATAAAAATCTATCTCAAAACTTTCACATCCCCGCTAATGCCTTCCTCAGCTAAGAATTGAAATCTCTATTTTTTCCGTTGTACCGCGAGTTTGATAATTTTTTCAAGTTGCTTGGTATTAATGTCTGAGAGTCTGTTGATATAGAGACAGCCACCACCTTCTTTGTACTTACCTAATTTCAAGAGAAAATCATTTTCTCCTTTCTTTTCTTTTAATCCGCCTTTGGTCATGGTGAATATTTTTAATCCATAGAGAGCAATATTTTGTTTGCGTGGAGAAAAACCTATCATCATCCATTCTGTCTTTTTACCATTCGCATAGGTATACGTGATTCGGCCAAAACCAACAATCGCAGTACCCCACATCTCTGGTTTAGCCTTGGTTGCTTTTTCCATCATTGTAGCAATGACGGAGCAATCCTTACGCTTCTCGGTGTCTTTGATCGTGCTCAAAAATTTCTGGACACTTGCCTTGTTAACCTTTGTTTTTAGTTCGGGCATAGTATGTGAAGATAATTGATCTTTTACTTCTGGCTGGGGGACTAGGAATCGAACCTAGATTCACGGCTTCAAAGGCCGCTGTCCTACCGTTAGACGATCCCCCAATAAAACAAACTTACGATACTATGAATACTAGACAGCGTCAATTCAGAGGCTACAAAAAGTATTAGTAATGTGGTATAGTAGTGTATATGCAAATTTCGGATAGTATTAAGGATTTGTATTTGCGGCTCATCGCGATACAGCAGGCTAGCCGCGTCCCAGAAGATGTCACTATAAAAAAGATAAGCGTCGATGATATTGTCTCGAAGCTTGCTGTGTTGTATGAGAAGATGCGGAATACGATGGATTATCAAGAGGATCATCTACTCCGGCGCTTCGCTATTGAACGTAATATCAAACGGAGGATAGTACTTGAGACGCTGACGCCCAAGATAGCTGAGTCAATGATCGAAGAGCTGATCCGTAGCGGCTATATGCCGAACAATACGGTTCCTGAGACCGTGGTGATGCCGGTCAGCACAGTGATCAATAAGTACATGTATCTGATTGAGTTGATCCAGGATGGTATCGCTGATGTGACTGAGCGCCGCAAGATAGTGAATTGGATCGCCGAGGTCATGGCCTGTGAGATCGATCTGTTGCTCCAGCCTGAAGCGCGGGTCGACGCCCTGATAGAGACTCTGTATAGCATCGTTCGTGACCGGATCAAGATGCGGGGAGCAACGCTTTCCGAACGCGAGAAGAATATTCAGCTCTATATCACGCTGCATAAAGAGCTCGTAAAGTCGGACAATCCGATCATTTCCTATCATTTGCTAAACTTATACTTCCCTGATTGGACTCATGCTGATAAGGCACTCACTGAATTCGTTGCGAGCAAGATCTCGAGTGTCTACTATGGCATACAGGCGCATCTGGATAATCCTATTCGGAATAAGATCGCGAAAAGCCTGAAGAAACAGATTGTCGTCTTCAAGGTATTGCGAGAGCTCATCATGATACATGAGAACGATCTGGTATCTCTCTTCTCTAATCCTGATTTTCTTGAGTCAGAGGCTCGCAAGGTCATAGAGCGTAATTATAAAGCGACCCGACGTAAATTACGAAGCAGCTCCTTGCGGGCGATACTGTATATCTTCATCACGAAGGTCGCTTTAGCCTTCATTCTTGAGTATCCGTATGACAAGTATATTGTCGGTCATGTGAATGAGGTGGCACTCTCGATCAATGTCCTGTTCCCGCCGGTGCTCATGTTCCTGGTCACCTTGTCGGCTCGCTTGCCCGGAGCCACGAATACGCGTTTGATCATGGATGAGCTGAAGAATGTCGTCTATGGCGACCCGGGCGACGATATTCTGTGTGAATTGAATGTGAAACGCAAGCAAGGGCCGATATACTTCTTCCTGGAATACCTTTTCTATATGCTGCTCTACGGTTTGATCTTCGGCACGATCATTTACTGGCTGAGTTTGCTGAAGTTCAATCTCTTGTCTGGTGGCATCTTCATCTTCTTCGTGACAGCGGTCAGTTTCTTCGGCACGCGCATCAGACAGCTTACGAAAGAGTATTCAGTCGAGCATAAGCGCGAAGGCCTGATTGGCCTCATCGTCATCTTCTTCTCATTGCCGATCATTCGTGCTGGGCATTGGCTCTCGGTCAATATGCGCCGCATTAACCTTTTCGTCTTTATACTCGATTTCATCATAGAGGCACCGTTCAAGCTGGTGATAGAGATCATCGAGGGCTGGTTCGCGTTCTTGCGAGAGAAGAAAGAAGATACCTATAAAACAACCTAGTCTATGTTCACCAAAAGTTTTGTCACGACAATAGGCAGTACCATGCGGGATATTTTCCTCTACACCGATCAGGGCGTGGTAGTGCCGAATACCGGCGATATGTTGTGTGAAGAGTGGATAGCTTTCGAGCGAGCGGCGAAACTGGAAGCCCAGCGGCTCATCATCAGCTATGGCGGAGGAGCTGCGAATGCAGCGGTAACCTTCGCGCGCCTTGGCTTGAGACCTTCTATCATTACCGCTGTCGGGGGTGACGCTACCGGATTGGACTGTATATTGCATTTACGAAGGGAAGGAGTTTCTTTGAAATCAGTGCAGCGAGCACATCGTGAGCAGACAGGAACGGCGTTCATCCTGAATGTCCCTGATAAGATGAGCCAGGTTGCTCTCGTCTATCGAGGAGCGTCAGCGAAGCTCCATTTAAGCTCCGCGACCACCAAAACGATCACCACTCCGTGGGTGTATCTGACGGCTTTGGGTGGTAACTGGAAACAGAGCCTCGATGCGGTCATGGCACGCGTCGAACAGCGCAGTATCATGCTTGCCTGGAATCCTGGAGCAGAACAGATCGCCGCAGGCATCAAGACGCTCGCGAAGTATATACGCAAGACGCAGGTATTTATGGTCAACCATGACGAAGCGCTTGAGCTCGCGAAGAGCGCGAACTTGGTAGCAGGCCCCACAGCTCCGCGCTCTCTGGTCAAGCTGCTCGGCCGCTATGGAGCACGTTATACCGTAGTGACCGATGGCCACAAAGGAGCTTTTGTCTACAGTGATAAGAAAACCTTGTATCAGCCAGCTAAGATCGGGAAGATAGCGAACAAAACCGGTGCTGGCGATGCTTTTGGCTCTGGACTGGTCGCCGGCCTTATTCGCTTCAAGGATATTAAGCGCGCGCTCAAGCTCGCGATGCATAATAGCCATTCGGTGGTCGGGCATATTGGAGCGCAGACAGGTATTCTATATACCAAAGATATACATCGATTAAAAATCTAAATGCAGTTGCAACGATTATTTGAACCTCATGCGATCGCGCTTATCGGCGCTTCGCGTGACTCGAAAAAAGTAGGTGCCAGCATACTCACGAATCTTCGTGCAGGCGGTTTTCGTGGCAAGCTCTATCCGGTCAATCCCACGGCACAAACCATTCAAGGTTTGCGATGCTATCCATCGGTCACACATGTCACAGGAGCTATCGATGTCGCGGTGATCGCTGTGCCAGCCGCGCTGGTCGGAGATATACTCATAGCCTGCGGTAAAAAGAAGATACCATTCGCTATTATCGTAACCTCTGGTTTTGGCGAACTTGGTTCTGAGGGCAAAGCCCAGGAGCAGCGCATCAAGGACATTGCTCGGAAATATAAGATAACGATTGTTGGGCCTAATTGTCTCGGCATCATAGCGACCGGCTCTCACATGAATGCTTCGTTTGGCGGTGCTCTGCCTCAGGCCGGGACGATAGCATGCGTTTCGCAGAGCGGAGCGTTACTCGTCAGTCTGGTCGATTGGTCGCATGAAGCCAAGGTTGGCTTGCGTACGCTCGTGAGCATCGGCAATCAAGCGGGTTTGTCAGAGCTTGCGGTACTCGAATACTTGGCCGCAGATCCTGGCACTTCGGTCATCGGGATATACAGTGAACAGATAAGCAATGGGCCTGCGTTCATGGCAGCTGTCGCTCGCTGTACCCGTCGGAAGCCGGTGGTGGTGCTCAAGGCTGGCGTATCAGAAGCCGGCAGTAAAGCGGTGTCTTCGCATACCGGCAGTCTCGCAGGTTCCGCTCAAGTCATGTCGGCGCTGCTCGCGCAGGCAGGCGCTCTGCAGGCCTATGATGTTGAAGACTTCTTTAAACTCCTTGAGCTCTGTTCCTATGGCTATCAGAACTCATCTCGATCCGTCGCTGTTCTTACCAATGCTGGGGGGCCAGGAGTCATTGCTAGTGATTTACTGAGTAACACAAGCCTGCGATTAGCTTCTTTTTCTGGAGAAACGACTCAAGCTTTACGCAAAGCATTACCACACGGAGCGGCTATCGCCAACCCGGTCGATCTTATGGGCGATGCAGATCTCGTACGATTCAAGAAGGCTTTGAGTATCTTGGATGCTGATCCTGAGACAGGCGTTATCTTAGTCATGCTGACGCCACAGCGAATGACGCCAGTGGATGCTATTGCGCGACACTTGGGAGCATTTCAGAAAAGATCACAGAAGCAGATCATTGCCTGCTTTATTGGCGGCACAGCGCTTCGTCGCGCGAGGAGTATACTCATCGAACAGGGCGTCATCTGCTTTAGCTATCCGTATGATGCGATACGCGTTCTGGCGCTCAGCAAAGCTCAGACGCGCTCGAAGTCTATGCCAGTGAATACGCGTAGTCTGGCGCTATATACAGGTGAGAAAAAGTTGATGCCTTATAGTACCATGCAACGCCTCTTGTCGCGGAAGGGTTTCCCGCTGACGAAAGGCAGCAGTATACAGACCGTTGCTCAGGCGAAAAGACTCAGGGGTTTCCCCCTTGCTTTGAAGGCGCTGTCCACACGGGCTATTCATAAAGCTCGTTCTGGCGCTGTAGCGCTTGATGTTATGACGGCGAAAGAAGCAGCGCTGGTCACCAAGCGGTTCATCAAGCAATTCAAGGGCAAGGGTTTTGAAGGTATACTCGCTCAGCCAATGATGCGTGGCGGTAAAGAGTTCATCATGGGACTGAAGCGGGATCCGGTAGCAGGGATGGTCATACTTGTCGGTATCGGCGGCAGCCTGACCGAGGAGCTGGGCGATACGGTTGTGCATATTGGTCAGCTCAAGAACACCGCTGAAGCGAGGGCATGCGTCGAGGGTATTCGTCATACTTCATTTTTGAAAGATATTGATCGTGGTTTTTTGGCCGGGCTCTTGAAGAAACTCTCTGATTTCGGCCTAGAGCATCCGGAAGTGTATGAGTTAGATTTTAATCCAGTGCAAGTACATCGCACAGGAGGGAGTATCATCGATGCGCGTATATTTACTAGAGAGACGAAATAGGTTGCTGTGCACGACGCTCTGCATCACGGGAGTCGTCTTGTTCTCCATGGCTCCATTCGCTTCTGCACAAACCACCACTAACACGACAACTGCCGCTGAATTATTAGGTACTGCAGCGCAATTACATGCAGCAGAAGCCAAGGTTAATGAGGCTCGTACTGCTCTTATTGCCGAAACTGCCAGCCAAGATCAAGCTCAGCATGCTCAGCCTGTGGGTATCTTTTCATTCTCTAGCCCGGCGCTATGGATACTGTTTGCGATACTCATAGGGTTGCTCTTACTGCTCTTTGCAGTACGGAGATCGGTGCAGGAAGCGGTTATAGCCGGCCCGGAAGTATTGAAGAAGCCTATACAGCCTATGACAGGAGTATTGCCTGCCGTACGGCCGACAGCAGAGAGGCCACTTGTGCAACCTGTGAAAGTTGTTAAAATAAAGGTACGTAAGCTTCCGAAGTCTATTAAGCGTTGAACGATGCATTATCTTAAGAAGATACAGAAACTGAATGTTGCCGGCTTTACACTCCTTGAGCTTCTTGTCGTCGTCGCTATCATCGGTTTCCTCTCGAGTGTTTCGATCGTCGCATTGAGCGCTTCTAAGTCAAAAAGCAGAGATACGCAGCGTAAATTGGATCAGGTTACTATCCTGAAAGCCGCAGAGCTCTATACCAATGACTTCGGCGTACCTCCGACCCAGCTCTGTAGGGATACTAACCTGAACGACAGCAATCCCTGCACAGGAAGCACTTCAGTACTGGTACCATCTAAAGAAAGTATAGAGTCTAAAATAAGCGATCTATTTAGCGTTCCTACGGCTCAGGCATCCTGTTTTATCCAAACATGTCCTGTATGCTGGCAATGGGTTGGTCACAGCGACTCCCATGGGAATTGCTCGGGCTCATGTGAGCCAGTAGATGGATGTGTAGTGCCGCCATCAAACTGTGTCGTTGATAATTATTGTGATGCTGAGACTGGAGAGAACGCTTCGAACTGTCCGGCTGATTGTGGCTGTAATAATAATGCTGTGTGTGAAGGGAATCGTGGTGAGAATATTTCAAACTGTCCTTCAGATTGTTCGATTGGCTCAAGTCCGAACGGGGGAGGTAGTCCTACGCCACCAGCTACTTGTGGCCAGAAACCAATTAAGTGCGATGTAGGAGAAACTCCAGGTAATTGCCCCAGTGACTGTACTGATACGAGTATCTGCTGGAATGGTACGAGCTTCGACTCTTGTTGTATGCTTGCTGGTAATTATTGTTCAGGAACGCCTGCGTCAGGAGAGGGGTACTATGGCGTCTGCAACAATAATAGATGTGAACAGAAATATCTCTTACAGCCTCCGGCATTCAAGTGTACCGTCGATGCTGATTGCACTCCCGGCGTATCGAATGGTATTACCTCGCCACAGCAGGAATTCGTATCGAATAATGATCCGAACTGGCTCGAAGGACTGTCCCCGTATATGGTTAACTTACCACATGATCCAGGGGGTCATTCAGATGCGCGGTACAATGTTTACTATGTAAGCTCGAATCCGGACATTGTGCACGCTCACAAAATCTGCGTCTTCGTATCGTACGAGCGTGATTCTGATAACTTTAACCCCTATAACGATATTACCCAGTCTCCAACTGGGAATGGGGCTGAGCTCTTGCACTGGACGCCGCTCTGCGCACAGTAATGACATGAAGCAGTTCTCCGTACGACCAGATCCGCCGGAGGAGTATACTCGGGAGTTTCCTGAGTATCCTCTTGCTATTATCAAGCTGCTGTATCATCGTCAGTTGCTACATCAGGTTGCCGTCGATGCTTTTCTTGATCCACAGTACCATGCATTGCATGATCCTTTCTTATTTCATGATATGCAAAAGGCTTGCGAAAGGATCTATCGTTCGATACAGAGCGGTGAGCTTATTGCCGTGCATGGTGATTATGATGCTGATGGGGTATCAGCATCAGTGGTTTTACAGAATACGCTTGAGAAGCTCGGCGGCCGAACGATCGTTTTCCTTCCGCATCGCGATAAAGATGGCTATGGACTTAATCCCAGGACTGTTGACTATTTGCATGAGCAGGGTGTACAGCTCATCATTACCTGTGACTGTGGGATTAGCAATGCTATCGAGATCGAACGAGCATCGTCACGTGGTATTGATACTATCATCACGGACCATCACCAAATACCTGAGCGCTTACCTGCCGCTCACGCTATCATACATCCGAAGATAGTTACTGAAACCTATCCTTTTAAACATCTGGCCGGTGGTGGCGTAGCTTTCAAACTCGCGCAAGGTTTGCTTGCTAGTCCGCACTGTACTCTGGTTGAATCAGAACGAGAAGCGTTCGAGAAGTGGCTTCTCGACCTTGTGTCCCTCTCGACCGTAGCAGATATGGTCGAGCTCTCCGGCGAGAATAGGGTACTGGTGAAATATGGCTTGCTCGTACTCTCGAAGAATAAGCGTCTCGGTTTACAAAAACTCTTCCGTGAGGCTCGGATCGACCCGGCGGCTGTCACTACGCAGACCATTTCTTTCCAAGTAGCTCCACGTATCAATGCTGCCGGCAGGATGGATCACGCGAATGCCGCATATTTATTGTTACGGGCAACTGATCCGTTAGAAGCGGAGCGTTTGGCGAAGATATTAGAGCAACAGAATAAAGAGCGTCAGCGCGTTACCGATACCATGTACCGTGAGGCGTTGAAGGACGCTCCTGCGCAGCAGGGCGCGCTCTCTATTTTTTTCAATAAAGACTGGTCGGCCGGACTAACTGGTTTAGTAGCTGGGAAGCTTTCCAAAGAGCTCGGGAAACCGGTATTCGTCATGGGCTTCGATGGCGAACGCATTGCCGGATCTGGCCGAAGTCCTGATGGTATTTCGATACTGGATGGCGTGAATGTTGTGAAAGAAAAGCTCCTATCCTATGGAGGCCACCCGCAGGCTTGCGGCTTCCGTTTGCCTGAAGAGAAGTATGCGGAGGTGTGCGCAGACCTGCATGCATATTTTGATTCAACGCTATCAGCGGACGCGATGCCTACGACCATCATGGCAGATGTCGAACTTCGTTTTCCTATGATTACTTGGGAATTGGCCGACTATCTCAGGAAATTCGAGCCGTTCGGGCAGGGGAATAGTGAGCCGATTTTTTATTCGAAGGGCGTCACGATCAAAGATATAAAGCCGGTCGGTCAGAAACTGAATCACTTAAAGATGGCTCTGGCGCAAGATGGCGTAGCATATCCTGCGATCGCATTTAGCATGAGTGAGTCCGCTGCAGAACGAGGCTCGCTGGTTGATATTCTGTATACGGTGAACATTAATCAATGGAATGGCAATCGGGAACTACAGTTGCAGGTCCAAGATATGAGAGCAAGCGTATGAAGCACATCTTATATACTGATGGTGGTGCGCGCGGCAACCCAGGTCCTGCGGCTATCGGAGGGGTGTTGATGGATGCTCAGCATGGTACGATGGCTGAATTCTCAGAAGCAATAGGTGTCACCACGAATAATCAGGCAGAGTATCGCTCGCTGCTGCATGGGCTTCAACTGGCCCTCGATGCTCAGGTGCAGGAGCTCTCTTGTTATCTGGATAGTGAACTCGTCGTGAAGCAGCTGCGCGGGGAGTATCGGATCAAAGATCCTGCGCTGCGCGTCCTCGCGGATGCTGTACGAGAACGTATCGTTGGCTTCAAATTCATATCCTTTTCGCATATACCGCGTGAGCAAAATGCTCGGGCTGATGCTTTGGTCAATGCCGCACTTGACAATACTACGTAAGAACTTGTTTTTTATGTAGGCGGATGGTATTCTAGTCAGTGATACCATGCGTACTTATATGTTCAAGTGGCCAGCTACGGGGCATCCTACGGCAGAGCGAATATTACAACAGAATATTGCGCAAGATTCTTTGGCGCATGCATATCTGATATATGGTCCTGAAGGCATCGGCAAGAAGGATATAGCTAGCCTGTTCGTTGCAACCCTGGTATGCCTTAATCCAAGCATCCGACCTTGTGATGCCTGCGATGCTTGTCGTCAGTTAGCGCAGGGATTGCATCCTGATGTGCATTGGGTCAGTCCAGAATCTGGTACTGAGAATATCAGCGTCGATCAGATCCGAGCATTGAAGCAGACGCTGCATCTGAGATCAATCTCATCTACACCAAAGATAGGTGGTATCTTGGCAGCAGAGTCGATGACCACTATAGCCGCGAATGCCCTTTTAAAACTTTTAGAAGAGCCGCCGCAAGGCGTTATCCTAGTATTGGTAGCCCATTCCTTAGCATCGATACCGGCAACCGTGCTCTCACGGTGTCAGCTGATCCATTGCAAGCCATTGTCCGAGGTCGCTCTGAGAGAGATCCTTGATCCCTTGAGCACGGATAGGGCCTTAACAGAGATGATTATAGCGTCGTCGTTCGGGCGTGTACGGTATGCTCGGAGTATTCTTGCCGATGGAGGAACGCAGTATCAAGCACGAACTAATGAGATGCTTCAGCTCTTAGAATCGCCTCTTCTGGGGAGACTGCTGCGTACCACTGAACTCGCTAAGTATGAGTCGCCTGAAAGCGCTGAGCTTACTGGAGAGACTCTCGATGAGTCAGCGGATAGCGGATCACTCGATATACTAGAATCCTTGCTTCGCGACGTCGCGCTTATCAGATCTGGAGCGCAGGGTATCGCGCATACTTCATATCGCGAGCGTTTAGCTCGGATCGCGGCGAGTCTGTCAATAACTGATATCTATCATATGCTTGCCGGGATCGCTGACTTACGTCAACGCTTAGGTACCTATGCGCATGCTCAGCTCGCGTGGGAACATTTTTTCATTAATATATAAGAGAGTATGTACAAACGTCTCCTCGTCGTTCTAGCAGGATCGTTGGTACTGAGCGGTTGCATTTCGCTCAATTCCAATTCCAACGCGCAGGCTCCGGTTATACCGGCGGCTGGTATTTTCAAAACCCTCACGAAAGGCGAGACCTGGGTGCAGAAGGGGGATCTCTACACTATTGGTGGTCCGGCAAAGCGCGTAACCTATGGTGATATCAATTTCATGAAGAATGACCCTCTGGATCCGAATACGATCTATATGGGGACCGACGCTGGTCTCTACTATTCCTATAACCGAGGTGAGGGCTGGTTCAAAACGCTGGACGGTAAAGGTGTCGTCAATGATATCGCAGTAGACCCGACTAACAAGTGCACTATTTACGCGGCGATCAATATCTATATTTATAAGACCATCGATTGCGGCAGATCCTGGAGTACCATCCACTTCTCATCATTGAAAGGACAGTTCTTTACGTCAATTCTTGTGAGCAAGGCTGACAATAATCTTGTATATATTGGCGCCTCTGATGGTACCTTGCTTTACTCGAAGAACGCCGGTGTTTCTTGGGAAGTGTTCCGCGTCTTCGACAGCACCATCATTACCCGCATATTAGCCCACCCGAAAGATCCGCAGACTTTCTATGTAGTCACGCCGCGCTATGGGATACAGAAGACGACCGATAATGGCGTGACATGGACCTCATTGCATGATCTTCCGGTTCATTCTGCTGATGATGCCCCGATGCTGAATGTATATAAGCAACAGATGTTCTTGAAGGATCTGCCGGGTTCCCTGACATTCTATGATCTGCAGTTTGACCCCTCTCAGCCTGATGGTTTGATTTATGCGAGTGGCTATGGTATTTTCAGGCTAGTCAATGGGCAGTACTGGCAGGAGATCAAGATTTTGAGCAAACCTACTCAGGAGATTGTCTATACGGTTGCACTTGATTCTTCAGGAACCAACCTTTATTTTGCGACGAGCGGTGCTTTCTACCGATCCGAGAATGGAGGCAAAGACTGGAGTGTTCGAAAGCTGCCAGCGAGCGGACAGCCACG
>CAYRBH010000012.1:0-39810 GCA_964422585.1 uncultured Gammaproteobacteria bacterium
GGGGGTTACCTTTAATCTGTATTTCTGTTAAGGTATTTTTTTTATTTCAAGGGTTTTAGGGCTATACTTTTGAAGGTATGACTACGAATATATCGCTACCGCAACATGTTGGCATCATCATGGATGGCAATCGCCGCTGGGCTAAGGCTAAGGGCTTGCCGACCCTCGCAGGTCATCAGCGAGGCTATGAGGTTGCCTTAAAGGTCATTGAGCATGCCTTCGACTCAGGAGTCAATTACTTGACCTTATTTGCGTTCTCAACAGAGAACTGGAACCGCTCTAAATCAGAGGTTTCATACTTGATGCGGCTGGTATTGAAGATGATCAAGAAGCAATCAGAACGGCTCCATGCACGAGGTGTTCGTCTGAGTATCATAGGTTCTCAGGATCGAGTCCCGAAGAACGTGCTTGCTGCTATCAAAGATGCAGAGCATTTGACGCGTGGTAATACAAAAAAGGTCCTGCAGATAGCTTTTAACTATGGTGGTCGTCATGAACTTGTTGATGCAGCGCGCTCTTTGGCGCGTACCAAGTCCCCGATCACTGAAGCATCCATCTCAGATCATGTATACACAGCGGGAGTTCCTGACCCAGATCTTATCATTAGAACTTCTGGAGAACAGCGATTGTCTGGCTTTTTGCTCTGGCAGTCAGCTTATAGTGAGCTATACTTCACTCAGGTGAATTGGCCCGCATTTACAACTAAACATTTTGATGACGCATTAAAGGATTTTAAGAATCGAAAGCGAAGATTTGGTAAATAGTAAGGTATAGAGTGGTGTAGAAAGTATATGACCCTAGAACGATGGAAAGATATTCGACAGAAGATTAAAGAGATGTTTCCTATTCTTGAGGAATATACTGATTATCTCGAGCCTGGGACAGCCGAATCATTGGAGTTCGAGGGTCCTGGCGACATGGGTATTCTGCGTGTTACTTTTTGTGTTCAGCCCAAGGTACTTGATAAGAAAACCCTCTATTCTCACCGGGCCGGAGGAGATGTGCGAGTAGATTATACCTATTCTGACTCAGACGAGGTTTCATATATGATTGTGGATAAATGGAATGAGGCAACAGAAGAGTGGTTGCCGATTGACGCGAAAGCAATCTTTTGATGTAGCTTGCTGGCTATGCTATACTTAGCACAGCCGTACTATTCTATGTCACCATCAGTATTCCAGAAAGTTTCACTTGATGCCGCGCATCCTGTTCGAAGATCACCATGGCTCTATGTGCTTATCGTACTGCTGTCTTTAGGAGTGGCGGGTCTTCTTGTGTATGGTGCTTGGCATGGGTTTGGTCAAGGCGTACAGAAGACGGTGCTGCAACCAAGTACTCCTGTCGAAACTCCTGGGGAAAAAGCTGATCATCTGGTGCTCATGAACATTTTGAACTCCTTCCATACTCAAGAAGCAGCAATTCCAAAGAAAGACTCCGCGTCAAAACGACGCCAGATACATGAGCAGAATGTTCAGCAGGTGATCAGTAAGCTTAACTCGGCGCAGATACATGATCAGAGCAAGGATGCTCAGAACGCTTTGCTTGACGTGTTCAAGCAATGGGACGTGAGATTAACTGAAGCATCGAGTACTGCGAGCCTGAAGCCGGCATTCGTTGATATCGCTGCTAAGTACTCTTGGCTCAATACCTTGGTGTGGCTTATCATACTAAATCGCCTCTGACGGGAGTCGCCTAAGGGCCTATGCGATATATTTTCCCCTATGTGTTTGCCTTAGTGTATTGGCTTCTTTTTTTTGTTTCAATCACAGTCCCTTCATTCGCGTACTATGCGATCGGCCTACTGTTACTATGGTCT
This sequence comes from uncultured Gammaproteobacteria bacterium, assembly GCA_964422585.1. Classification (GTDB taxonomy): domain Bacteria; phylum Patescibacteriota; class Patescibacteriia; order UBA1558; family 2-01-FULL-52-15; genus CAYRBH01. Next base: position 1,817 of record CAYRBH010000012.1, read on the forward strand.
CTGGTGACCATAGTGGTCATTGACCGGAAGGAGTGGTATCGCCACTGGAATGTGTGGCTCAATTTTTTGCTATTTTTCGCTTCTTCCTTTTTCTTTTCGCTTATCATAGTGTCTCCACCACTGCGCCAACTCTATGTTATGGTCGGCGGCGCCCTGGGAGGATTTCTCACCTATATGCTGCTGAGATACATGAGTACCCCAAACCCTTTCATAGCGAAAAGTTATTTATTGGTCATCAGCTTTACCTATCTTATTACTTTTTGGCAGATAAGCGCCCTCGTTTATTTCATGCTAGTCTCCTATGATGCGCAACTGGTGCCGGCAGCCTTTTTGTTGGCACTGGCCGCATTTCTTTTGGGCAGAGGGAGTATTTTTGATCATGGTCTCAAGAAAAGCTCAGCGGTACTCGTACTGAGTGTATTGGTACTGACTACTACAGAGTTTAGCATGATCCTGTCGCTCTTGCCGGTACATTACTATACGCTGGCGACGCTGTTGACGGTGTGGTTCTTCTTTGTTGTCGAGATGGTCATACTCGGACAAGAGACATCGAGTAGAAAAGGCCTATTTAAGAGGTACATTGCACTGACCTTGCTAGCTATGATGGCGCTTTTACTTACTACAGCTTGGCAATAATTACTACTATAGTATATTCAGAGATCATATGGAACCAACCGAAAAGACCCAGCATTTCGAAAGACCGACAAGTCATGCTCAGGAATTCCCAGTAGTAAAGCGTATTATCTATCTTGTTGTCATCGTAGCCATTGGGATGATCACTGGTGCCGCTGGTTTTCTGATAGCTAATTCACAGCTGCCATTGACCCAGTATGCCATATACTCGACAGGCGCTACTGTTGACCAAGCACAGCTGCCAGCTAGCCCACGCAGTGTGCGTGATGCGACAGCTATTGCCCGCGCCCAAACGGTAGGCATTATTAAACAGCGTGTCCGCACGACTGATCCGTATGATCAGCTCGTCGACCCGGCTGAGTATATCGGCTCTGGAGTTATTGCAACCTCAGATGGCTGGATCATGACCGCTGTTCCTGCTGCGCAGCTGATTAAAGTGGCAGTAACCATGCACGGAGCTATCTATCCCGCTGAGAAAGTATCGACGGATGCCCTGACAGGTATATCCTTCTTGAGAATAGATGCTGGTTCATTAGCACCTATAACTATGGGGACATCGGTTGATGTGGGTGATGCATTGGTATCTTTTGGCGCAAATAGTGGAGTGGCTCCACATAGCGCTCTCGCTCGGGTTTTACAGCGTAACTATATCCCTCTGCATTCTAAGCTTGATTATATTCGTTCAAGCGATTCGCTCGGAGAGTATATTCTGCTCGATGGTGCTCTAGATCAGAACTCACCACAAGCATACTTTGGGAGTGATGGCACATTCGCTGGCTTTGCGGCCGTGAAAACAAATGAGCTGCTACTTATTCCGCCGGCAGTTGCTCGTCTTGCGCTCGAGCAGGGATTGCGCCAGCAGACAGCAAAAGATTTAGGTATCTACTATATAGTCAATACTCCAGTTACAGCAGATGATCCATCAGAGAGTATCACAGTGTTCCACCCTAGCCACGCCCCAGTACGTACAGGATCACTCGCGGCAAAAGCCGGACTGCGAAAAGGAGACACCATACGTTCTGTGGCAGGTGAGCAGATCACTCAGGACGCAAGCGTTGACTATCTGTGGAACAAACCCCAGCAAGATAGCAGTGGAGTCCAACTTGTTATTGTTCGAGATGGGGTAACAGGTCCTCTGCAGGTTTCATGGTAGAGGATTCCTGCTTGGGCGGCCGAGGGCTATATTTTGGGGCTTGTATTTGCCACTGACTCACAAATTGACCGATCCCTTCGCGTTCGAGTTTAGTAGCTCGGCGCTTATTTTTTTGGGACCACTGTACGAGGCTCTCGAAGTTAACTTTATAACGGTTATTGACCACGATATATCTCAGTTCCTGAGCTTTAAGAGCTTCACGGATAGTCTTTGTAGAGACACCAAAAAGTTTTGCTGCCTCAGATACTGAGACTCTTATTATACTTTCATTCATAACTATATTCTACACTAATATAGAAGTATATACAAATAGTATTAGATTAAAGTATACAATGGTTTAGAATTTAAATATATTTTTAAAAAATCATTTCTATAGGCAACTCTTCAGTAGGGTAGTATTGTATTCTTGATATTTTTGCTTGTGTCTTTTTAATCTATTTTGTTCGTCTAGTATGAAAAAATAGCATTTATAGCGCTAGACTTTACATTTAATAAAGTATTCTGTATAATATCACAACTGTTGATACAGGATTGATACCGCTGAATCGTCATAGTTGTTGTAGAATAATGATAATACACTAAAATAGAGCTAATATTAGAGCCTAATTATTTAGGCCTTTTTCTATATTCGGCAGGTGTAATGATGAGCCCTAAAAGGCGACATAGTATATGAAAGGTATCAAGGATAGATTGAAGGAGAAGATAGCCCTGTTGCGCTTGAGACAAGGAGACACAGAGGCTTTCGGCTTCATCTATGATACCTATATTGAAAGGATATACCGGTACATTTACTTTAGAGTTTCCGATGCTGGGCTTGCTCACGATATTTCGCAAGAGGTATTCATACAAACATGGGAGTATATCGTGGCCCAGAATACGATCGATAACCTCCAGTCATTCTTATATCGAGTGGCCTATCATAAAGTCATAGACCAGTATCGATTGAAGGAGCGACAGGCGGCATTGCTTGAGGATATACACGAAGATCATACCGCGCCAGAGACGATATCCACAGAAGTCGATCTCATGTTCTTGAAGAAGAACATCGCTACACTGAAGCAAGAGTATCAGGATGTATTGCTTCTCAGGCACGTTGAAGGATTATCTATAGCTGAGATAGCGGATATCGTAGATAAGGACGCGAACAATGTACGGGTTACGCTGCATAGAGCGACAGCGGCATTAAAAGAACTGTATGAGCCGCAACAACCGAAGAAATCATGAATTTGAAACAGCATATAACTAAGTTGAAGAATCTACCAGAAGTATCGCTGGATAAGCAAGCGGTGCTTTTGGGTAAGCACAAGCTCTTGGCTGAAATCAATAATCGTCAAGATTCTCGCGCTGGATATATCCTGACCTGGTCAGAAGCGTTTCGCTTCATGTGGCTTCGTATGTTGCGTAAAGTGATTCCGGCTGAACGGTATGTCGTAGCATTCCTGTTGCTTATCGCGGTCACCGTTTCATCGACCTATATGGCACAAGCAGCGGTACCTGGTGATGTACTGTGGCCCTTGAAACTGACCTATGAAAAAGCTGAGATTGCTTTCGCGACTGATGCTGCCTCTGAAGGTCGTATACATATTCGGCATGTCGATAATCGTTTGAAGGAGTTAACGGTTATCGCAGCGCAACCAGACACTGAACAGAAGAGCAGGAACATTTCTCAACTCGTGCGACGCTTAGAGAAAGATATTACTGCCGCTGATCAGAGTTTGAAGTTGACGAAGGAAGAGAAGAAGGATAGTGAACCGCAGGTGATCATGGCGCTTGCACAAGATCTGAGTGACAAGGCTCAGCAGGCGGCGACCATTCTGGAGTCTAATCAGCAGGCCCTTGATCCGGGCAGCCAGTTAATCAGCGGCGATGTCGAGCCATTAGCGGTTATCCCCACTTCTACGACGACCGGGTTACCGTCAGGTACTAATGATGCTCCGGCTACGATTACGCCTACTACTTCTGAACCTGTGTCTCCGAAGCCTGATGATGCTCAGACCTTGAATGCTGATGCCTCGAGCGCAGTGGCAGAAGCTCAGGTGGTGAATGAGGCCGTTTCATACTCAGCTCTGAGCTCAATGATTGATATGGTCGAGCGTTACAATATTGGCGCAGATCGCTCACGCGTAAGCCTGCTCATGCTGAGCAAGGTCAATCAACAGAAAGATAGGGCTGCTGAGCTGCAAGGGCTTGTCGCGCTTATCGGCGATAACTTCATACTACATCGCACTGAAGCGAAGATCCTCTTGAAGTCGAGCGATCAAGCGCTCACAGACGCTGCTGCTTTCATTAAATTGGATAACTTGAGCGGAGCCTTTAAGAAAGTACAGGATGCTAAGGATATGCTGTTCCGGGTAGAGTCATTGCTCGATGAGGTTCGCAGTGGAAATGGTTTCATCAAGCCAAAGCCTGAACCTGCTGTAATTCCGAAACCAGTCCAGCCGCAATCAGGTGAGGTGAAGATCCAAAGCGTAACGGGCACTACCACAGATACTGATGTTACGGATTAATCGTATTTTCAAAGTTATTTGAAGCGAGTTCTTTGTGAATCTAATTAGTGTGTACAGGTGAACGGCAATCCCATGCTTGCGTTCGCAGCATTAGTTAAGGACGTGAAGTGCTGAATGGTAGTTGGCACTTGGCGCCCTTAACTAGATGCATATGCCGAAAGGTATATGGCGTTTAGAAACGCTTATGCGCGCGTACATAAGGGGAACGTTTACTTTCCTTTGCACAGTGTACACTGGCAAAGGGTCTAACTCGCGTTCATTGCGAGTGTATAGTTCAGTACACTGAAGTTCTGCTCCATTAGGTTGTGTCTAGGGGCATGGCAACATGTCTCTGGGTGTCAGCAAGGTCGACTCCGTCAACAACGGAGGGCCGCAATACTAATGATCCTTCGTCTTCGGGCGGAGCCACTTGATCCAAGCCGCAAGGTTTGCTCATGTGGAGGGCAGGCTCTCAGTTGAACCATACGCGCAATGCACGACTAAGAAGAAAGAACTAAATGAATCTACTCAAGAAAGTTTCACTGAGTACATTGATGTTCCTAACAGTATTCGGCACGGGTTTTGTGGGCTTTGCTCCACAGGCTCATGCGGCACTTATGACGGGAGATCTCGTCAAAGGTCCGAACTCCGATGCTGTCTACTACATCGATAGCTCCTCAATGAAGCATGTCTTCCCTGACAAGAAGACCTACATGACTTGGTACAGCAATTTCGACGCAGTGAAGAAAGTAACTGTCGCCGACTTGGATATGTATGCTACTGGAGCACCAGTTAGCTACCGTCCTGGTACTAAGTTGGTAACTCACCCGAACACCGCAAAGGTGTATGCAGTTGAACCAGGTGGCATCCTTCGCTGGGTTCCAGATGAAGCGACCGCTGTGGCTCTCTATGGCTCAAATTGGGCTCAGTGGGTGAACGATGTACATGAGTTAACCTTTGGTAATTACACCATTGGTCCAGACATGACATCAGCGGCTCCTTCAAAAGGAACCCTCATTGAAAAGACCGGTGATTCGACCATCTACTACTTCGATGGCACGAATATCCGTCCGTTTGCTAACTCAGCAGCTTTTGACGCGAACAACCTGAACGCGAACTTCATTGTCAAGGTTTCATCCTTGGGAACGTGGACCGTTGGTAGTTCAGTTACTGGCGCTGAGGACTTTGCTACGATCTCGGGCGTTGGCGTGGGTACGGTGACTAACAATACCCCTGCTGGCACCTTGACCGTTGCCTTGTCTCCGAACACCCCGGCAGCGAACCAGATCCTCATTGGTGGCGCAGCTCGCGTACCTATGGTAACTGTTCGTTTGACGGCTGGTGCAAATCCAGTTACGGTCGACTCGTTTACAGTCGAGCGTGATGGCGTTGCCCAGGATGGTGACTTCGCAGACTTTGATTTGCTCCGAGGCGACACTATGGCTCCTCTGAACCTCAACAGCAAGTCACTGAACGCGAACCACCAGGCTATCTTCAATGATGACTTTACTGTGGATGCAAATTCCAGTATGGACGTCATTGTCGCAGCCAACATGGCTTCTGACCTGACGAATTTCGCTGGTGAATATCCAGTGATCTCAGTCGCGGGCATCACGTTGAAGAACAACTCAACCTTGTCTGGAACTCTTCCGATTTCCGGCAATGTCGGTTTGACCAACGGAACCCTGACTGTCGGATCAGTGTCAATTGCTGCAGGTCCAAACAACCCATCAGCAACGACCAAGGAAATTGGTACTAAGGACTACATTGTGACTTCAGTGAAGATCACAAACAACAGTTCGAATACCAACCAGAACATGGTCCTGAAGGGTTTGACTATCACACAGAATGGATCAGTTGCTCCATCTGATGTTGCGAATGTCAGACTTGAGAATGGTAACTTGAGCACGGTACTCGGTACAGTTGCTTCACCAACGACCAAGAAGATCACCTTCTCTGGCCTGAACGTGACCATCAACCGTGGCGACACCTTGAACTTGAATGTCCGTTTGGACATCAACAGCGGCTCAGCACGTGATATCAGCTATGATATCGACCAGAGAGCTGACGCTGTGCTCTGGGATACTTTGCGCAATGCCAATGTGTTGCCTTCCTACCCGAATGCTTCTTCGCCATACTTTGACGCGAATAACACGGCAGTCGGTAACGGTAAGCTCCGCATTGAGTCTATCGCGGTAACTCCAACGAACATTCCTCAGAACAAGAAGAAGGTTCAAGTTGGAGCGTTCAAATTCGTCATGGAAGGCGAAGCTGGTGACATTACGTCTGCCGGTTTCAAGCTCTCGACGACCACTGGTGCCGGCAATGGCGCCTTCCAGAACTGTCAGCTCATTGATCCATCAGGCATGACTGTCGCTGGACCAAAGGATGCAACATTGAACTCAGGTGGCGTGAATGGCGCGACCGCGACAACGACTGATACGATTACCGTACCGGTCGGCGAAACGATCTACGGCCTCTACTGTGATTTGGATAACAACTTTGCTACCAATAACACGGTGCAGGCAAGTATGTTCCCAGGTGCTATCACCATCAAGGGTGATGTATCTGGTAACACCATTACCCCAACTCCAGCTGGTGAAGTGCAGTCAACCAAGTTGACCATTAAGAAAGCGAGCTTGGCAGTGTCTCTCTCAACGACTCCTACCGCACAGTCTTTGGTAGGTGGCGCACAGGGCGTGAACGTTGCTAATGTCATTCTTGATGCGTCGAACTCTGGTTCGGATGTCCGTGTAACGCAGTTCCTGGTCCCAATTAAGACCACCGGAAACGCATTCCCAGATGTCCTCACGAATATCAAGCTGTGGGTCGGTACCACGCAAGTTCCGGTTGATAGCAACACGATCAGTTGCGCTAGCAGCTGTTCGACTGCTGCAACCAATGGTACGACAACCTTGACTATCTCAGCTGGTAACTTGACGATTCCTGCTGGTCAGACCAAGACGGTCGCGATCAGTGGTGATGTCGGTACCGGCGCTACACCTGCTGCTGCCTTTAAGGTTGGTACGCAAGGTGGAGCCATCGTTGCGATCGATTCTGAAGCGCAAAGCTTCACTCCTTCCGTAACTGGAAATGATGGTCCGAATATGGCGTTAACGACTGGCGGTACGCTCAACATCACCAATGCAACCGATCCAAAGGCTGCAGCAGTGGTTGGCGGTACGACAGTTGATGTCGCTCACTTCACAGCACAGGCTTTGTACGACACTATCAACATGAAGGCCTTTGGTATTACCATCGGCTCACCTGATGGTGGTATCGCTGCAACCAATGTGTCTGATGCAATTAGCTCATTAGAGCTCTGGCAAGAGGGCGGTGGTAGTCCGCTGGGCACGGTTACCGTGAACAGCACGCAGGCAACCATCACTCCTGCATCGCCGATTGCTCTAGCTATGAACGCTTCGACGAACTACATCATCAAGGCCCATTTCGCGAATGTTGATTATCTCACGAGCCCAGCTCTGTCTGGTGCTGGTATGAAGATTAGCATCTCGCATGTTGACTCAACTGGTAATGCGCCTGGCTCTGGCACGATCACGTTGAATGGCAATAACAATGCCTTCAATACGTTCAGTGTCTTCAAGTCAACGCCTACCGTGAGCATCCTGCCTTTGGCGTCGAATCAGATCACGTCGAACGGCAGCTACGACCTGTTCAAGTTTAGTATCGCTCCAAACAGCGCCGGCCCAATCGGTGTCGCGAAGTTTGTGTTCGATCTTAACACTTCGACAGTCTCCGTGGATCCGAATGGCTACACCTTGTTGAGCTCTGACTCGTCATCCTCATTCACTGACATCCTTGCAAACACCAATGACTTCGTCGTCGGCGGTTATGCAGATGGCGTACAGCACGTGAAGGTCACGGCACGCTTCGATGTCAACAATGATGATCCAACTGGTCACACCACTTCAGCAACTGGTGAGAACTTCTACTTCAGTGGTACGAAGTACTTCCTATTGCGTGGTAGTCTCTCGGGTCACACAGGTACCTCGAGCGACAGTGAGAGTGTACAGACGAAACTGGCCGGTGATACTGGCTTCGTGACGTCTGGTACGACTGAGCGCAATGTTCCAGGTTATGATTCAGCGGATAATATGAAGAATAACTTCCTCTGGTCAGACTTGAACTTCTCTCAGAACTCCACAACTGCGACCCAGTACGGTACAGCAGCTACGGCTGGTGGTTGGCACAATGGTTTCCGTGTACAGGGTCTCGATGCTCCGTCATCGACTCCGGACACGATCAGCGGCTAATCTCAGCATAGCCTCGGGTCAGTTCATCTGATCCTCTATTACCAAGATCCCTCCCCTGGACTCATATCCGCGGGAGGGCTTGGTTTTTTAGGAGGGCTTGCTCAGAGTGTAGAGGGTAGACACAGCAAGACGAATAGTGTAGACTATTCTTTAGTATTTCTTTCCCTAGAATCATGAAGGTAGCCAAGAAAGTCTCAGTGTTTATACTTATATTTGTAGCCGCATTAGGCATACTTTTTTTCTTTTCGCAGAAGAAAGCCGCTACTCCTACGACTACGCAGCAACCTCAGGCTGAAGTGCTTCCTCCGACTAATGATCCGGTGGTCTCCCGTGACGCGGTGGTAGCTTCGCTGCAGACATTCGCCGTCAATGTCAAAGATATGCCGGCCAGCCTGCAAGCTAAAAATAAGCAATGGTTCGAGGCAGCCAAGAAGCAGCTGAACGATGCCGCGCAGCAGGTCAAAGATAAAGGCGCGACGGCAGAAGTTGATATGTACTGGCCACTCGAGAATTTGGGACATATCAATCGTGATCTCGGCAATTATGACAAAGCGCGCGATGCCTATCTTCTCGCGCATCAGATATCGCCGGGCTCATTCTTGCCCTATGGGGATCTGGGTGAGCTCTCCGCGGAATACTATAAAGATTATCCCAAAGCGGTAGTGTACTATTTGCATGCAGCAAGCGTCGATAGCGCCTATGTGCCTCAGTATTACTATGATCTATTCCAGCTGTATAAATATCAGCTTAACGATGAGGCAAAAGCAGAGAATATTTTGATACAGGGAGTTACGCAGTATCCGAAGCAGTACGATATCCTGGCCCAGCTTGCGCTCTATTACCGTCAGTCCAATCAGACAGACAAGGCGATCGCGCGGTATAAAGAGTTATTGCAAAAGAATCCGCAAAGTGGCGTTGCTCAGCAAGCGCTCAAAGAACTACAACAATGAAGACGCTCAATATCATTCCTGAACGCTGGCTGGTCTGGGCGATACGTTTCTTAGTCGCAGTGACATTCCTGGTGCCATTGATCACCTTCTCAAGTTATTATTTTCCCTATATCGTTCCGAGAAATGTTGCCTTTCGCATCATCGTCGAGGTTGTAGTGCTGCTCTATACAGTCCTGGTGTTACAGAATCGATCCTATATTCCTAAATGGAACTGGGCGCTCTCTCTGCTCACAGGATTTGTCGGCGCCATGACCCTGGCAAGTCTCATCAATGGAACCTTTCAGTATAGCTTCTGGAGTAATTATGAGCGTATGGATGGTCTGGTTACCATGTATCATCTGTATGCCTATTTTTTCATTTTGTTCGCGACAGTTCGTCAGCGCCGTTCATTCGAGCAGCTGATGCAGTTGAGTATATTCATCGCTTTTGCTGTGGCGCTCATAGGTTTCAGCCAGGTGCTAGGAGTCAACCTGCTGCGGAAGTATTGAGCAGGGGATCGGGTCAACGCAACGCTTGGGAATGTGATCTACCTCTCGGCTTATCTGCTCCTGCAATTTTTCTGTGTGCTGTATTTTCTTATTGAACGATCTGGGTCTGGAAGGCTGAAGATATTCGCCTGGTCTGCTGTCGGCCTGGACCTGCTGCTTATTGGTATGCAGGTGCGCTATGCGAGTTCCACGCGCACCGGTATTATCCCGCAGCTCTTCTCCAACCCCACGCTCGCGATCGTATTCTGTTTGGCTCAGCTCATACCATTGCTACACTTCTTGCCTGAGGGGCTCGAACGCTATCGTCGTTATGCTATGAAGACCTTGATGCTGATCTACGCGGCGCTCTTCATGGTCGTTATCGTCAATACGCAGACGAGAGGAGCGCTCGTTGGCTTGGGGTTGGGAGTGATTGTCATGGCTATCATACTTCTCCTGCGCCGAGGTGAGCGAAAAATCGTTCGTATCATAAGCGGCGCCGGGATAGCGCTCCTTATCGGTGCTATTGCCCTGATCTTTGTCTTTAAAGGTACTCCGGCAGTACGACACAATGAGATACTCTGGAGGATCGCTTCGATCTCGCTGAATGACTCAACGACCAGTTCTCGCGTGGCAACATGGGAGGCTGGTCTCGAAGGTTTCTACTCAAAGCCAATCCTAGGCTGGGGGGTCGAGAGTTTCCAGCAGGCCTTCAATCTGCATTTCCCGGTCAGGATCTACACTGATGAGGGAACGCCACTGTGGTTCGATAGGCCGCATAATCTCTTGATCCAGTATTTGGTAGAGGGGGGTGTTATCGGGTTCGGACTCTATCTGGCACTCTTGATCGTCATCTGTATAGCGCTTCTCAAGAAATTCAAGGGTTCCTCCTATGTAGGGATCTTGTTCACGGGTCTTATCATAGCATATGTAGGACAGAATCTATTCGTATTCGACAGCATTAACAGCTACGTGCCATTCTATTTCCTGTTGGCATTCACAGTTTCTTTGGCATTTCGCGATGAATCATCTCAATCGCACACCGCATCTCCTGTCAGCGTTAAGGCGGCCTATGCGTATCCGGCGATCCTTATCACTGTCATTGCGGTCGTCTGTGCAGTGTACTTCATTAATGTACGGCCCCTGGAAGCAAATGGGGAATTCGTTACGTATTACCGAGAGGAGACTAATTCTACTAATCAGGTATATAAACCTGATGCTACACAAAAGATCTTCGCTGTGATAGATGCGAGCCCCTATTTAGGACGCGCTGAGCTATTGGGCGTCTATTCTGAATTTGCGGTTGGTCTATTGCAGAATGATACAAGCGTATCAGATGCTGACTTTAGGGCGTTGGTGGATGGACTGGTGCAACGCTTCGATAGGGAGCGGCAGCAAGGCTACAACAGTGACGCACGATTCGATATGTTCGAACTAAACTTGTATTTGAATGCCGGGAAGCTGGATCCTAAGTACTATCAGGATCTATTGACGCTCGCTGAACGATCCATACCATTGAGTCCAGATCGGCCGCAAATGTACTATATCCGAGGCAGGGCCTATATGAGTTTGCATCGTTTCGCGGACGGGATTGCTGATTTTCAGCATGCGGTGGCCCTTGCGCCCACTATCCCGGATGCCCACATGAATCTCTTCGCTGGCTATGCGACGATCGGTGACAGCGCGAAAGCGCAAGCGGAGGTTGAAAAACTCAAGACATTACAGTCTCCGTTGTCGATCGACAGCTATGCGCGTCTCACGAGTATCTATGTATCGTCGAAGATGTATGATAATGCTATTGCTTTGATCCAGGACGGCATGACCATACATCCTGAATCAAAGGTAGATCTCTATATCGGCCTAGCGCAGGTCTATGCAGCTGCTGGCAAGAATAAAGAAGCGCGTGCTGCTATGCAAGCGGCTGTACAGCTCGATCCATCGGTATCTTCATATGCTACTGATTTCTACCAGCGGCTTGATGCAGGTCAGTTTATTACGAAGCAGTAGTAGCTTTTTGATCGTAGAAGCGCAGATACAGCGCTTCAGTCTCATGTAACATATGGTCCAGTGTGAACTCGGCCCGTATTTTTTTATTGAGAGCGTTCGCGTAGGACTGCCTGAGCTTCGGAGCATCATAGAGTGTCTGAACAGCGAGTGCGATATCTTGCGCGTCGCCAGCGGCGACCAACAGACCTGAGGTCTGATGCTCTATGATCTCGGGGATACCTCCAACGCGACTCGCGATAACTGGCAAGCCGGCAAGACCAGCTTCAAGGATCGCATAGGGAAAACCTTCTTTTATCGACGGCATGAGGAAGAGGTCAAATGCTTTCAGGAGGGTCGCTGCATGAGGATATGCACCGGCGAAGCGTACCTGTTCCGTAAGTCCTAAGGTATTCCGCTGCGCTTCGAGCTCAGCTTGTAGCGGGCCGTCGCCGATGATGGTACAGAGTATATCCTTGTTCTTTACGGTGAATAGCTTTGCTGCGTCAAGGAGTGTTCTCAAACCTTTCGTTGGGTATAGCGCTGCGATACTGCCTATGGCAAAAGTTGCGTCAGATATGCCAAGTTTGGCGCGTGCTTCAGAGCGGCTTAAGAACGGCGTCGAAGGATCAATGCCATTATGAATGACGACCATCCGTTTCTCTGGAGCGATCTTATTCTTAATGCCTTGCTCCCTGTCATAGTTAGAGACACAGATAAGCGCCCCTTTCCAGCTTGCTGAAACTTTCTCTATGATACGGTACATCTGCTTCTTGATAGAGTGGAGGGGTTCATTGAACACGAAGCCATGCACCGTATAGATGACGCGGACTGTCTTGTTCAATGGATCGAAGCGATAGAGCCATGCCGCGCAGGAGCCAATAGCACCTGCCATGGAGCTATTACTATGCAGAAAGTCAGGTGATTCCTTGACGAGCAGCTTGCGGATCTCAAGCAAGGCATCCCATGCCTTGACCAGCGATATGTCTCGTATGAGGTTTTGCAGGACGATAGGCTCGATGCCAAGTGCGCGGGCTTCGGTAAAGAATTGAGGGTCTTGGTGCTGTGCTTCGCCGACAGCAATGAGGACCTGATTCTTCTTGGCGAAGTGACGGGCGAGGGCTAATACATATTTCTGCGCGCCGCCATACTTGCTTTGAGTAATCAGGAAGATGATTTTTTTCTTTTCAATCAGCTCCATTTCTGTTGCACTATTGGCGAATTATGTTAAGATTCTACAGTAGTATCAGCAAAAAAACAAGGAAAGAGCATGGATACCAGCGACCATACAATGCCGGCAACACAGGGCCTTCTGCGCGTCCTTATGATCAGTTTGGACCCCGGGCTGCTCGATGCCCACGCGGGGACGGGCGATGCGCTAGCAAGGCATACACTCTATGCTTCCCAAGTAGCTTCCCTGGATATTGTGGTGCTCGGCGGGAAGTCTCCTGATACCAAAAACTATGGCACATTGACGATCCATAGTACAGGAGCAAAAGGCTTCTCAGGCCTTACCAGAGGAGTCGCTCTTGCGCGCCGCATAGCGCTTGAGAGAAAGGTGGGGCTCATCGTCACTCAGGATCCGCATGCGACTGGCTGGATCGGAGCGAAGCTCAAGAGAGAGCTGCGTATTCCATTGCTCGTTGATATGCATGGCGACTTTTGGAACAATCGAGCTTGGCTCGGCGAATCATGGAAGCATTATGTCTATGCTTCGATACAGCGGAAGATAGTGCATGCGGCGAGCCGGATCAGAGTAGTTTCCTATGGCATCGAAGCAAAACTGCTCGCTGCTGGCATACCGCAGGATAAAATCGTAGTCATACCAACGCCGGTTAATACTACGGTATTTCAGAATCTCGATGAGCATCAGAAAGTATTGCTCGAGGAGCTACGCTTCAAGTATCAGGGTAAAAAGATCATCGTCTTCTGTGGCAGGCTTGTCGCGGCGAAGAATCTCCATTTCCTGCTCGATGTAGCCGATGACCTGCAGAAACGCCGTGATGACTGGATACTATTGATTATCGGCAGCGGAGAAGAGCAGTCTTCCCTGGAACTTCAGATCAAAAAACTACATGTAGCATCCCATGTACAGCTGCTGGGCAGTAAGCCGCCGCTAGAACTTGCTGGGTATTATCAGGCTGCCTTAGTCATGGTATTACCATCCACGAATGAAAGCTTCGGTAAGGTCATCATCGAAGCGGGGATTACCGGCACGCCGACCCTTGCGACAGAGACGACTGGGGCGAAGCATATCATTAGCGATGGCAGGACCGGTTTTCTGGTCCCCTTGAATGATCGGCAGGCATTCCTGGATGTGCTTGATGAGATGCTAGAATTCCCTGATCAGACCAAACAATTAGGAGAGTGGGCTCGCGAGCAGTATCTGCAGCAGTATGCGCAAGGACCAACGATCCAACATATAATCGCTTTGTGGCAAGAAACGGCACGGTTATGAAGCTCTTGATGCTGACTCGCAAGGTGGATCGTGGTGATGCCTTGGCTGGCTTCACCTATGCATGGGTCCAGGCATTCGCTCAACAGGTCGATGAGCTCCAGATTATATGTTTAGAGAAAGGGGATACCGCGGGTCTGCCGGAGAACTGTCATGTCTATTCATTAGGTAAGGAGGAAGGGAAGGGTCGCCTCTCTGAATTCATCCGTTTCCAGAAGCTCGCGCAGAACTTGGTGCCGCAGGTCGATGGTATTTTTTCGCATCAGAATCCTGAGTATGGCATTTTGATAGCGCCATGGGCCAAGCTGCACCACAGAAGGTTGGTAGCATGGTATACGCATAAAGCGGTCACCTGGAAGCTGCAGCTGCTGACGGCGCTTGCTGATAGGCTCGTGACGGCATCTGCGGAGAGCTTTCGTTTACCTACGAAAAAACTCACGATCTTATCACATGGTATTGATACGGATTTTTTTACGCAACGCGCGCAGCGGTCTTCAGCTCGGAAGGTGTTGCTCTCGGTCAGCAGGCTTTCACCCTCGAAGCATATCGAGCAGATGATAGATCTTTTCGTAACGTTACAGCACAGTATGAACGTCGAATTGCGCCTCCGCATTGTTGGTACGCCAGCTCGTCCGAGCGATCATGCCTATACCGAAGCATTGCGTTCGCGGGTATCGAAGCTCGGCCTAGATCAATTCGTTGAGTTCAAAGTCGCGAAGCCGTATCGGGAACTGCCCGACGAGTATCATCAAGCGGACCTCTTTTTGAATTTTTCAAGTACGGGGAGTCTCGATAAGGCAGTGCTTGAAGCAATGAGCTGCGGCGTCCCCGTAGTAACAACTAATGAAGCTTTTCGGGATATGTGTAATTCGCTTGATCCCCGTATGTACTCAGCTGACAATGCCACGATCATCGCGCAGCAGGCTGAGGCATTGCTGAGCGCCGATACGCGTGATCTATCTTCGAAACTACATGCCTATGTCGCGAAGGAGCATAGTTTGACGAATCTCGTGAAGACTATACTTTCTCTGTATGCCTGATGCTATCGAACAGTACTATGAAACGACCGGCTCTCGATACCGGATGAGTTCGACGCGCCGTGATCGCGTGCTGGCCTTAGTCGATACAGCCATCGAGCACTTTCCTCAGCAGGAGCGCATCGCGCTCATGGATATTGGTATCGGCAGTGGAGAGATCGCGAAGCATTGCCGGGAACAATTTCCGGACCGTAGCTTATCGCTCACAGGGGTCGATATAGCGCAGAGTTTGCTGAAGGCGCACGCAGAGCTCTATGATAGCGTCCGGGTCGCGAATGTTGATACTGCAGGCTGGACCTCTGCATTTGCTAAGCCATTTCAAATCGTCGTAGCCTCAGAACTGGTTGAGCATTTATTCAGGCCTGATATTTTTTTTAAGACCGTGCGCACGGTTCTCACGCCTGATGGCTACCTGGTGCTCTCAACCCCGAATATGCTGCTCTGGTCTCAACGTATCAAATTCCTCCTCGGCAGACATAGGTGGAGCGATGGCGGCGTATTCGAATGGGGGCATATACATCTTTTCTCATGGAAATTTTTGGTACGACAGCTTGAACAACATGGCTTCAAAGTCGTCGCGACCAAGCATCTCTTGCATCCGAATGCCTTGCATCGCTGGCAGAGGCTACTCAGCCCAGGCCTGTTCGCATTCCAGTTCATCGTGTTAGCTCAAAAGAAATGAAGAAGATAGTTTTTTTTGGAACCTACAATCCGGGCTATCCTCGTAATCGCTTGCTCTTACGCTGGACCAGATCGGTGGCGCAGGTGGTCGAGATTAATGAGCAGGGGAGGGGTCTAGGTAAATATATACGGCTTATCCAGTCCTTGAACAAACAAACGGAGTACGATGCTGTGGTCGTCGGCTTCCCTGGGCATGTGGCTTGCATCATAGCGCGTCTCTTTTCGGCACAACCCATCATCTTTGATGCATTCATTTCGCTCTATGATACCTATGTCTTTGATAGAGCTTCAGTCAAAGAAGGATCGCTCAAGGCATGGTACTATTGGTGCATTGATTGGCTGGCCTTTCATATGGCTTCGGTCGTAGTAGCAGATACGGATGAACATGCCGATTATATAAAACAACAGTTCGGCTTGTCGCGTGATAGTGTACGTGTCGTGCCTGTAGTGACCGATATCGAGCGTTTCGTGCCAGCGTCGAAAACATCTTCTGCTAAGAAGATCATATGGTGGCACGGTAAGTATTCCCGACTGCATAATGTTCAGTATATCATTGCGATGGCAACGCTCATGCAGGGAGAGAAGAACATAGAATTTCATTTACTTGGGAGCGGAGGAGACGCTCGTGCGCTACAACGAGAGGTGAAGAACGCGGGCTTGAGTACGGTGGTCTTCTTGCCAATGGTTCCCTATGAGCAACTCGCCGGATATGTTCAGACCGCAGATATTGGCTTGGGGTTATTTGGTACGAGCGATAAAGTAGACCGGGTCGTGCCGAATAAGATATATGAGTATCTCGCGTGCGGTAAGCCGGTAGTCACCAAGAGATCACACGCGACCGAGCGCATATGCGAGGGGTTACCCATCCGCTATGTCACGGAGTCGCCCGAAGAAGGTGTCCGTGCTATCCATGAATTACTTCAGATGCCTGTAGATCCGCTACAACTGCATGCTCGTGTCCGGTCCTGGTATGCAGACGCAGAGCAGCAGTGGAAAGCATTACTATGAAATCGAAAATCAGTCATATGCTCAGTAGGCAGGATCCTTTCATTATGCTGGCGTGCTGTGCAGCCGCGCTCTTTGCGCTCATAGGCATAGGGTATGGATTGCCGCTGCACCTTATCGGTGATGAAGAGTCATTGATAGGTGGCGCATTGACGATGCTGATACATCATACCTTTATTCCTTCATTGCATCCTAGTTATTTTGAGCTGCTCTATTATCCCGTGCTATTGCCCTATGCCATCCTTATCGCATCAGCGCCGGTATTCATCGTCCGTGTAGCGTTGAGTGGTGGCTCCATTATTGCAACGCAGCAGTACCTGATGCTGCACCTTGCGGGTATATGGATTGCCGCGCGTTTCGTAAGTGTCTTGAGCTATGTCGGACTTGTTGGAATAACGTATGCTCTAGCGAGCCTGCTCTATACCAAGCGCACGGCACGTTTCTCGGCCCTGCTCCTTGCTACTAGTTTTTTTGGCGTTAACCTGAGCCATTGGATGCGGCACTGGTCAACGACGACCTTCATAATGTATGCGACCTTCTATGTGTTGCTTCGTTCTATCATGCGCCGTGATATTCCCCGCTGGCTTACAGGGGTGCTTGCCGCCATTGGTATGGGTGTGACCTATGTTGTCGCATTCGGGCACTTGGTAGCTGCTGGTATCGTGCTCGCAAAACGCAACTTACTCGGCAAGGAGTTTTTCAGCTTTATTCTCATTAATAGTGTCGTGTTTATCATCGCTACTTCGTTCATCGTTAGCCTGAACTATCAGGACCTCATCCACCAATTTTATAGTAAAGATGGTACTATCACCGCAACGAAATCCTTTGTCGATGGCGCTGCAACCTTCGCTAGCGGTGTTACCAGTCTAGCTCAGCATGAGCCGATACTGATCATCTTAGCGCTGCTTGGTCTTATTCTTGTTCGTCGGTATCGACGTAGCGCGATCACTATCTTTGCTGTCTGCGCGATGTATATTATCGCGCTCTATCTCTTCTATCACATGGCTCCACGCTATATGTATTTCTGCGTCCCAGCACTAGCGCTCATCGCTGGCTCTACCTGCGATTGGCTTGTGGAGCGCTACGCCTTTCGTGGCGCCCTGTTCGCATACCTCTGTATAGCGATAGCGCTTATGTTCGTGTTACGCTTCGACTGGCTACTGCTCCAGGAGGATACACGATCGCTCGCTCTGCACTGGATGGAAGAACATGCTCAGGCAAGCATGATCATTTCCTCACCGAATATCAGTGCAGAGCGTACCTCCGCAAGTCTTGCCCAAGAGCAAAGCATCGCCTCTTTGGACACCGTAGAGCGCTATCTCTTGCAGCATCCGAGTGTCGGGTCACCAGCGACAGCCTTGGAGTATACGAATATACATTTTTGGAAAGATGATTCCTTGGACGCCTTGAGTGACTATCTGGACAAGGTACATCCGCGCTATGCTATTCTACAGTACTGGAATACGGATGATTTGTCGGGGAGAGAGTATAGTTTACAGGCTGGTAGTACCCTGATCGCGGAGTTCAGACAATCTGCGGCACCGGAAGCCTATGATGTCCCTGGGGATTTCTATCAACCCAATTGGATCTTCTTCACTCTGCAGAGACTTGGTCCGACGGTCGCTATCTACGAACTGCACTATCGTTGAGCTACTTCCTAGACACTGCATTTTCTTTTTGCTAGTATCAGCGAGTTAGTCACTGATCAACATTCATGTCAATGGAAAAATCACTTCTCTATATCGCGAATTTCAGAATGCCGACGGAAAAAGCTCATGGTCTGCAAGTCGCCCGCATGTGCGATGCGTTCGTCTCTGCGGGCATCTCATTGGAACTTGTGTTGCCGAAACGCCCCTTCATTAAGGAAACTATCAAAGCATACTATCAGTTGCAGAATGAACTGCAGGTTACCTATGTCCCTGTTTGGGATCTGACAGGTAAAATTCCCTTTTTTGGTTTCTTGATACAGAGCTTACACTTCGCAGCGCAAGCTCTTCGTACTATTCGCTCTCGTCGATATAGTGGTCCCATCTATACTCGCGATCAATTCACGGCATTCATGCTTGCTCTTTTTGTAAGCAACCGCCTCTATTATGAAGTGCATACGATTCCCGCACATGCTTTCTTTTTGTATAGGCGTATCTTCCGCAGATCTTCGAAGATTATCGTAATTAGTAATGGGTTGCGTGAAGCGCTTATCGCTCGCGGTATCCCATCTGATAAGATCGTCGTTGAACATGATGGGGTAAGCGCCTCTTTGCCCGCTCTGGCGCCTGAAGCAATTGCTACTCTTCGTAGGGAAATGCATCTGCCTGTCGATAGCGCCATTGTTCTCTATGCTGGATCGTTCATTCCTTGGAAAGGGGTTGATACCTATGTGCATGCCGCCCTTGATCTTCCCGCTCAGTATCACAGCCTTGCTCTCGGAGGCACTGGAGATAATTTGGACCGGATCCGTGCTATCCTTGGCACGAGGACGGCATCCGTCGAGATTAGGCCATATGTGAAGCAGAGCGAAGTCATGCGTTATTACAGTATCGCGGATATCTTGGTATTGCCGAATAGCGGACGAGAAGATATATCGCGGCTCTACACCTCACCCTTGAAG
Source organism: uncultured Gammaproteobacteria bacterium (assembly GCA_964422585.1). Taxonomy (GTDB): domain Bacteria; phylum Patescibacteriota; class Patescibacteriia; order UBA1558; family 2-01-FULL-52-15; genus CAYRBH01. The sequence goes on from CAYRBH010000012.1 coordinate 21,549, forward strand.
CTCTTCGAATATTTAGCGACTGATACGCCGCTGGTCATAAGCGATCTGCCATCGCTTCGGGAGATAGGCGATCAGTATGAGGGTATTTGGTTTTTCCGTCCTGATGATGCTCAGGACCTATGCCGTGTCATCCAGGAGATACCGTTGGGGAAGCGTTTTCACCGTGATATCAGTAAGTATTACTGGTATGCTCGCGCAGAGCGAATAAGCAAGCTACTATATAGCACTCACGCATAGACAAAATAATCTATTCTTGTTAGTATATTTCGTATGTCAATGACTGAAGAACAGCAAAAATCGGAAGTTTTTAATCTGATCTCAATCGTAGTTCCTATCTATAATGAAGAGGAAAATATCCCCTTTCTGTACGAAAAGATACTTGCCTCCCAGGGTTTTCCTTGGGAGATTATCATGGTTAATGATGGCTCATCTGACGCTAGCCTTGATCGCCTTCGTGAACTGGCGCCTCGTGACCGTCGGGTGAAGGTTATCAACTTACGGAGGAATTATGGCCAGACAGCGGCGATGGCCGCTGGTTTTGACTTTGCGAAAGGCGATGTAATCGTGCCCATGGATGCTGATTTACAAAATGATCCCGAGGATATACCTCAGCTGCTCGCCTTGCTCGCTCAGGGCTACGATGTGGTTTCTGGTTGGCGCAAGGAGCGTTGGCAGGATAAGCGGCTTTCTCGGAAAATACCTTCGCTCTTGGCTAATATACTCATCTCCAAGATCACCGGTACGACGCTGCATGATTATGGCTGTACTTTGAAGGCCTATCGGCATACTGTTTTGAAGGATGTGAAACTCTATGGCGAGATGCATCGCTATATACCAGCATTCGCGGCATGGCAAGGCGCTCGCGTCACTGAGATACCGGTTCGCTATCATAAGCGGCGTTTTGGCAAGACCAAGTATGGGATGAGCCGCATTTTCCGCGTCATCTTGGATCTTGTCACGGTGAAATTCCTCATCGGCTATTCGACCAAGCCGATGCACTTTTTCGGTAAATTCGGCGTCTGGAGCCTTATCGTTTCGGGTATCGCTGGTGGGCTCGCTATAGACTGGAAGATATTCGACAATACCAGCCTCATATCGACGCCTTTGCCGCTCTTCGCCGCGCTCTTCTTCATCGTCGGCGTCCAGCTGATCTTAATGGGCCTGGTGGCTGAGATGATGACGCGCAATTACTATGAAACTTCAGGTAGGCCGATTTATAATATAAAAGATACGCTGAATATGTAGGGGAGCGGTAGTCGCTCGTGGAGCATACCCTGAGCTATTTTTTCAGCTGGTCGTACTAATCAATTTGACTCCGTTGCACGATCAAACAATCAGTATGAGCGTCAAGTCTGCACTTCAATGGCGATGTATAGCATGTGCAGGGCCATTACAGGCACAGCCTGAGGCCTTGCAGTGCACTGCATGCGGCGCTAGCTACCCGCAGAGGGGCAATCAATACTTTTTTCTGAAGAGCCAGCCAAAGGATGAACGTTTCGAGGCACGGCTGCGCAATTTCTACAAACATTTCCCGCGACTATACTATTTTGTCGCTACTTTTTTCGGTCCGGCGCTTTTCACAGGCTTGACCGCGCGCCGTTTTTTGAAGAAATATTATCGTGATGGCATGACAGTCCTGAATCTCGGATCTGGACCAAAGGTGCTTGGCGAGAACATCATCAATGTCGATATGTTTCCCTATGGCGGCGTGTCGATAGTTGCTGATGTGTGTACAGTGCCCCTTGCTGACGCCTCAGTCGATATGATCCTCTGCGACGAACTTGTAGAGCATGTAGAAAGCGTTGATCTGCTCTTTGCTGAAGTACGCAGGCTCTTACGCCCTGGTGGCCTCGTATATTTTTCAATACCATTTCTTTATCCATTCCACTCTTCTCCGGTTGATTTCTCTCGGTGGACCCTGTCCGGTTTTCAGCAGAAGTTAACATCCGTCAATCTTTCAGAGGTCGAAAAGGGTATTCTTGCTGGTCCCTTTTCCGCGCTCAGCGCCTATGCCTGCTACCTGTTCGCGCTTATATTCTCATTCAATAATGAGAAGCTCTTCTGGATACTCATGAATCTCAGTATCTTCATCTTTTTTCCTATCAAAATACTTGATATCTTCACGCATCGATTGAAGTTAGCGAGCCATCTCGCATCGGTGTTGTACTATGTAGCTAAAAAATAAGAGTACTTTATGCATACAATGAAAGATCGCTTTGGTTTCGAATGGGAAAAGTATAATAGTATCAAACCGGAGTATCGTGATCAGTATCGTGACCAATTTTTGAATTGGACCAGCCCTTTACAAAAGGATTTTTATATAGGGAAAAGGATACTCGATGCTGGCTGTGGCATGGGTCGCAATAGTTTCTGGTGCTTGGAATGGGGAGCAGCCTCATTGGTGGGCTGTGATCATGATATTCGTTCAGTCGAAGCAGCGCGTGAGACTTTGAAACAATTCCCCAATGTCGAGATCTTTCAGCTCGATCTGGAGGATCTCCCCTGGAAGGATGAATTCGATTTTATATTCTCCATAGGCGTTGTGCATCACACCAAACATCCCGACATCGTTATGCGTGAGCTCTATGAAGCTCTGAAGCCAGGAGGGGAGATATTGTTATGGGTTTACTCGAGCGTTGGTTATGAAGGGGTGCTGAAGATATTAGATCCGATACGGAAATATGTTACGAGCTGGATGAACCTTCGCGTATTGCATGTGGTCACCTATTTCTGCAGTGTGCCTATCTATCTCTGGATACACCTGTTTCCGGTCCGGAAGCCGTATTTCCAACAGTTAAAAACATTCTCATTCTCGCATTTGCACAGCATACTATTTGATCAGTTGCTTCCAGAGATCGCACGGTACTATTCGAAAGACGAGGCATTGGCATTAGTTACACTGTTTCGCGACGCGCAGGTATACGCGCCACCGAATAAGACCGGATGGATCGTCCGAGCGAAGAAATAGTAGGCACTAGTGCTATTCACTGCCCATGCCATGAAGAAGACACATTTCGATCATCTTGCAGATACCATCCCAGATATACCAAAGCGGAGGATACTGGATCTTGGTTGTGGCAGGGGAGAGTTCCTGGTCGATGCGGCATCACGCGGGGTCACCGTCGTCGGTCTGGAGTATAATCCACTCTATATCGAAGAAGCTCTTGCGCTCGCGAAAGAAAAACAGGTCGCGATCACGGTGCAGCAGGGTGCAGCGGAGCATATGCCCTTCGAGGACGGGTCATTTGATTTCATAAATATGGCTGAAGTCATCGAGCATGTTGCTGACCCTCTGCTAACCTTGCGGGAGGTCTATCGGGTCCTCGCGCCAGGAGGTCTCTGCTATATGAGCGTTCCGAATCGCTATGGATTGAAGGACCCGCACTTTCATCTCTATGGCGTGAATTGGCTACCGCGTTCAGTGAGCGATCTGTATCTGTCCCTATTTGACAAACATAAGGAGTACACCCAAGCAGCAGGGCATCAGCGTTTACGAGATATGCATTATTATCGCTATGATCGTATCGTTGAGATATGCAGATCGGTCGGCTTCGGGGCCATGGATATACGTGAACAAAAAGTAGTGAAACGCTTTCAGGCTAGCTCTATCCGTTCCGTTATCCCATTGGCATATCATATGCTTCGGTCCTGGTATTTCGACACCTTCCATCTACTGCTGACTAAAACATAATATCTATGGATCAAGGTACTACCAGATTCTCAGTATCTCATATAATGAAGCGGTATTGGCTTCCTGTCACCATAGCTGCTCTCTGCGCCATACTCTATGGTGTGCCCTATATAGCTTCTATACTGCAGCTTGGTCCTGCCTATCATGGAATTCCCATGATGGTTACTGGCGATGAAGAGACCTATATCGCTCGTATTCATGACATTCTCGACGGGCATCCGCTACTTGGCTCTCCCGTGTTCTTTGAATATAAAAATCAGCTGCCGCTCATGCCGCCGACAGGAGAGTGGCTCTACGCGCTGCCTGTCATCGTGTTCGGATTTCGCCTGATTGATGTCATTGTCGCGAGTAAGTTTATTTTCCCTGGCCTGCTCGCAGTAGCGGTATACTGGTGCTTCCTTACTTTTATTCATGAACGGACCGCCGCTGCACGCTTCTTCGCAGCTGCGACTAGCTTGGTAGTCGTAGCAGGCTATGACCTAGTCGATCTCGGACATGCTCTAGGTGTACTGGGTGGTACTGTCACGCCTACAGATTCTTTGATTTGGGGAAGGCTAGTGAACCCTATCACAGGAGCTGTCGCGCTTTTTACCTACCTAGCTTCTCTCAATGTGGTAGTGAAACAAAGAATATCCCAGGCCTGGGTTCCGTTACTCATTGGCTCAGCATCGCTCGCTTTCATGTTCGCGTCATACTTCTTCAGTTGGGGTTTAGCGGCCACCATTACAGTGCTACTCATCGCTTTCTTGCTGATAACACATCAATACAGCGCAGCTCGACGGGCGAGTATTCTGGGGGCTTTTGGGTTCGTATTGGCGAGCCCCTACTGGTATATGCTCTATACGGTGATGCGCAGCTCCTCGTATCAGACTGGTGCGAATCTGACCGGCTTTTTCTTCACGCATCAGATCATACTGAATAAGTTCGTTCTTATAACTATGGCAGCTACGGCTCTAGCTTGCATTACCTGGTATCGTCGTGGTGGTAGTGGGATGTTACGCGATTCCCGGACATTGCTGCTCATCGCGTCTGTGCTTGGCAGCTTTGCGGTGTTCGTTCAGCAGCTCATTACGGGTAGAGCCATTTGGCCATTTCATTTTGTTCAGTATACCATCCCGGTGCTTATGGTCATGTGGTATGTCGGTGTATATGTATCATTGCAGATGGGGCTTTTGAAAAAAATTCGGTTACTTATTATTGGCGCATGCATATGCGTTCTTCCCCTTGCCAGCCTCTGCTATGCGGTTACGGTGGAAGCTCGGGTATATACGTACTGGATGCCGACCGTAGTTAGCCAGCAACGCTATGCCGTTTTATTCCAATGGCTTGATGCGAACGCTCAGCCTGATTGCGTGGTAGTAACCCGAGAAGGCGCTGATGATGATCTGAATGCCCTCATCCCCGCGTTCAGCCACTGTAATGTGTATACTTCGAATTATCGATTTATCAATGCGCCGGATCTACAAACACGCTTTGAGCATAATTACTTCGTATTGCTTCGATTGCGAGGCGTTACCCCAGAAAATGCCTTAGCCTATATGCTCAGTCATGAGCGAGAGGCGAGGAGTTATTTGGCAAAAAATTTACAAGATTATTTTGGAGAGCAAAAATTTTCTGATGTGCCATTGACTGATTTTCAGGGCTACCTACGTTCATTGAACACCGCCTACAGAAGTTTTTATAACCAAGATTTCAGATCAGAGCTGTTACAGTACCGTCTTGATGTGATAGTATCTACGCAGAGCTTGGAGCCGGCGCTGCGCGATTCTATTCACGGTATCGTTTCTCATGGCGAGATCGGCGGAGTCTCGGTGTATACACTGCAGTAGCTTGTGTATCTGTCTAGAGAGGTATATGGATAAGACCTACGAATCAATTTATCATTCAGCTGAAGATACGAACTGGTGGTTCAAGGCCCGGCAAGATTTTGTGTATCGCTATCTGAAGCAGAACAAGCTCCCGCTCATGACCCGTATACTTGATATCGGCTGCGGCGGGGGAGGCTTGCTGAGCTATTTACAACAACGAGGGTATACGCATATCGCCGGGATCGATCTTTCACCTGAGGCAATAGCTTTCTGTAAGTCGAGGAGTTTGACCGCTGTAGCGCTTGACGATGCTCAGTATGTCCGTACCCAGACAGATGCTTCTTTCGATTTGATCATTGCTTCTGATGTACTGGAGCATCTGGCTCACCCATCTGAGGCGCTGAAGCGATGGCAAGAGCTACTCGCGCCCAATGGCGCGCTCATTGTCTTCGTGCCCGCCTATACAGCCTTATGGAGCGAGCGAGATGTGCTCAATAAACACGTCACTCGATATACTAAGTCTCAAGTCCTGGAACTAGGACGATCGGCGCAGCTACGACCTACAGTTTTCAGTTACTGGAATTTTTTTATGTTCATTCCCTATGCGCTGCTTCTCAAGGTTAAAAAGCATACGAAGAATAAAATAGTAACCATCCGCAACAAAGAGACTCTAGTGAATAGACTTTTGAAGAAGGTACTAAAACTCGAGAATACCATGATCCTGCATGGGGTGAAGTTGCCATTCGGTGTGAGCTTCTTAGGTATCTTTAAGAAATGATATGCAGAGATCCGTCGATCACGATAGAGCCCTGAACAGATGGCATGCGCTGGTCATTTTTTTGTTGCCTATTGCAGCAGTGCTGTTTATATTCCGTGACATTCTATTCCGGGATAGAATCTTTTTCAATGGCGACGCGTATCTATTTTTCTATCAGTCCTTTAAGCTCTTTGCGCGGTCATCTGTACTCGTGAACCCCTGGTTACTCTCAGGCTTTCCTTCATATACCGCCGCAGATGCCTCGTGGTTTTATCCGGTATATGCTCCGCTTCTCAAGGTGTTGGGTGTGTTCCAGACCTACCATTTGCTGACTTTGGTTAATGTTATCTTGGCATATATAGGTACCTATGTGTATGCCCGAATGCTCAAGATTTCGCATCTGCCTTCAGTCATAGCGGCATCGGTCTTTACGTTCTCGGCACAGTTGATGATGTGGGCGACAGTGATAGTGAATACTAACTACTATTGGATTTTGCCATTCGCGCTGTGTGGTATTGAGCAACTCCGCAAGGGTAAGCAGCGTATCTGGTATACCCTGGGGATAGGCTCAGTGCTTGGTATCGGCTGGTTATCAGGGCATGTACAGTTCATTGTATATATTCATAGCTGTATACTCATCTACTATCTATGGTTCTGCGTCAAACCGTTATGGGCTACTGATCGCCGGACTGCGCTTGCTGCACTGGTAAGGTTGTTTTGCATCTTTGGTATTTCAGCTCTCGTGGGTTGGTCGCAGATAGGAGCGACGCTTTCATTCAATTCTCAAACAGCGCGTGCTCATGGCGTGTCGCTTTCAGAAGTATTCGTTGGAGGGTATATGCCTCAGGACCTCATTCAATATGTAGTCCCTTTTTGGCAGATACCCGTTCTCCCAGCGTCTGCGCCGAACCTGTATATCGGCATTGCTCCCTTTGTCTTGCTAGTGTTTGCCACACTAAAGTATAAGGAACTGCAGCCTACAGCACGTTTCTATGTCATACTATTTTTTGTATCGCTTGGTGCAGGGATATACTATTCACCACTGGGTCTACTCATACAGTATGTGCCACTAGTGAACTCTTTTCGTGAATTGAACAGGCTCATGTTCATTGGAGATTTCGCTGCCGCGATCGTGGTCGGCTTCGCCCTTGAGCGATTAATCACAGCGGAGTTCTCTAGCGATCTTGAGAAACTGACTGTGTTGTTCAGAAAACTAGCGCTGTGGTTTCTGCTGCCTATCATAAGCATATGCACGGTAGTACGCTTATGCTTCACGGACACTCTACAGCATATAGTCACTGACTTCTTTTTCAAATATCGATATGCCCAAACAGCACATCTCGATCCTGAACATTACCGAGCATTGATTGATCAGTATGTATATAGGACATTGGATGCGTTCTCTCTGACGAATATCCAGATCCTCCTGTGCGTCATATTCGTAGCGGCGACGCTCTTCCTTTTGACATCCCGATCTCGAATGCCACAAAAGCAATGGCTTACTATATTCGCGATCATTGTGGTGATGAATAGCGCGGCTGTATATGCTTCTTATTATGTGACTGTGCCTCGCGCACTTGCAGAGTCCGAGCCAGCTTCTGTGGCTGCGATTAAGAATGCTCATGCGAGCGATACTCCTTTCAGGATATTTTCTCTTTTTGCAGGAATCGCCGAATATGACCGGCTGGTAGTTGCGTGCCCAGCAAGCAGTCCAGAGGACCATCTCGCGCTCGAACAAGCGCTTGTCGTACCGAATTTGAATATACAGTATGGACTCGAGTCGGCAGATGGTTATGAGAATTTCATGCCTGCTCGGATAGCTGAGCTTCTCGGCTATGCAGGCTCTGAACGCGCGACCGTCGGTAGCTTGCTCTCGGCTGAACATATCCCGATCGCTGATCGTGTGCAGGAATTCATTAAGCGTGCCGATATATTACGGCTCATGAATGTGCAGTATATACTTTCCCCGTATCAGATCGCTGATGCTGGATTCCAAGAATTGTATCATGAGTCCCTACCGAATTGTGAGGGTGATGTCTATGTCTATGCGCTGTCTAATGCGGTGCCGCGTTACTTTTTTACTGATCAGGTCAGTACGGCGTCCTTCAGTAACGATACTATAGATAGCATCGCTCGCCAGTTGAGCACAGCGGTTCACGATCATATACTGCTACTTGAGTCAGGGACTGTTACAACCCCTAGTACTCAGAGTGGAGGAGTGTTCAAAGAGCTTACTCCTCAGATCAGCGGAGATAGGCGCGCTTTTGTAGTTGATGCTTCTCAGCAAGGCTATCTTTCTGTTGGTGAGGCCTGGCTGCCAGGTTGGCATGCTACGGTCGATGGCAATCCAGTGGCTATTATGCGTGCGAACTATATCTACATGGCGGTTCCGATAAGCCGAGGACAGCATACAGTTATCTTTAGTTATAAGCCTTAGTATCTTGACGTTACACTGAAGAAATGTTACAGTTTCGATGCATTTTGATTTTTTTATTTCTCAAAAGAGCATGCAACTTTCAATAATCATTCCTTGTTTCAACGAAGAGCAGAGTATCGATCGGACGCTCAATGAGCTCATAGCATATCTCAAGACCATCACCGTGCAGTATGAGATACTGGTCGTCGATGATGGATCAACTGATGCCACCCCGGAACGACTGGCGAAGCATCCGGTTCGGGTCATTCGACATCAGATCAATCGCGGCTATGGAGCTTCTTTGAAAACAGGTTCCTCGCAAGCAGCCTATGACTGGCTGCTCTTTTATGATGCTGATGGGCAGCATAAGCCAGAGTATATAGCCTCCATGCTGAAGGAAGCCGATCACTCTGATATGGTCGTTGGCGCTCGTGAAGGGTATAAGGGCCCGTTCATACGTCAGCCTGGCAAGATGCTTATTCGCAAGGTCGCGGAATATCTGAGTGGCGCGCATATACCTGATCTGAATTCGGGCCTTCGTTTAGTCAAAAAAGAATTATTCAAGGAGTTTATCAATTTGTATCCTGATGGATTTTCGCTTAGTACGACTATCACCATAGCTGCTCTGAAGAATCATTACAAAGTGACCTATGTGCCGATAGCTATCAATAAGCGTACCGGGACAAGCACTGTCAAATGGAGCGATATGCTCTCGACGCTGATGCTGATCAGCCGGCTCATTGTATTATTTTCGCCGCTCCGATTATTCATCACACTTTCGGGAATTTGTATTGCCCTCGGCACCTTGTCGATCATCTATAATGTGATCGTGTTTAATTGGGTTTTCAAGGAAACAACCTACTTCCTTTTTACTATCGGGATCATCATATTTTTCTTTGGGGTCATAGCTGATCAGATAGCTGAGATTCGTCGACGCCTTCGATGAACCATATGAGAAAGATGCTTGCTGCACTGCGCTGTGATAGCTCTGATTATATTCTCGTGATAAGTTGGCTGCTCTGCGCTGTAAGCATTCCCTTACTGCTCGCTGGTTTTTTTATACCATGGATCATGCTACCGATCTATGGACTACTCATTGGTATCGCGCTCTATGGATTGATCACTGGTAGGATTACCTTTCCTATGAGCTATGTGCTGATAGCGATAGTGACACTCTTTTTCCTATCTGGAGTCATGTTCCTGAGGGGATTCTATACGGGCGATGGACCTGCCTATTGGCTGCCGTATGCGCGGAGCATGGTTGAGAATCATACGATCGTGCCGTTCATCCGGACGCAGGATGGAGCTACCGCCCGTGAGCCGTTTTTGCCTATTATGCTAAGTAGCGGTTTGTTTTTTGGTGCATCAGCCTGGTTCTATGGCTGGGTGCCGATCGTATTCACCTTGGGTACGCTTTTTTTCATGATGCGATGGTTGCGATCATGGGATATAGCAGCGGTCTATCAACGATGGGCCTTGCTGATCTTTTTATGCGCGCCACTAGTGGCCTTTTGGAGTTGGAATATTCTTGAGGAAGCGCCGATACTTTTTTTCTTCACGGCATTCTTTTTTTATGCGGATAGATATCGTGACTCGCAGAAAGATAGTGATTTCATTTTACTTACGCTTGCTCTGTGCACGGCACTACTGACACGCTATATTTCGCTGGTATTATGTTTACCTTTTGCCGTTCTCTGGCTACAGTCACAGAAGAAGATGCAGAAGTTATTGCTGCTTTGCTTCGCAAGCTTTCCATTCCTGCTTTGGATCATACGTAATTGCATCGTCTATCACTCGCCCTTCTTTCCGTTGTTCTCTTCTGTGTTTGGAGGTCCGTATGCTTTGTATCAGGCGCATTCCCATTTCTTAGGATCCCTTTCACTAACCCTGGCCGCTAAAATACGTTTCGTGATTACGCATCTGACCTTTGAACTGCCCATCCTGTTGCTTGGCATGTGGGCACTGTATAGAGAAAAACGATTCGACTACCTCGCGGTGATGGTTATATTATTAGGAGCTATTTCGTCGATTTTTTTTAGCGAAACATCGGCGACAAGATATTTTTATCCTTGCATCGGAGTATTGACGGTGTATGGCATTCATTATATTGCGAAAGAAAAGAAGACCATAGCGCTGCTGCCATTCATTCTAGTGCTGCTCATAGCATCATTCAGTATTGAGCTGACCCAGTCGACTAGTCAGTATATCGCGAGTGTAGAGCATCTCTTCCGAGCGCTTTTGCCTCTGTGTAACCTCATCATGCGTTATAGGTGGCTCGTGGCGCTCGTTGTGGTTGTGCTTATGTGTATGGCCAGGCTTACCGTAGAGCAGGCACGTCTTAGTATCTTGTCCTTACTGAGTATCGGCATTCTGCATCTACGTTTCATTGAAAATAAAAGCTGGGTGGCGACGTGGCCATTGATCATCGCCTTGGTCCTACTGACACTACTCTTGATCTGGAAAAGAATATCAGCATTCAGCGCGCGAGCGCTGGTGATAGTCGTTGTCGGAGGTGTCCTTGCCGTTACGTGGGGGCAGTCAGTGGTCTATGCCGCGCAGAATGGGGGATTAAGCTTTAACTCTGTCTCGCGTGTCTATGCTACCCAGGATAAGATCGCGCGTGAGATCGATAGACGAGAGCAAGGCAGTCGTGATTTCTATCTTATTACTGAATCGCCGTCCTACTATGTGTGGAATATGCGTTTCCCGGTGGTGACGTTCCGCTCCTTCAATTTCAACTATATCACCCACTTAGGCATTGAGCAGGCGAGATCAGCGAGCGAGCTTCGTGATGTTTTGAAGGCCGCGAAGATAAAGTATCTCATCTATGAAGGTGATGAGGCTCTGCCTGCCTATGAGCAGTTTGACACTGGCTACATTAATGCGCACAATACCTTATATCAGATAGCTCGAGATAATCCAAATCTTTTTCCCGCAGTCTTCACGACAACTGATCAGGAGCATGGAATACAGTCGGTTCTGTATCAGATATATTAGTAGTAGAGAGTATGGCACGAACAGTGAAGGAGTATATTGAAAGAGCGAAGCGCAGCTTTTTTTTCAAAGATGTTGCTTTGTTGCAATTCAGTACCATTGCTATCACCGGCCTGTCATTCATCTCGTCGGTCATACTCGCGCGGATCCTTGGTCCTGAGAAGTATGGTGTCTATGCCATTATTTTTTCGTTCACGGCCTTGTTAGGTAGTTTCGCTGACTGGAGCGGAGCGAACTATGTGGTCACCACCTTTTTGTCGCGCGCCTACGTAGAGAAGAATCGCGAACAAATAGAAAATATCGTCGGCTATGTAGCCAAGATGTTCATTTTCGTTTTTTTGCCCTTGACCGCTCTTGCGATCGTTATAGCACCCTATCTCTCGACAAACCTTTACCATAGCTCCTATATTGGTATCATGACGCGTCTACTGCTCTTCGAGAATATACTCGGGGCTGTCTTTGGTATTTTGAAAGTGATGCTTGAAGCGACTCGTAAGATCAAGAAGCTGACGGTGCTTGAGATTATTGAGAAAATATTTTTCATAGTTATACCGATCCTGTTCGTACTGCTCAGTTATGGCATCACCGGATATGTGTGGGGCACTATCGTCGCATCAGTCATAATGTGTTGCATCGGTTATGTATTATATCGGAAGCTGATGCGTGGAGATCAGCTTTTCCCCTCGATGAGAACGGTCTACTCACGTTCGATCGAAAGGAGCTCGGGGCATTATATAGCGTTCGGTTTCAATGCCTCATTGGATAAGACATTGTCGAATATCAGTTCTACGCTGCCGGTGGTGTTCTTAGCGGCAGCCGTCACGCACTCAGAAGTAGGCTTCTATAAGTTGGCATTAAGTTATACGTCGCTTTCTATCCTGCTCCTGAAACCAGTCGCACGACTTTTGAATTCGCAGCTCCCCAAGTCATTATCATATGGTATATCCTTCCTGAAGCGTGATTTTTATCGCGCCACGATCATCTCGACAGCCCTGGCATGCTTAGCGGTTCTGCCATTCATCATTCTTGCCGGCCCGCTGGTGTCTATTTTTTATGGCGCAGCATTTGCTCCGGTGGTGCAGCTGGTGCCAGCCCTGATGCTATATGCTATCATAGCAGCTGTTTCGACCGGCATAGGCGCTTTATTCCGGACCATCCAGAAGGTACGAGTGGCAGTCATTATCAATATCGTAAATTTTTGTGTCAGTACCCCGATCATATATTTCATTATTATGCAGTATGGTGTAGGGGGTATGATCTGGTCTAGTATCGCTGATTCTCTTGCTATTGCCATCGTATGTCATATTTATTTTATGAAGTATTTCGATAGCGTCATTAAGCAACCGATGAACGCATCATAGTAACTGCTATGGAACAACTATATACGACACGCGAAGTTATTCAGCATTGTAGGCAGTATTTCAAGGGAACCCTTCTTGACGTTGGCGCAGGTAATGCGAAGTACAAAGGCATTATAAAACAGCAGGTGAGCGCGTATACGACATGCGATATGATCCCTGGCAAGAATATCGATGTGGTCTGTGATGTGGAGCATCTCGCATTTCCTGACGGTTCTTTTGACACCGTGGTATCGACGCAAGTGTTAGAGCATGTACCGAGGCCATGGCGTATGCTGCAGGAGATCAATCGCGTGTTGAAGTCTGGTGGTGTCTGTATGCTATCTGCCCCTTTCCTCGTGCCCTATCATGCAGATCCGCATGATTATTTTCGCTATACCACAGAAGGTTTGCGAACCCTCATGCAGGACAGCGGTTTCGAGGTAGTGGAGTGCCGACCATATGGGAAGATCGGAACAGTTTTTTCTGAGTTCATCAGATTCACATTATTTTCTCCTTATCAGGGAGAGGCGGGCCGATTCGCTCGGATAGTCACCCGGGGCATCCAAGCTATAGGCCGTATTACCGACAGATTATTCGCGAGTAAGAATGTGTACGCTAATGTCTTCATTGTCGGCATTAAGAAATAGTCGCTATGTACATATTCCAACCGGATAGGTATTTATTGAAGCAGCAACTCAGATCGGTAGCATCATATGTCCATGGCGATGTGCTCGATGTGGGTGCCGGAGATTATGCACGCTATAAGTCTCTGTTCTCATACTCTAAGTATATTACTATGGATCATGTTAAGTCTGAGAATACTGATGTCGTCGGTCGTATCGAGGATATACCTTTTCCTGACAACTCTTTTGACTCGGTCATATGTACACAAGTGTTGGAGCATGTCCCCAATCCATTCATGGCTGTAGCTGAGTTGCGGCGCGTATTGCGGCCTACTGGTACTTGCCTTATTACCGTGCCTCAAATGAATGAGATCCACGAAGCGCCTCGGGATTATTTCAGATATACGCAGTATGGGATCAGGAGCATATTTGAAGGAGCAGGTATGGAATGCATAGAGGAATTGCAGCGTGGAGGCTATCGCGCCGTCAGGGCGCAGCTTTTCATTCGGCACCTCATTGATCGCTATGCATTGTATCGTGAAGGATTATTCTCGAAAGTCATTGGCAAGTACCTCTCGGTGTACGGGAAGTATGCTGTATTTCGCGATGCGCATGACATGAGCGAGGCCTCACGCAAGCATGCGATCGGTTGGTGTTTTGTATTCAAAAAGAAATGAAGATCTTATTTCTCAGTGATGACTTCCCGCCGCAGAGTTTCGGTGGTGCTGGTAAGGTAGCTGAATCCCTGGCTCGCGGTATGGTACGGGCGGGGCACGAAGTCGCGGTGATCTGTCGAGTCGGTACGCCGGAGCAAGCGGGGAGTATCCAGCGTGATGGCCTGACCATCCATTCTATCTATAGCTCATACCATGTGCGGTGGAGATACTACCTTTCTTTGTATAATCCGCAAACGGTCACCAAGGTCGACGCTCTCATGGCTGCTTTCAAACCTGATGTCGTGCATGCGCATAATGTCCACTATCATCTGTCCTACGCATGTCTTGCTCGGGCGCGTAAGTATACTAATCGCGTATTTCTGACCGCGCATGATGTGATGCTCTTCCACTATGATAAGTTGAGTGAAGTGTATCGCAGTACGAGCTCAGCAGGGGTAGCCGAGATCCGCTACAAACCCTTGCTGAAGAGTCAGGTCATGAGGTTTCGCTTGCGATACAATCCATTCAGAAGCTTTTTTATTAAGAGATATCTACGCTCAGTGAAAACTATTTTTGCGGTCAGTGAGGCGTTGCGGCATGCTTTGCTAGCGCATGGCGTACGGAATGTCGTCACTATCCATAATGGTATTGATGTGGCTGGCTGGAAAGAAATACCCAATGACACTAATGTATTCATAGAAAGATTCCATGTGCAGGGCAGAAAAGTGATGCTGTTCGCTGGTCGGATCAGCCCATTGAAAGGTGGTGAAGTGATGCTGCAGTCGCTGCAGGAGATTAGTAAGCGTATTCCTCAAGTGGCCCTTGTCATTGCTGGGCAGCGTGACGCATATGCTAATGTACTGCTTGCGCGAGCGCGAGCCATGGGCCTGGAGCAGTATATTCGTATCACCGATTGGCTGGCTGGTCCTGATCTGGTTGCAGCATATCATAGTGCGTCAGTTATCGTCGTACCTTCCCAGTATCTCGATCCGTTTCCGACTGTTAACTTAGAGGCCATGGCTTGCGCGAAGCCAGTGGTCTGTACTAACTTGGGCGGTTCGTCAGAGGCGGTCATTGACGGTGAAACGGGTTTTGTGGTCAATGCATTTGACTCGCAAGCGATCGCCCGCGGAGTTTCAGAAGTGTTGCTTCATGATGCACGCGCCCATGCACTGGGAGCCCGAGGGTATGACCGTACTCGCAAGGTGTTTTCCATCGAGCGGCAAGTTGCTCAGGTGCTGAAGCAGTATAATGCACACTAACATGGTGAGGCCCTCCTTTGCCTTGCCTAATAGGGACATACTGTATACAATGCAGCAATACTTGTTGCCGCGTATATGTGTGGGATCATTGGCGTACTAGCAAAGCAAGGGGTATCTTCGAACTATCCTCTCCAGTTATTGGTGAAGGAATTATTATTGTTGTCTGAGTCGCGAGGAAAAGAAGCATCCGGCATTGCATTCGCTGGGCCTGCTGAGATTCGCGTCTATAACTCACCGCAGCCTGCGTCAGTGCTGATTCGTCAGCCAGAGTATCGGGAAGCGCTTAGCCAGTTTTCCAGTGCGAAGAACGATCCTTTTGTATGTTTCGGTCATGCGCGGCTGGTCACCAACGGCTCGATGGAGTATTCATATAACAATCAGCCGGTCATCAAAGATGGTATTGTGGGTATTCATAATGGTATTATCGTCAATGATGCAGCATTGTGGCAACAGTATCCGGATCTGCAGAGGAAGTTCCAAGTAGACACCGAGGTTGCTCTGAGCAGTATACGCCATATGCTGAGATCTGGCGAAAATCTCGAGCGCTCGCTGCAGCAGCTGTATCGGGATATTCGTGGTACCGCGTCCATGGCGATGCTGTTTGATGATCGTCCTGAGGTTGTGTTAGCGACCAATAATGGTTCGCTGTACCTTTGCGTTAATGCCGATCAGACCTGTCTCTTCTTCGCTTCGGAACTTCATATCGCAGAGAAGATCATTGAGACAATGGGCAACTCGCTTGCTATGTCACGTGCTGACATTAAGCATATCGGAGCGAATGAAGCATATAGTATAAATCCGGCAATACTGAGTATGCATTCGATCCATTTGAGCAAGGAAGCTTCGCTGTCAGATGCTCCCGACCCTACATACTCGATGCATCGCGCTATTCAGTTTAAAGAACTTCAGGGGCATCCCATGGAGGGTCTTGAGACAACAGCTACGACCCCCTCCGTTGCCCATAGGAAGTTACAAGATATATTCGGAGCTCAGTATGCACGAGTCACCCAAGCAATAGCCGGCTTGAAGCGATGTACGCGATGTGTGTTGCCTGAAACAATGCCATTCATCAGCTTCGATGCGAATGGCGTGTGCAACTATTGCCAGAAATATGTCCGCATACAGTATCGTGGTACCGCATCATTGGATGCGGAGCTACGTCTGCATACACAGGACCCGAAGCATGCGCAGTATGTCGTATGCCTGAGCGGAGGAAGGGACTCGAGCTATGGGCTGTACTATATGAAAAAGGTGCTGGGCCTGCATGTCGTTGCCTATTCCTATGATTGGGGCATGGTTACTGATCTGGCACGGCGCAATCAGGCGCGGATGTGCGGAGCATTAGGCGTGGAGCATATCATCGTTTCTGCGGATATACGCGAGAAGCGGTCGAATATCCGGAAGAATGTGCTTGCCTGGCTCCAGAAGCCGGACCTAGGCACCATTCCGCTCTTCATGGCGGGCGACAAACAGTATTTTTATTATGCAAATCAAGTATTGAAACAGACGCATTCGCAGTCTATTATCATGTCTGAGAATGAGCTGGAGCGGACACATTTCAAACACGGTTTTAGTCATATCAAGCCCGCGGTGCTGGACCGTGCGCCTTATGTGGCGAAATTCTCTGATAAGGTAGCGCTCGCGGCATACTATGCGAAGCAATTTATTGTTAATCCGCGGTACTTGAATAGCTCAGTGCTCGACAGCATAGGAGCCTTCGCCTCGTACTATTTCATCCCGCATGACTATATCTATCTATTTCATCATATACCATGGAATGAGGAGGTGATCTCCAAGGTATTATTGCGAGAGTATGATTGGGAAGTAGCTGAGGATACGCATACTACCTGGCGCATCGGGGATGGTACAGCGCCATTCTATAACTATATCTACTATGTGGTAGCAGGGTTTACTGAAAATGACACCTTCCGCAGTAATCAGATACGCGAAGGTATACTTGATAGAGCTACGGCTTTGACCTTGGTAGAGCGTGATAATCAGCCGCGTTATGCTTCGATCGACTGGTACTGTCAGACGATAGCTATTGATACTGAGGCTGCCTTGCGGAGGATTCATTCGATCACGCCTCTCTATAAAACCACGGGGTAACCTATCGTCTACAAAATGAGCCAGTTGAAGCATCGGGTATTTCCTGTTAAGCTACTAACGTTAGCAACTATTAATGTGACGCATCAACATGAAAAAAGCATTAATTACTGGTATCACGGGTCAGGATGGCTCGTATTTAGCAGAGTTTTTACTCGAGAAGGGTTATAAGGTTTTTGGATTGGAGCGGAGGAGTAGCCATAAGAATCGAGCTAATTTGGCTTCCACTATCGACAAGATAGAACTCATTTCAGGCGATCTTCTTGACGAAGCTTCTATTGTCCACGCAATTCATGAAGTACGGCCGGATGAAGTATATAATTTAGCCGCACAGTCGTTCGTTGCTGAATCTTGGAAACAGCCGGTATATACCGGAGAATCAGGGGGCCTTGGCGCTGTCCGGGTATTGGAGGCGATTCGTCAAGTTGATCCGAGTATAAAATATTACCAGGCGTCTACATCCGAGATGTTCGGTAAAGTTGCTATAGAGCCTCAGAATGAAGATACACCGTTTTACCCACGTAGTCCGTATGGAGTTGCCAAGCTGTATGCCCACTGGATAACGGTCAATTATCGCGAATCGTATGACATATACGCGGTTTCAGGGAT
>CAYRBH010000013.1:0-34305 GCA_964422585.1 uncultured Gammaproteobacteria bacterium
GCCCAGATTCGAAGTTAAAGGGAATATTTCGATCCATCGCATCGGTTTTACAGCGCAGCATCCTTCCATGGCTGATCTCAGCCGAGCGCCTCTGGTCTTCAATAAGTATCTATTTCCTTTCGCTGCTTTCTGGAAAGCTGCCAGATTGCATCGAAGCAAGGCCTATGACGCTACCTGGTCGATGATGGCCAGCTATGGAGCTTTCGCTGCTCTCTTTTTCAAGTGGCTCTATCCTCGGGTGCCATTCTTGCTTACCTTGCAAGAAGGCGATCCGATCGATCATATTAAGCATCGCGTTCGTTTCGTCTATCCGCTGTTCACTCGCATTTTTACGAAGGCAAATAGTATACAAGCCATTTCTCAGTATTTAGCTGACTTTGGGCGTAGTATGGGATTCAAGGGGCCGGTCGCGGTCATACCGAATGGCGTTGACACGCAATCATTCGCCGCTACGCGCTCAGTAGCGGAGTCAGCTGAGTTGCGTCGGCGGCTTGGCATACCTTCCGATGCGACAGTGCTCGTTACCACTTCACGTCTGGTCACGAAGAATGCGGTTGATGATGTGGTGCGTGCCTTGCCGCTATTGCCGGAGACGTATTTTGTCATTCTCGGTAGCGGACCTGATGATTGGTCATTGAAGCTCTTGACCCATGAATTGAAAGTATCGGAACGCGCTATTTTTGTTGGTTCAGTGCCCAACGCTGAGATCCTTACTTATTTGCAGAGCGCTGATATATTCATACGACCATCCCTCTCTGAAGGTATGGGAGTTTCATTTCTTGAGGCTATGGCGGTAGGGTTGCCGGTCATAACAACGCCGGTCGGCGGCATCGTCGATTTCCTTTTTGACCCCGAGAGAAACCCTGACAAAAAGCCTACGGGTCTGTTTTGTATGGTAAGAAATCCTGCAAGCATTGCTCAGCAGGTGAAACGTGTAACGAAGGACCGGGCATTGCGCGAGCAGCTGACGCAGAACGCGCTCAGGCTAGTGACCGATCAGTATGATTGGCGCCTGGTCGCTTCGCGTATGCGAGGAGAAGTTTTCGACCGGCTTTTCAAGTAAGACAGAGCGCATTATACTACAGAGAGCGGCTAGTCATACGCAGCAACTATGCAATTCAGCATCATCATCCCGGCGAAGAATGAACTTGAGAATTTCAAGCGCAATTTGCGTCAATTCGAAGTGCTGCGAGGGAAGTATACATTTGAAGTGATCGTTGCTGATGGCGCGTCTACTGATGGAAGTGTCGAGTATGCGCGCGATAGTGTTGATAAGGTAGAAGTAAAGACAAAGCAAGGCAGAGAGACCATTGGTGAGGCTCGGAACCGTGGCGCGCGCGCCGCTACAGGCGATATTTTTGCTTTTTTTGATGCGGCAGTACAGGCTGACAAGGTAGTGGAGTTTTTTGATTACATGTTGAAAAAGTTTCAGGATCCGGACATTGTCGCGGTTATCCCGAATGTTGGCATCTATCCCGATGAGGCAACGACCCTGGACCGTATCGTGAGCGGCTTCATCAACCTACTGATACGTTTCTGTAATGCCATGGGCTGGGGGGCGGGCAAGGGGGAGACTCAGGTTATACGTCGTTCCGCTTTCGAGAAGGTCCATGGATACAATGAACTCTTGGTCGCAGCTGAGGATAATGATCTGATGCGAAGGCTTGCGAAAGTTGGTAAGGTTGTTTCAGCGCCAACCCTCAATGTGTATGATGATCCTCGTCGCTATCGCAAACTTGGCTATCCGCGCGTCATTGCACAATGGATACTCAATCAGCTTTCCGTTATCTTTTTTGGTAAATCCTATAGTAAGGAGTGGAAGAGGGTGGACTGAGCGCTGTTTGCCCATACCCATTCGCTCAGCTGCGGAAACTGAGCCCGCCTTCGTGGAGGCGGGCTTTTTCGTGAGGTCCTCGCTTCGCTCATGGCTATGGGCAAACAGCGCTCAATATGTTTGGTGAGGGGCGCAAAGGTAATGCTGCGAGCCCATACGCGGTGTTAGGTGATGTAAGACGAAGAAGAAATCACCACAGAAGAACATAAATCATAGCAACTATTGATGCAGCATAAATGAGGAACGCACAAGTATCAGGCCAGTATAGCGTATATGAAATATCTTTTTTCGTCGCATCCACTGATTTGTTTCCAAAATGTGTTTCTTTTCTCACCTTATTTGCACCAAAACTAATTAATAAGATAACAGCGATGAGATCGATTGCGAGAAATGCAGCAATGTATAAAAGCGCTAATTCTTTTGTAAACGTTAGAATGATAATTAGTGCTGTGATCGTAAGAATTATTAACTCAGCAAGCTTCATTCGTCTCTCAAAAAGAGAAGACTCCTCTTCATATGTCGCTGTATATGGTATATCCATTGTTGTGATTTCTTCGAGTCTTATTTTACCTAACAGTTGAATTACAAGCTTATCACAAGTGTACCCCCTTTAATCAAAGGGTGTAAAGGCATTAAGGCTGATTTTTCGCCACCACCAAACCGTGTACGGTTTGTGCGCCGTGCTTTCTCAGCTCTATAGCTGCCTCATTGAGCGTGGAGAATGTTGTGGTAATATCATCGATCAGGAGTATGTGGGCGGGCGCGGCGTCACTATAGCTGAACGCGCCTTTCAAGTTGCTGAGTCGTTCGGCCCTGTGTAAGGTATGCTGCGGCCGCCGCGCGCGAATACGTTTTAATTGTGTATCAAGTCTCAGCCCCGTTGCTTGTGCTACTTCCTTAGCAAGCAAAGTACTTTGATTGAACCCACGAGTCCGTTCGCGTCTGCGATGCAAGGGGATAGGTATAATCACGGTCTCAGGCTGCAACGTTGGTGCTGCAGTTCGCAGTACCTTTCCTAAAGGTACAGATAACTCTTTCAGCCCATTGAATTTATAGGCAACGATCAGCTTCTGTATACGCTGATCTTCATAGTTTGCGCAGATTGTAATACTATCCAAGGCTGCGCTAGGTCTTGGTATATGCTTCGGTGCTATTGGTAGAGACTGTCTGCAGCTATCGCACAGATGGCTATCGCCCTTCCCACAGAGTACGCAAGAAACCGGGAAGAATATGTCGAGGCTGGTTTGTAAGATGTTTTGTAACATAAACAGGGTTATTGATGCCCTGTTTATAATGCATTCGTTGGATTATTCGAACTTGATGTCGTGCTGTTTCAGTATTGCGTTAATGGTCGATTGTTCGGTCGCCAGCTCACCATTCAGAAGTTTACTCGCTAATTGGTCGATAATCAAGCGCTGTACGGCTCGTTTGAGCGAACGTGCGCCTTCTTGTGGCTTGAACTCCTCGACAAGCTTCTTGACCACGGCGCTATCGATCACGAGCCGCTGACCACGCAATGCCAAGCGTTCTTCGACCTCTTTCAATTCGCGCATGACGATTTTCTTCGCGACCGCTTCGGTCAGATGATTGAAGATAACGATATTGTCCAGGCGATTCAGGAATTCAGGACGGAAATGCTCTTTCAAAGATCTCGTGATATGCTCTTCCATTTCTTTGCGCTGCGGAAGTTGGTCGCCTTCTTCGAGCGAAAAGCCAACCGTGGCTTGGTTCGTGAATTCTTTCAGGCCGATATTCGAGGTCATGATGATGATCGTATTCTTGAAATTCACTTGCTTGCCGGTCGCATCGGTCATATAGCCATCCTCAAGGACCGGTAAGAGAATATTGAAGACATCAGGATGGGCTTTCTCGATCTCATCGAACAGCACGACGCTATAGGGCTTCTTGCGCACTGAATCAGTCAGCAGATTGCCGTCTTTATAGCCGACATAGCCTGCTGGCGCTCCGATAAGCTTCGAGACATTGAAGCGTTCTGCGAACTCGGACATGTCAATGCGGATCAGCGCGTTGTCGCGATTGAACAGCGTACGGGAGAGGAGTCGTGCCATCTCGGTTTTACCCACACCCGAAGGACCTAAGAACATGAATGAGCCTAACGGTTTCCGCGGATCAGAAAGTCCTGAGCGTGATCGCCGGATAGTTTCGGCCACGCGCGCTATGGCTTCATTCTGGCCGAAGAGATGCTTCTGTAGGTAGCCTTCGAGATTGGTGAGTTGTTTCTTCTCGGAAGCTTCTATCTCATGCAACGGAATGCCGGTTGCTTGCGATACGACCGCGGCGATATCATGAGCGGTTATTTCACCCAGGAGTTCCGGAGCGGTTTTCTCTTTCACCGCTTTCAGGCTATTCAATTCCTGCAGGACAATATCTTCCTGATCCTTGATATTCAGTGCCTGGGTATAATTCTCGTTCAAGATGAAGTTACGCTTCGCTTCCTGGATGGATTTCAGGCTTCGTTCGAGCTCTTTGATCCGCTTGGTTTGCGACGAATACTTGCGCGATACTTTGGTATGCGATGCTGCTTCATCGATAAGATCGATGGCTTTATCGGGGAATTTTTTATCCGGCAGGTAGCGCTTGCTCAATGAAATGGCGGCATGCAGGGCATCTTGCCTGATCCCTACCGCGTGGAAGCGCTCATAATTTTCTTTGATCCCTTTCAGAATATCTAAGGTTTCTTCTTCGCTAGCCTCGTCTACCATGATAACCTGGAAGCGGCGCTCCAGAGCTTTATCATTCTCAATGAATTTCTTATATTCCTCATGGGTAGTCGCTCCGATACAGCGGAGTTGGCCTCGAGCGAGCGCTGGCTTCAGGATATTGGCCGCATCCAGCGAACCAGCAGAGGAGCCGGTACCGATAATATTGTGTATCTCATCAATGAAGAGGATGATATTCTCGTCCTTTTTCACCTCATCGATGATCTGTTTCAGTCGATTTTCGAATTCCCCGCGATACATAGTGCCGGCAACGATGGCAGAGAGATCCAGGGCTAAGAGCTTTTTATCGCTCAAGACATCTGGTACTTCGCCATGCAGTATTTTTTTGGCCAAGCCTTCGATGATCGCGGTTTTACCGACTCCCGGATCGCCCAGGAGTATCGGATTATTTTTCGTGCGGCGTGAGAGTATTTGTATCAAACGATCGATCTCGCCTTTGCGGCCGATCACTGGGTCGATATTTTTTTGTATCGCGTCGGTTGTCAGATTTGTTGAGAAAAGCTCAAGCATGCTCGGTGGAGTGCCGGAAGCTTCCATGAGGGCGTCGATATCCTGGTTCTTACCGTCCTGCGCGTCAGAAGGATGCACTTGATTGAAGCGAGAGGTGCCATGGAGTACTGTTTCGAGCTGGCTTACCAGCGTTTGCATATTCACGCTATGTTCGTTGAAAATGCCCCTGATCTTGGTGTCAGGGATCTTTACCAGGCTGCTCAAGAGATGCTCGCTGCCAATATACTTATGATGATGTTCGAATGATGTTTTCACCGCGAGCTCAATGATGCGTTGGCTTTTGGGCGACGGCTGGGGTAAGTTCCAAAAATCGACCGTCCGCTCCCTCGTCGGCGTCACATTCAGGCGTTCTGGCGAACGGAATGACGTGTTCTGCAGGGTAATATTCTGTTTTTGCATTATCTCAACGCCAAGACAGCCTTGCTGTTGCAATAATGCTTCGAAGAGATGTACCGGCTCAATGGTCGCGCTTTCTTCCTGCCAGGCGATATTCTGCGCCTGGATCAGGATTTTTTTGAAATGCGAGGTGAATTTGTCGAGTAAATTGTCCATCATGTGGTTTCACGTAAGCGGCGTATGCGTTCTGCGATCGGCGGGTGGGTTGAAAAGAGATTCGCTACTCTTTTCATAGTATCACTTTTCAATGGGTCCGCAATGTAGAGATGTGCTGTAGCTCTATTCAGATTCCGGAGCTGAGGTCCGGCGCTTATCTTCTCAAGCGCCCGCGCTAAACCTTCCGGGTATCGGGTGATCAGAGCGCCAGAGGCGTCAGCGAGGAATTCTCGCTTACGAGAGATGGCGAACTGTATCAGTTGCGAAGCGATGGGGGCGACGATGATAAGTATAAGCCCGACAATGGCGAGTACACCTCCCAAACCTCCGCCTTCTCGATCATCTCGACGTCGCATGCCGCCCCAGAACATGCTTCTGGTCGTGAAATCTGCCACTAAGGCGATGATACCGACGCAGATGATGACTACGGTCATGAGCCGAATGTCATAGTTTTTGATATGTGAGAGCTCATGAGCGGCAACACCCTCCAATTCTTCATTCTCGAGCGCGTTGACGATGCCGGTGGTAAAGGCAATAGAGGCATGCTGCGGATCTCGGCCAGTCGCGAAAGCGTTCAGAGCCGGATCATTGATCAGATACACTTTCGGCATAGGTATGCCGATCGTAATGCAGAGATTCTCGACAATATGGTAGAGATAGGGAGTATCAGCTTCAGTGATCGGTTGCGCTTTGGCAACGGCCAAGGCCACTGAATCACCTTTATAGTAGCTGAAGAGCGACATGATCGTCGCTATAATGACGGCGATAACAAGTATGGCCTGGCCATTCTGGAAGTAATAGCTTGCCCAATAGCCAATCCCGATAATAAAGAGGAAGAAAAGACAGAGGAGTAGGGCGCTTTTCCTTTTATTTGATGCGATTTGATTATACATAGGTTTTTCTACTATAGCGCAACTTAGCACTCAATGCAAGAGAGTGCTAATATGGCTCTTTTCAGCCAAGATGACGATTAAGAGAAAGAAACCTTAACGTTGTCACGCTCAGCACTGTCACTTACCTCGAAGAAGGCAAATTGCTTGAAGTTGAGGGTCTGGGCGACAAGATTATTCGGGAACACCTGGATTTTCGTGTTGAAATCCCTGATTTGGCCATTGTAGAAGCGTCGAGCTGCCTGTATCTTGTTCTCCGTATCAGAAAGTTCATCTTGTAGCTTCGAGAAGTTCGCAGAAGCTTTCAGATCAGGATAGTTCTCAGCGACCGCGAAAAGACTTTTCAGCGCCCCAGAGAGCATATCTTCAGCTTTTGCCCTGGTCGGAGCTGCCTCAGCATTCATTGCCAAGGTCCTCGCGTCAGTAACGGCTTGGAGGGTTTTCGCTTCATGCTGCATATACCCTTTGACCGTTTCAACGAGGTTCGGGATAAGATCATAGCGCCGCTTCAGCTGCACATCGATATCTGAATAGGCCTCTTCGACACGATTTTTAGAGGTTGTCAGCGAATTAAAGAGCGCTATGAGCCAGAGCAGTAATAGGACTACTATCACTACTGGTATAACGATGAATAGATTCATATTTTCGTGCGTTAGTATTAGTAAGAGTATTATCTAAACACCCCTAGTATATAGTTATTTCGATGCTTTGGTCAATGAGCATATAGGATCAGCCCCTTGTGTATCCGGAGTATAGGCGCTACAGGTTTGCGGTGCTAGAAGGGGATTGGCGCTGCTGGTGAACATATGTATATCCACAGTTTCACTTCCTTAGGGTGATATATTTATGGTATAATCATAACGAAATTTGGAAGACATAATCCTCATTCATAGCCAAGGTTAGTGAAAGCCATGGCAGTAGTGGGCAGGACAGAGTATAGTTAACAATAATACAAACAATTCATGCCAAAAAAAAGCTATTTGGGAATTGATATCGGCACCTCTGGTATCAAAGTGACGCAACTGGAAAGTTTCAAAGGGCAGCCGAAGCTCGTAACCTATGGGTATGCGGAGGCAAAATTCGATATTATCCGTGATCAATCAAAAGAGCTGCAGACAACGGTCGCTAATCTGATAGGACAGGTCCTGCAGCGTGCTCGGGTCACGACGACCGCGGCAATAGCGGCTTTGCCTACCTTCGCGGTGTTCAACTCCATCATCAGTTTGCCGCGTATGTCCAAGCATGATCTTGATACGGCCATCAAATGGGAGGCGAAAAAGTTCATCCCATTGCCTATCGATGAAATGATCCTTTCGCATAAGATACTTGAAGGTGGACAGTCGAGCCTGGCAGAGAAGCTGTTCATGCTGAATGTGGGTTCACTTCTGAAGAAGAAGCCAGGCCCTGAGGCTCGGCAGCAAGCTCCCGGGGCAAAACCGGTAGCGAAAGAGATAACCACCGCGAAAGAAGAGGCTGCAGCTGATGATGCCAAGAAGAATGTGCGAATTTTACTCACCGCAGCTCCGAAGAATCTGGTCAATCGTTATGTCGAGATCTTCAAGGCGGCTAACTTGCATCTCTTGAGCCTCGAGACAGAAGCCTTGGCTCTTTCGCAGTCGCTCATCGGCTCTGAGAATGCGAGTGTGATGGTCATTGATATAGGCTCTGCGGCTACTAATATTTGTATGGTCGAGAAAGGTGTGCCAGTGCTGAATCGGGGATTGGATATCGGCGGTTATCACATTACGAAGTCCATCAGCAATAGTTTAAACGTCAATTTCGAGCGAGCTGAACAATTCAAATTGGATTTCGGCATTCGCATGCAGGATCAGCGCGGTGGCATTCCGGATGCCATCAAAGATAGTCTGCAGCCGATCATCAATGAAATCCAGTATGTCTTCGAGCTCTATCAGAATCAGGGCAGTATCACGGTAGATCGCATACTGCTCTCCGGCGGTTCTGCATTTTTACCGAACCTGACGAATTATCTGTCGCAACTCTTGAAGATCCCGGTCTATATCGGTAACCCATGGGACCGTGTGGTCTATCCGGTTGACTTGAAGCCAGTGCTTGAGAATATTGGTCCGCAGATGGCGGTTTCGATAGGATTGGCAATGAAATATATCGTATAGTTTCTCGCTTAGGCGATACACATGTTCGAAAAGAAATCAAAAGATCAGAACGATTTAGACCTTGGCGAGATTAATCTTCTCCCTGAGGACCTGCGAAGTTCTGCGCAGAAATATCAGCGCTCGAATAAATCGAAGGAAGCGCTCTATCAACTTCGCGCCCCGAAAAAGACGAAAAAGCGCCGACGCGCTTTCGCCTGGCTTCCCTTCTTTGGCGGGACGCATTGGGAAGTAACGCCGGATATGCATGCCAAGCAAGAACCGGCTGTGCCGAGATTCCCAGAAGCTGTCGCTGTTGAAACCAACGCGCCCAAGGCGCCCGAGGGTCAAAGGACGACGTCCACCCCGAATGAATTCGGCAGTATCACACCAGTCTTCGGCCAGATGAAAGGCGGCTCAGGATCCGTATCTCCTAAAGCAAAGAGATCCTTCAAGGGCGGTATATCGTTAGCTTCGTTCTTTGGCAGAAAGAGGCCGATAAGTCCGATGCACAGCGCTGCACAAGCGAATGGTATGGGGCAAACGGAGCAGCCATCGCGGCCGATTATTGCTCCACCGCGTCACTATAGTTTATTGACCGATGAGCCAGTCATAGCGAATCAGCATCGCGAAGCAGCGCCTCGGCTCCAAAATGTACCTACCGAGTCTACCACCGGCGGGATTACGCATGATCTGCGCCCAATTACTCCTCAAACGCCCCAGCATCAGGTGTCTCAACGAGGCCTGAAGCCACATAGGCCTTGGAGTTTGCCGGCCTGGCTCGATATTTTTTCTTTGATAGGAATGTTCATGAGGCCCAAGAAGACCTCTCAGGTAAGACCCGCACAAAAAGCAGAAGCTGTTCCCGCGCCGAAACCTGCATCGAATATACCGCAATCATTTCATGCCCCGCAGCCTATACAGCCTATAACGACCAGCTCTGCCCCAGAGCATATGTCTGGTCAAGGTATGCGGATGAGCCCGATAACCCCGGTCCCTCTGCCTACGACAGAGGAGCATGGGAAGCTTTCTTTCAGAGCGCCTTTGACAACGCCGACGCCTCAGCATACTTCTAAGCCTCCGAAGATGCATACGCCCTGGCATCTTCCCAAATGGCTGGACCTCTTCTACTTGTTGAGCATGCTGAGATTACGTCGACAGATACGTGCCCAGAAAACGGTGAAGGCTCCGGCCAGCGCGCCGACCACTTCAGCGCCTCATGCTACTACCGCGCCTCTACTGCCGGATACGAGCATGTCAGGAAAGCAAGCTCAGGCTCCAGCTACGATGCCGTCAGTGTCGCCTGTCACGCCAAGTGTGAATATGAAATCGGTTATGCCTTCGCTGCCAACAACGCCAGGTCCTGTCACTCCACAACAGGCTCCTCAGACGCCGCTCGTTTCAAATGATATCGTTCCTATTACCGATACTGGCGCCCCTATGAAGCAGAAGAAGTCAAAGCTGCATGGCGGCATACTCTTCCATGTGCCGACCAAGGCCACTTTCGCCACCGCTTCCAAAGAGTTGCGAGAGATTAATCTCATCCCAGGCTCATTCTTTGCGCCGCGCAGCTGGAAGCAGATCGGTGTGATCATTGTGGTAGTCGTGCTGCTCTCAGGTGGCGTCATCGGTATGGCATATGAGGGACTACAACTCTGGCGTACCCAGCTTGAGAATCGTACTGCTGAGATCGATACCCAGATCAATTCCTTCAAGGATGATATCCTGATTTATAATAAACAAGAGCCTGAGATGAGCGCTCTTGGCACGCGCGTCGAGCTGGTGGGTCAGTTACTTTCCAAACATATTTACTGGACCAATTTTTTCAGGCTGTTAGAGAAGTACACGCTCGCGGATGTCTATTATGACGGAGTAGCTCTGACGGCAAAAGGCGGCACCTTTACCCTGAGCGCCCATGGCCCTGATTTCAACACGGTAACCCGAGAGCTGCAGTTTATGAACTCAAAGGATGCGCAGGAATTCGTTACCAAAGCTGTCATCACCAGCGCGAAGCGCGCCAAAGCAGCAGATGGCACTGAGCGAGTTAATTTTTCGATGGACCTCACCTTGAACCCTAACGTACTCTACTACAATGCTGGGCAGAACTAAAAAGAAACCAGAAGGCGCTCCGGAGCAGCGGAGCGGCCAGTCATCTCTCGCATTACAGATAGCGAATCGCTATTTGCGATGGATACTAGTATTGGTCATCGGTGGCGTGCTCTTTGCCGGCTATACCTTCATCCTGGACGCTCAAATAAGCGATGCACAGAATGCCGCCCGTGAAAGTCTTCCAGCGAAGCAGAAGGAGCTCGATGATCTTAAAGCGATCAAAGCGAAGCTGGATGAAGCGATTCTGGATTATGAGAAAATAAAGGAGCGCAATAAAGCAACCTTTGATAAGATCGACTTGCTGTTACCACGAGATTCACGTTTCGGCCAACTCTTCACCGACTTGGACGGGATCACTGCGTCGGCTGGGTTCAAGTTGCTCGGCATGTCGGTTGCGCCTCCGAGCGACGCGGCCGCACAGCCGGCTGGAGCTGCGGCGCCTGCCGCACCGGCCGCTGGAGGAGGTACTGATCCGTTGGCATCTGGCCAGATTCGGACATTGCCCGTAGAGATCAATGTCGAAGGCGATAGCAGCTATGAGTCCTATAAGCGCTTCTTGCAGCGGCTTGAGGAGAATGTACGTCTGTTTGATGTCCAATCTATCGCGGTCGATGGATCGAAACTGATCCCGCAGGCTGATACTCCTACCTCGACAGCGCAGTATGATGTTCAATTCATGACCTATTATCAACCGTAACGTATGCAAAAGAATAAGATTCTTCTCATAGTGTTCGTACTGCTTCTGGCTTCGTCAGCTTTAGTCCTATATCGTGGCTTTAGTTCGCAGCCGCTGACAGAGGTTCTCGCGCCGCCGACGGTGAGTTCTAATGACGTGGTCGCATTAAGCCAGGCTGAAGCGGTTAAATCGAAAATCACGAAGGCGATCAATAAGATCGATACCGGAGGACCTCTCGATGCGCTGATCGATAATGCACAATTTCAAGACCTGATCACGACAACGACCGCTCCGACCATCATTGGCAGCTATGGCCGTGCGAATCCTTTCCTTCCGCCGACCTCGACAGTGGCATATACAAATACTGTATATACTTACTCAATCGGTTATCCGAACAGCTTTACTTTAGCTGATAACAACTCTACTTATTTTGATCTATTCAATAAGACCGGCTCACTGAGCCCTGGTGACATTACCTTAGGCAAAAAGATCTCGAGCACGGATATGCTTTCTATCTCGATACTCAAGGATCCGAGAAGCTCCACGTACGCTACGTTCGATGAGTATATGGCAGCAGTAAAAACCGATCAGGAGAATGCAAAGAAGAAGGGAACTCCCTATACTATGAAGGACATAACGATCGGTAAAGGCGGCGCCATCAAAGCGACCGAGTTCTATAGCCAGGGCCAGACGAAGGTGTATTTAACCTTTTTCAACCGAAACAATAACTATCTGTACGCGACCGTTTCTATTTTCCCTGGCCAGGATCAGAAAAGTATCGAAAAGACCTATAGGGATATACTGAATTCCCTCATGTTCAATAACTAAGGGTTCAAAGCCCTCGTGTATATATCTAGGGAGCCATGGTAAAAGCAATCGTCAAACAATATATAGATCTCCTGCGGGAGAAGCAACTGATCTCAGAGAAGGATCAGCAGGATGCGCTGACCAATGATTTCGCGACATTGCCTGAAGTAGATAAGTTCATAGCTCAGCGACAGGTCGTTGGTGAAGAAGAGAAGACGAAAGTTAAAGCCGAGCTCTATAATCTCGAGTACATCAATATCATTGGCAGGGCGATCTCAACGAATCTCCTGAACCTTTTGCCGAGGGATTTGTCTGACAACTATACGATCGTCGTGTTCGATCGCGAGGGCTCTGTCATTAAGGTCGGCATGGTGGATCCAGGCAATTTCAAGGCTATTGAAGCTGTCGATTTCATGGCGCTCAAGAACAGTTTCCAGGTTAAGTACTATGCCATATCAATAGACAGCTATCGCGCCGCGGCTAAACAGTATGAGAGTCTCCATGAAGAAGTAGGAGAAGCCCTAGATACTGCGGAGAGCATTTTCGCTCCCAAAGAGGATGCGGTAGGTTTTGACCTTGATGGCAAGAAATCTCTTGATGAGATGATCAAGAGCGCTCCGGTTACCAAGATCATTTCGGTGGTCTTGCGCCACGCTATCGAAGGGCGCGCTTCTGACGTACATATCGAGCCAGTGGGGAATCAAAGCAGGATCAGGTATCGTATCGATGGTATTCTGCACACCACGATAGTCTTGCCGATCTATGTGCATGCGGCCCTGGTTTCCCGTATCAAAGTCATGGCGAATTTGAAGATCGATGAAACGCGCATTCCGCAGGATGGCCGCATTCGGCTCAACATTTTCAATAAGGATGTCGATTTCCGCGTATCCACAATACCGCTGATGAATTCCGAGAAAGTCGTGATGCGTATTCTTACCACGCCGGATAAAGCGCCGACACTCGAGGATCTTGGCTTCCAAGGCTTGCAGCTCGAGAAGATGCAGCGGAATATCAAGAAGCCGAATGGCATGTTCCTGGTTACCGGTCCTACGGGAAGCGGTAAATCAACGACGCTCTTCGCGGTACTCTCTATTTTGAATGCTGAAAGCGTCAATATCACGACGCTTGAGGACCCGGTCGAGTACTTTATCTCAGGAGTAAATCAATCAGCGATACGCCCAGAGGTAGGCTTTACCTTCGCGAATGGATTGCGCGCTTTATTGCGGCAAGATCCGAATATCATCATGGTCGGAGAAATTCGAGATAATGAAACAGCTTCATTGGGCATTCAGGCCAGCTTGACTGGCCACTTCCTGCTCTCCACGCTGCATACGAATAGCGCCGTTGGAGCCATCCCGCGTCTCTATGATATGAAGGTGGAGCCTTTCTTGCTTTCGAATACATTGAACATAGTTGTGGCACAGCGACTCGTTCGTAAGATATGTACTTTCTGTAAAGGTCCGGCAGAGGTAACGGCCGATGTGCTGGACAGGGTTAAATCGGAATTCGCGGTAATACCGGAACGTGCGATGTATGGCGGTGTTACCCCGAAAAGCCTATTCACTTTTTATCGAGGCGCTGGCTGTCCTCGCTGTGGGCATTCAGGGTATGCGGGCCGTTCGACAATCGTTGAGGCCATCGAGGTGACGAAAAGCATGAAGGATCTCATAACCACCGGTTTTAGGCGCAAAGAGGTCGACGAAGAATTGAAAAAACAAGATTTCATAACCATGAAGCAAGACGGCATCATCAAGGCGCTCTTGGGTACGACGACCCTTGAGGAAGTGATGATGGCGAGCGAAGAGAAATAATAATCACTAACTTGAACCCTATGCAAAAAAAAATAATGATCGTTGAGGATGATGAGTTTCTCGTGCAGATGTATGCCACCAAACTGGAGCTGCAAGATTATCAGGTCACGACCGCGGGTGACGGCAAGCAAGCCTTGAAGCTTATTCGCAAAGAGAAGCCTGATCTGATCCTCCTGGATCTGAACTTGCCGATCATGGACGGCTTTCAAGTGTTGGAGGAATTGAAGAAAGATGCCGCTACAAAAGATATCCCCGTGCTCGTTCTCACGAACTATGGGCAGAAAGAGCATATCGACAGATGCTTGGCCTTAGGGGCGGTTGATTATCTCATCAAAGCCCATTTCGTGCCGTCAGAAGTGGTCGATAAAATAAAGACTCTGATTTAACAGACACAACGAAGCACAGGATGCCTGTAACAAGCGCCGAAACACTATCGATTAATACGATTTTCAGCACCGCTTTAGCGAAGAAGGCGAGTGATATTCATTTGATAGCCGGTAATTATCCGGTACTGCGTTTGGATACCAAGCTATTCGTGCTCGCTGATGAGAAAGTGTTGAGCGTCGATACTATCGCTGCGCTGGTCGATGCATGGCTTACCCCGGAGGAGAAGCAGCGCCTGAACGTAGATAAGGAGGTGCGCACCATCTATACCTGGGCTGACCGCGCGCGCTTCAGAGCTTCGATCTTCTATCAGCAGGGCTATCCGGTCATTTCTTTGCGTGCCATACCCCGCGAAGTGCCTGACGCGAAAATATTGGGCATCCCGGATTTACTACTGGAACGTGTCCTGGGGCGCCAGGGCTTGATCATCATCTGCGGTCCGTTCAATGCAGGTCGCACCACGACGATGGCGAGCCTCTTGCAGTATGTGAATATGCATCATAGCAAACGGGTCGTGACACTGGAGCGTCCCATTGAATACACCATCATTAATACGAAATCTATCGTCAATCAGCGAGAAGTCGGCAAGGATACTCCTTCCTTCATACAGGGCATGAAAGATCTCTTGGATGAGGATGCTGACATCGTTGGCATCAGCGAATCAGCTGAGCCAGGTATTCAGGAGCTTGCTTTGACGCTGGCAGAGACAGGAAAGATCGTCATCATGATCATGAATGCCGCCTCGACTATCTCAGCGATCGAGCATTTCGTTGACGCTATTCCGAAAGAGCGTCGTCAATGGGCTAAGGATTCACTCTCGAGTACTCTACTTGCTATCGCGGCACAGCGGCTCATACCTGCTGCCGGTGGCGACAGGGTGCTCGCTACAGAGATCCTGACTATGAATGCGGCGGTTACTTCAATATTGCAGGAAGATAAGTTCTCTGCTCTCGCGACCGTGCTCCAGACTTCTCGTGATGAGGGAATGATCAGCCTTGATTATCGTTTGCTTGAGCTGGTGCGAGCGGGTAAGATATCCGCTGAGGAAGCTAAGAACTATGCGCTTGATCCAACTTCGATCAGATTATAACTAATCTTTTTAATACTGTGCCCATCTTCAAATACAAAGCATTGAACGAGTATCGTCAGCCCCAGCGTGGACTGGTCGAGGCAGCCACCGTCGAGGCAGTGGCTGAGCTCCTTATTGAACGGAAGCTGACCATCATTTCTATAGATGAGGGTAGACAGAGTACCATTTCATTAGCTTCGTTGCCTTTTTTTGGCAAAGCAAAGAATAAGAATGTCGTTATTTTTTCACGACAGCTCGCGGTCATGATGGCGGCGACCGTGCCGATCGTACAGGCATTGCGTATCCTTATCGTACAGACCGACGATAGGGTGTTGAAGCAGATTATTTCCAGTATGGCGAACGATATCGATGGTGGTATGAAGCTGTCATCAGCTTTCGCGAAACATCCGGAGACCTTCAGTAATTTCTATGTCGCTATGCTGCGTTCGGGTGAGACCAGCGGCAGATTGGAGAAGGTCTTGAACTATCTCGCGACCCAGATGGAGAAGGATTATGACCTTGTCAGCCGTATCAGGGGAGCGATGATCTATCCAGCGTTCATCATTACCGCGCTGGTCGGTGTCGGCGCGGCCATGCTTATCTTCGTCGTGCCAAAAATGACCGATCTTTTGAAGGCGAACGGCGCGGAGCTGCCATTTATGACCAGAATGCTCATCGGTGTCAGTGATTTTCTGACAGGATACTGGTGGGCGCTCATTTTGGCGGCAGTTATAGTAGTAGTGGGTACGCGCTTTTTGTTGAATACAAGCTGGGGAAGGGAGGCATGGGATAATGGTAAGCTGCATATACCTGTCTTTGGCTCTTTGTTCAAGAAGATCATACTCTCTCGCTTCGCGACGGGGCTTTCTACCCTCATCAAAGGCGGTGTGCCAATAAGCCGCGCTTTGAAGATCACGTCAGATGTGGTGTCGAACAAGGCTTTCAAGGTATTGATAGAGGCAACGGTTAAGGAAGTAGAGGATGGGAACTCAATCACCACCATCTTTGCCCAGAATAAGATGGTTCCTGCTATCGTATCCCAAATGATGGGCGTCGGAGAGCGTACTGGTCGCATGGATGAGGTATTGGACCGTCTGGGCGATTTCTATGGGCGTGAAGTCGATACTATGATAGGCAGCCTGACCTCGCTGATCGAGCCTATTATCATGATTATCCTGGGTGTTGCGGTAGGACTTATGGTTTCGGCTATCATCTTGCCGATCTTCCAGGTAGCGAACAGTATCAATTAAAGTGGCAACAGGGTAGCCCGCAGCTGGAGAATTTGCTATACTTGTACACAAATACACCTATGGTGAAAAATTGGTTCAAGGACTTTTTCCAGAAGAGGTTTGAACTGATCCACGCAATAAATAACGGGATGTTTGCACTAAACAAAAACAAAGGATTTACACTTATCGAATTGCTCGTCGTGATCGCGATCATAGGTCTGCTCGCGTCCATTGCCATGGTGAACCTGAATGCTGCCCGTAATAAGGCAAAGGTTGCCTCAGTCAAGGGTAGTATCTCAGCCCTGCAATCAGGCATGGTGCTATGCGAAGACGCAAATGCGAATATCATGGCAGGGGCTGGCGTCTTGTGCGCTACTAATGCGCTCAATATCCCTTCAAATTCAGCAGGGGCCGCTTTTTGTGATGTTGGAAGCTTCGGTCAATGGCCTATCATCAACGGCTTTGGCGCTAACTACGGAAACTGCAACGCTAACCTTACGAACTCCACCTTCTCCTATAATGCATCTATCCAAGGCTGTGTGATGACCTGTAATCATGCTTCATGCACCTTTGTGGGGACGAATTGCTAGGCTTTGATAGCTCTCAGGATCAATCCGTGAAAACAAGAAGCCTTATAGGGACTCTTGTTTTGTGTCGTGGCGAAATCTATAGCTGGTTCTATTGGTTCAGTCGTGCGCATGTGCATAGTGTTTTGAAGAAAAAAGTGGTATACTAGTACGCAGAGGTCGATATGTGGATAGTTTTAGAAACAATCACTAACCTTTAGGAGGAAGACACGAGCTCGTTTTCTCCTAAAAACAAAAGAATGGAGGTGACAGAATGAACAAAAACAAAGGATTTACGCTTATCGAATTGCTCGTCGTGATCGCCATCATCGGTATTTTGGCAGCGATCGCCATGGTGAACCTGAATGCTGCTCGTAATAAGGCAAAGGTTGCCTCAGTCAAGGGTAGTATCTCAGCCCTGCAAGCAGGCATGGTGCTCTGTCAGGACGCGAGTGGTAATATTATGGCGCAAAATGCCACTGCTTTGTGCGCAACGAATGCTCTCAACGGCCCTTCGAACTCGGCGGGCGGAGCGTTCTGTGATACTGGTAGTTTTGGCTCCTGGCCTATTATCAATGGCTTCGGTGCTAACTACGGCAACTGTAATGCCAACCTTACCAACTCTACCTTCTCCTACAACGCATCTATCCAAGGATGTGTAATGACGTGTAATGAAGCGTCGTGCACTTTCGTTGGAGCCAACTGTTAAAACTTAGTTAGCAATTTAAAAAACAACCCGCAGCCAGCGGGTTGTTTTGTATAGGCTGGTCTAGTTTCTAGCCTATTGGTGTGCTCGTTGCCTTTGCAGGGATAAAGGGTTTGAAGTCTTGGGCTTTCTGAAGATACTCTTGATAGAGCTGTGTATCGCCCGAATCTTTGTAGGCATTACTCAGGTCTCTATAGTCCTGCGCCGTAATATCTGCCGGGTCGATACTATCGATATAGCGATGGAAGAGGTCGATAGCTTTCTCATTGTGGTCGAGCTGATAGCTCACACGGCCATAGATTTGGTAGTATTCTTTGGGCGCATCGCCCGTTGCAGTAATTACTCGTTGGAACACCTTGTCAGCATCTGCGTATTTGGCGGTATTATGCAAGGCGACACCCAGGCCAGTAAGATTTTGTTTCGATGGCAGGAGTCCTATTGATCGTTTGAAGGTGCCTATGGCTTCCTGATCTCGTCCAAGCGATACTTGGATAGTGCCCAGGGTATTCCAGAGATTCGCGTCATAGGGTCGATAGGTAAGAGCCTGTTCGATAGCAGCCTCGGCTCTGTGGAGATCAGTGACCGTCTTTCCGGGGCATTGGCTAGAGAGCGTGGCGAGGACGCTTAAACTATAAGCTGGTTTAGCCAGTTCCTTTGTGTTTCTCATTATCTCAGCCAGAAGCTTCTGTTTCTCATCCGGTTTCGCGCAATAGTCCAGGTAGGATAGAGGATCTTTTGATGGATTGAGTAGCGTGTAGCTATTGCCAGGTATCACGGACGCGTCATCGCTGTCCTTGCGGATGAAAACGGATGAAGCATTATCGAAGAATACCAATTGCCAATCCTTATTGTTTATGAAGAGCTGGTACATGCTTGATGTAAGAGGTGCCATCGCAAAGGTAGCATTATATCTCTTCGAAATAGCATCCAGTACATACTTGTTGCCCAGAGTACGGAAGTACCAGTAGAAGCTCGCGTCATAGACATTCGCCGCGCGGCCATCGATGAATATTTGATAGTCAGGATAGAGCTGCCAGAGCAATTCGCCGCCATCGCCATATTCATTGATGATGCGGCCTTTCAGATGGTGTTCTTTGACGAAAGTAACGCTCTCAGCAGCTTGCTCTGCTTCAGCGGGGCCGGTGTTCATTCTCAAGTTTGGATAGAGTTGTAACACGCTGAATAGCGCGCATGGTAACAAGATAATACCGGCAAGCCGCCGGCTTTCAGGCGTCTTAAAAAGCACTGATGCATTCTTCACGATGATGAAGGCTAGCGCGAGAGAAAAAAGATAGATGATGCGGTTATACTTCATGAGAGATATCGTGAAGAAGGCAAGGATCAATACATCTTCGTAGAAGAAATGCTCTATGAAGGGCAGTAGCGCGCGATCTTTTTTCCAGGCAGCTATAGTTCGCATGATCAGGGTAAGGCAGCAGGTCAAGGTGAGTACTGCTATCGGTAACATAAAGTTACTCGACAGGTTCAAGAGATTCTGCAGTGAGAAAGGCTGCCACTCTGAGATGTTCGCCAGCGTTTCTTTGTCATTGAGCATGGCGAAGACAAAGTCATAGATACGAAACCCGAGAGGATTGATAAGCGTTGCTGCGGCTGTCAGCGCCGTGATCGAGCCATAGACTATCAGCAGCTTATCCTTCAAGACCGTGGTAAGGTTATTGCGATGGGCAATGAGCGAACGTATCAATTCTGCCCCGAAGAATATGCCGGCGATGACAATTCCCATTTGAAAGCTTCCATGGGTATTCACCCAGATGACTTCCACTAGCGGAAGAGTGTAGATCCATTTCGAGCGGTGGTACCTATAGCTATAGAGGGCATACAGGGTACATCCGAGGAACAACGGAGAGGTGATCTCCGGGCGAAGGAAATTCCTCAGGAACGGGAGCGTGAGCAGGAAGAGTGCAGTGGTCAGCGCATAGGGCGTCTTATGTTTACTGCGTGCCGCCGCGATAAGGATCACATAACTACCACCGATGATGATGCAACGAAACAATCCAAGTCCAAGGTACCCCGCGCTGCTATAGATAAGGTATATCGCCCCGTCGAAGATCCACGTGGCGTTCATCCACAGCTTACCCTGAAACGCATAGGAGAATATCTCATGCTGCAGCAGAGAATGCGTCTGGAACATCCATTTCCCGACGGCTAAATGCCACCAGAAGTCATTATAGGAGACGTTTCCGATGGCTGCTAAGACTAGTATGATCGCTAGGCTTGCAATGCCAGCCCATTCGATGCCTCGTTCTGCCGCAAGGAAGTCAATCAGTTTTTTTTGCATAGCAATTCGTACTCTATCTCTTCGAAACCGCCGACCCAGAAGCACCATATCCTACTGCAGAAGTTTTGGCCGCTATTCGCGAGGAAATTGATGACCCCATTGAATGTCTTGAGTATGCCTATCGTGAGGCTAGAAACACCCATATACTTCATGAGATGGAAAAACGTCATCCAATGCAGCGTGGTTTTTTGATGGTCGAACTCAACGCCAAAGTAGCCTGATTTAGTGAAGTTTTTATTGAAATAGTACGGAAATACCACGTCAAAGCCTGCTTTATGCTCTGAGTGCGTGAGCGCTCTGCTGAAATGCGGCACCTTGATATGTAGCAGGCCGCCCGGCTTCATGATCCGGTGCAGCTCTTTCATAATCTCGAAGGGCCGGTCTAAATGCTCGAGTATATGGAAAGCTTCCACTAATTCGAAAGAATTATCCGGGAACGGATAGGGGAGTTGGTTCAGATTATGTACCACATCCGGTTGCACATGATCATGGAAGTCAACATTGACATAGCCCTCTTTCTTATCTTCCCCGCATCCGAGGTTCAATTTGGTATATAGTGGCTGCTGCATAGTGGTTTACTTGTACCACGTATCATACCACATCTGGAAGACCATCAATGTCCACAGCTCTTTGCGGTTATCCTGCTGGCCACGGTCATGCTCTGCGCGAAGACGGGCTATCAGGTCATAGTTGAACAGGCCTTGGCGGGCTAGGCGTTCCTTGGAAAGCAGTTCGTCCATGAGCGGTTTCAGTTCATTCTTCAACCAACGCGTCAGTGGTATCCCGAAACCTTTCTTCGGGCGATAGACGACGTCTCTCGGCAGTTTATCTTCCATTAGCTTTTTCAGGATATATTTCATGGTCATGCCATGTATCTTATAGTTACTTGGCAATGCCAGGGCGAATTCGGCGAGCTGATGATCCAGGAATGGTGCCCGTACCTCAAGTGAATTGTACATGCTTGCTCGGTCGACCTTGGCTAAAATGTCATCAAGCATATAGGTCGTGAGATAGGTGTAGGAAAGCTGATTGAGCGGGTCGGTGGTCGGGTCGTCTCGTAGTCGCTCATCGATGACATCATACGCATTAGTTCTCGGGCGTATGTTCGAGGATAGTAATGCGTGTTGCGCTTCAAGTGTGAAGCTTGAGAGCCAGCGCTGATTGCGATAGGGCACGGGGGTACGCATACCGTCGATCATGCGACGGGCGCGAAATCCGAACGACATATTCTTCTCTCCGACGGGGAATAGATTCACCAGCGGCTCGCCGAGCGAACGGATGAAGCGCGGAATTCTTTGGTAGAGCAGTGAGAGCTGCAAGGCCTGGAAGGTATCATAGCCAGCGAGCAATTCGTCGCCGCCATCACCGCCCAGAGCCACCGTCACCTTCGAGCGCGTGAAGCGGGAAAGGAGATAGGTGGGTAGTAATGATGGATCGGCGAGCGGCTCATCGAGTAGCTTCGCGATAGTCGGTATCAGATCCAGCGATTCATTCGCTGAGAGCATATGCTCATAGTGTTCAGTGCCGAGATGCGTAGCGACTTGGCGCGCGTAGCTTGATTCATCGAAACTCGCTTCTTTGAAACCGATCGAGAAGGTCTTTATTTTTTGCTTCGAGACCGCTTGAGCATAGTAGGCAACTGTCGAGCTGTCGATCCCGCCGCTCAGGAAGATGCCCACTGGCACGTCGGACACGAGGCGTAGCTTGGTGCTGCGTTCCAAGTGCTTGCCGAGGGTGTCTACCGCCTCAGGGAATGTCAGAGTCGAGGCATTCTTCTGGAATGACCAAAACCGATATTGCGTCAGTGTGCCGCCCTGCCAGAGGGCATAACTCGCGGGCTCCAACTTTGAAATGCCCTGATAGATCGAATATGGTGTCGGTACATACTCATACTGCAGGTAGAGGCTGAGGCTTCGCAGATCCAGTTCACGTCGCGCATGCGGGTGCTGCAAAACTGCTTTCGGCTCAGAGCCGAAGATCAGAGTATGGTCGAAGATGCCGTAGTAGAGTGGTTTTTTACCGAAGCGATCGCGGGCCAGTATGAGCAAGTCTTTGCTCTGATCGTAGAGCGCCAGGGCGAACATGCCGTTCAATTTTTCGAACATCTTCAGGCCATATACCTGATAGAGCGCAAGGAGCACTTCGGTATCGCTTTCGCTGCGGAATGGATAGCTGTGATTCTGGAGGAATTCTTTTTTCAGCTCACGATAATTGTAGATCTCGCCATTGAAAGTTATGTGCACGGTGCCATCGGCATTTGCCATCGGCTGATGACCACCGGGTGACAGGTCAATGATAGCAAGCCGAGCTTGTGCTAGCGCCGTATGATTATGCAAAAAAATGCCGGTATCATCCGGTCCGCGATGCTTGAGTGTCGCCACCATTTCTGCGATTGTTGTATGGTCGCCTGCGCCTGAGAAGCCAGCTATGCCGCACATAGAGTATCAGTCCTTTGTAACATGAAATGATAGTAACATACTCATGTGGGTATGGCTAATGGCAGACGGCTTATGGTAAAAACTTCGATTAACTTATATACTATAGGCTATAAGTGAGGTGTCGCGGCTGACAAATGCTTACCAACATTCAACGCATCAGGATATATTCCGCATCCATCATCGTCGTGATCATTATACTGTCGATCTTTTTTAGCATTTCAGCTCACCAGCGTCTCGCGGACATACGGACACTAAATGATATCAGGACCTTTTCCTATGCGCTTGAACGCTATCGACAGGATTTCTGGCGCTATCCGGTGGGGGACCGCATCGATATTCGCACCGGAGTTAACCTTACTGAGAATGGTCTCGCGCCAGGATCGACCATATACTATCGCGGGGGCATTGCCAGCTCAAGGGCGGTGACTTATGAAGGCAAGGATGACACCTATTCCATTAGCTTCGCTTTGAATAGGACATGGCCTGAGCAGGGGATTACGAGCACGAAATGCACGGTCACTGAGAATTATACCTTGCAGTGCAAGAAGTGACTTTAAAAAAGGCATTAAAACTGTTACACTATACTCATGGAATATAGTGTTATTTTTGTTTTTGGCCTTATTGTAGGGAGCTTTCTGAATGCGGTCATCTATCGCCTTTGGGTCGGCCAGTCCGTCGCCGCCGGCAGGTCATATTGTCCTGAGTGTAAGCATGTCTTGGCGCCTCGAGACTTGGTCCCACTGATAAGTTTCATGATATTGCGTGCCAAGTGCCGTTATTGCCGCAAGCCGATCTCCTGGCAATACCCTTCGGTAGAGCTCGCGACCGCGATAGCATTTGTACTTTCTTTTGCCACGGTCTCAATGGGCGGACCGATCGTTGGGGGAGCTATTCTGCGCCTCCTGCTCTACTGGATATACAGCGCTTTTCTCGTTATCATCTTCGTCTACGACCTGAAGCATTACCTGATATTGGATATAGTCATTATCCCAGCGGTGATCATAGCGTTCATTGGAGGAATGCTCTTAGGATATCCGATCATGCAGATGCTCCTGGCTGGTATAGCTGCCGCAGGTTTCTTCGCGATCCAATTCTTCGTATCACGAGGCCGCTGGATCGGCGGCGGCGATATACGATTAGGTTTTCTGATGGGGCTTATGCTCTCCTGGCCGTTGGTCGTAGCAGCTCTGATGTTCGCCTATGTCTTGGGGAGTATCATAGGGATCGGCCTGATCCTGGCGGGCAAGAAAAAATTGGGTAGCCAGGTGCCTTTCGGGACATTCTTGACCATAGCTACATTCATAACGCTCTTATATGGTAATCAGTTGGCACAATGGTATTGGAGTACGCTCTATGTCTAGCAGGGGATACACATTAGTTGAGATGATGGTTTCGATAGCAATACTTTCTATTATGGCAGGCATCGTAGGGTATAATTATAATAGGGATAAAGCCTATCAGACATTGAACTATGAGCGGCAGCGTATCGCCTCTGCCATCCGTGCTGCACGCACGCGAGATTTCAATAGCATAGCAAAACTTGCCTGCGCCGATGATATCGTTGCCGGAACATTGGTGCATGCCTGTTCCGTGAGTACGGATTGCCCGACTGGTATTTGTTCCATGGCATATCCGGCATATGGTTATGGTATTCATTTCGAACGTCGCTATAATGTCTGTAGTAATGACTCAACGAAGTCATGTTATGCAGATGCTGATTGCGGTTCAGGGAATTTTTGTAATGTGCCGAATCCTGACTTCAGAAGCAGCTATGTGCTGTTCGCTGATTTCACTAACCCTGACGGCAATTCTCGCTTTGATGGAGGAAAAACGGGAGCGGAATATATAGAGGAGTTCAAGGTGCCGAAAGACTATAAACTGTATTTCTCCAATAATAATGCCATTGACACTACCTATACCGGCGCCGAGGTCGTATTTGATAGTGGCGCCTTGGTCTATAAAACGGGAACTTCTGGAACACCCATCACCAGTCTTTCGGATAATGCGAACTTTCAATCAACCAGTAACCCGCTATTCATCGAACTGAGATATGCGCCGAATGGCGGTGCGGATGTCTGCGGGGTGCAAACCAGGAATAAGAAAGCGAGCGTCACCGTGTATCAAAAAGTAAATGATATTTACGATCAAATCATCGCCTGTCCATAAGAGTATATGCGCTTCGTCTATCAACATATCATGCCAAAGAGAGGTTTCACTCTGATCGAAGGTATTATCGCGCTGGGGATTATCAGCACGACGCTTGTGATCGGCTTGTCGCTAGCGATCTCGAATTTGACAGCCGGTCAGGACAATAGTGACCGCGTGATTGCTGATAATCTTGCTCGTGAAGGTTTGGAACTGGTTCGTGATAATCGAGATACGAATTGGGTACGTAAGATGGCCAACCTCTCGCCGAATAACTGGGACTATAACCCCAATGGTGGTGGCACAGCTTTATATGGATATGTCGATCCTGATATCACCTGGCCGAGCGGTTACTTCACCTTCGGTAACGGCTACTTCCAGTTGCTACCCGCCGTGGCTAATGGCGGCAGCTATGACCTCATAAGCTGTATGCAAGCAGGCAATGTTGCCGCGGCTATCGGATGTCAGGTAAAAAAATACAGCCTCGGCAATTGGCGTATGTACTATCAATACAGCGCTGATCTAACGAAGCCTCCCTATAATCAATCAGGCGTCAAAGATACTCGATTTTTCCGACGTTTGCTACTGGAACCTATATGTTGGACCGGCACCACTGAATATGTATCTCAGATAGCTGGTACTGATGCGCCTGCGACCTGGGGCACCTGTAAGAGCGGTGGTTCTGTGATTGGCGTGTCTGTTACCTCCCAGGTAGTGTGGCTGCGCGCTACCAAAATACTGGAGGCCAGCGCTAAAGAAAGGATGTACGATTGGCATAGCGGAACCTATGCCACCAGCACCGGCGTATTATTGCAATGACCACGTGATATGACACGAACACGACTACAAACAAGCAACACTGTTCGCCAGCGAGGCGGCTATACTATCGTTGAGATGATCATAACGGTCGGTATTTTCTCACTGGCCTTCGTAGCCATATCCGCGATCTTCATAGGCTTTACGAATGCGCAGTCACGAGCATCGACATCAACGAGCTTATTGAACGAGGGTAATTATGTGCTTTCGAGCATTGCTAACGATATACGGAACAGCGCAGTCGACTATACGAGTGTTAACTGTGGCGTGGTCGCGGGCAGCACGGCTAATATCTGCCTGAAGCATTTTGACGGACGGTATATAGTCTACA
Organism: uncultured Gammaproteobacteria bacterium; assembly: GCA_964422585.1. GTDB lineage: Bacteria > Patescibacteriota > Patescibacteriia > UBA1558 > 2-01-FULL-52-15 > CAYRBH01. The sequence goes on from CAYRBH010000013.1 coordinate 26,022, forward strand.
AATGGGATAGTCCCTCAAGCAATGTGCTGGTATGCACCGCGAACGCGCCATCCGTGTGCGATCCAAACAATACGACCGACACGACGAAATGGACGGTCAAGAATGCCAGCTTCATAAAGGTCACTAGCCTTAAGATGTATGCCTACCCAGCCTCGCCTCCCAGCGTTTCTACTCCATTTCAGCCGGAAGTTACTACTCAAATGACCATAAGCTCTGGCGCAGGTCGCGCCGCTCAAAGTTATGATCTGCAGACAACGGTCGTCTCGCGCGTTTATGTCTTTTAGTATATGAAGCGACAGAAATCGAGCATTAAGGCATATCAACGAAGTACTGAATCGCGTGGTTCGGTATTACTCATCGCTCTGCTATTGCTTGCAGCAGTGGCGTTGTCGACGGTCTATCTGAGTTTGGTACTTCTGAACGAGATAAAGTCGACGCGATATTCGGATAATGGTACTATCGCGATCTATGTCGGCGAAAGCGCGATCGAGCGCGCGCTGTGGAGATTACAGTCAGCTGAAAGCAGCGGGACTTTCGGAAATAATAATTTTTTTACCGACCAGCTCAGCAATGGGAAGAGTCTCTGCGGCGCGGATGATGGGGGTGGCGAAGGTCGCTGTGTCGCGCGTTGTAGTACGAATCCGGCAACGGCGAACTTCAATGTCACCTGTAACTATGACGCGGACTGTACTGCGGCAGGAGCCGGAAGCACCTGTTCAGCGGGGTTATCGGGCGCGGATCCGGAACGGACCTATGATCATCAAAGTGTTACTGATAAAGCCTTTTCATATACCAGGTATGATCTCTTGGCAGGACGATCCACGTTTACCAAGTTGTATGATCCTGATCTAGCCGGCCTGTCAAATCAGCACTTGTGCAACGCGGGTACTGGCCTATGCCAGTTGCGATTGGCTTGGTATGTAGATCAATGTACCGGACCCGAACAAGCAGCATCATTGACGGTGACCTATCAGGGCTTTTCTATAGCAAGTGCATCTGCCGTACCATTGCATCAGACGCCGGTGGGAGGAAGTTCGGGGACGGTGACATTTACATGTCCCTGTACTCTTGGCGGCGGCGCAAGCCAGGACATAGGAACCGATGGGATAAAGATGGTTCGATGCTCCGCTGGTTTTTGGGATGCGCCTACATCGTTTAACCTGGCAGACACTAACTACTATCGGCTCAAGATTACCGCTCCTGCGACTGTGAATGTACGTAAAGTTACTATTGATAACAACGGCAGCTACTTCCCGGATCAGGTTGAGATAAATGCTAAAGGTAACTATCGCACGGCACAAAGTGTCGTGAAATACATGACTTCCTGGCAAGATTCCTATGCGAGCAGTTCAAGCCTTTTCAACCATGAGAACTAAAACTGAAGCTCGAGAGCGTCTCGCGAAGCTTCGCAAGGAGATTGAGCATCATCGCTACCTGTATCATGTCGAGGACCGGCAGGAAATATCCGATGCTGCTCTCGATAGCCTGAAGCGGGAACTGACACAGATTGAGCGTGACTTCCCGGACCTCATTACTCCTGATTCTCCATCACAACGCGTGGCCGGCACAGTACTTGCTGGCTTCAAAAAAGTCACGCATACGAAACCAGTCCTGTCGCTCGAGGATGCTTTCACGGCGGGAGATCTGGCTGATTGGCAGACGCGAAATGGAAAGATACTCACAACGCAACTAAAAGGATACTATTGCGAATTGAAATTCGATGGTCTTTCAGTTGTAGTAACCTATGAGAATGGGATCTTGGCGCGCGGAGCCACGCGTGGTGACGGCAGGGTAGGTGAGGACATTACACAGAATCTTAAGACCGTCGAGAGCATACCCTTACGTCTCGACCTTTCTTCTCTCAAAGGCGCGCCTCGTATCATCGAGGTTCGTGGCGAGATAGTGATGACGAAAAAGCATTTCGATGCGCTGAACAAGGATCAGGAACGGCGGCATTTACCGCTCTTTGCCAATCCGAGAAATGTCGCTGCCGGCTCGATACGACAGTTGGATACCAAGATAACCGCATCGCGGAAACTGGACTGTTTCATCTTCGAGCTGATGACTGATTGCGGCCAGCGGACGCATGAGGAAGCGCACGCGATCGCAGCTAAGCTTGGTTTCAAGACAAGTCGGTATACTGAGTTTGCGAAGGATCTGGCGGAAGTAGGACGCTATCTCGCGAAATGGGAATCGCGTCGCAAAACCCTGCCTTACAATACAGATGGCGCTGTCATCGTGATGAATGATATCGCTCAGGAACGACGTTTGGGTTTCGTAGGTAAGACTGAACGCTGGATGATCGCGTATAAATTTCCGGCCGAGCAGGCCACGACGCGGGTCGAGGATATTATCATCCAAGTCGGTCGCACCGGCGCTCTCACGCCTGTCGCGGTCCTGACGCCAGTGTTGCTTGCGGGCACGACCGTGTCGCGGGCGACGTTGCATAATGCTGATGAGATCAAGCGGCTCGATGTGCGGGTGGGTGATACAGTCATCTTGCAGAAAGCAGGGGACATCATACCCGATGTCGTTTCTGTCCTGAAAAACCTGCGTCCGAAGAATGCTACAGCCTTCGCCTTTCCAGCGAAATGTCCTATCTGCGGTTCGAAGGTTATGCGTCCTGAGGGAGAAGTTGCTCACTATTGCAGCAATAAGCAATGCTTCGCGCAGGAAATGGAAGGTATCATTCATTTTGTCAGTAAGAAAGGATTCGATATCGATGGACTTGGTGAAAAGATCGTTGAGCAACTGATGCAAGCCGGCCTGGTCCGTGACGCTGCTGATATGTTCGCTCTGACCAATGATGACGTGCTGCCACTGGAGGGTTTTGCTCAGAAGTCAGCTGAGAATCTAGTGCGCGCGGTCGATGCTGCGAAGCGCCCGGCTTTAGCGAAGTTCATCTATGCACTAGGTATACGGCATGTTGGCGAAGAGACCGCGCGCTCATTGGCGCAAGCATTTCGTACCTTCAAGAAGATATCTGAAGCGAGCTTCGAACAGCTCGAGGCAGTGCCGGATATTGGCGGCGTCGTAGCGAAAAGTATCGTCACCTGGTTCAACGACAAGCGCAGCAAGAAGGTGCTGGAGAAATTATCTAAGGCTGGAGTTGTAGTTCAGTCACTGCAGAGCCACGGAGGTTCGAAGTCTCTTACAGGCAAGACATTCGTATTAACCGGCACCTTGTCTGAGCCGCGTGAAGTAATCGCTGAGAAGATACGGGATGCCGGAGGTTCTGTCTCGAGTAGTGTGAGTAAGCTGACAGATTATGTGGTAGCGGGCGATGATCCTGGCTCGAAGCTAACAAAGGCTCGTAATCTAGGCGTCGACGTACTCGACTATGCTGGTTTGCGGAGATTGCTCAAGAAGTGAGCTTTTATTTGAAGAGAAGGTTCGCTTTCGTTATACTAAGCTTCTATGGCTAGACATATTACCCAGGAAGATGTCGAGAAGGTCGCGGCACTCGCGCGGCTTGATCTGACCGATGCCGAGAAGAAGCGTACCGTGGCTGAGTTCGAGAGCATCTTGAGCTATATGGATCGTCTGGTTAAAGTCGATACGAGCGCTGTCGAACCCTACGCAGCATCCCCGGCCATGAGCTCAGCGCTTCGCGAAGATGTCGCGATGCCCTTCGCTGATCGTGACGCATTGCTTGCGGACGGTCGCTTCAAGGATAATCTGCTGGTGACCAAGGGAGTTTTTTCTAAGGGATCGAAAGGAACTGAAGATGCAGCCTGATCTTACAAAAGCCACCGTCAGAGAATTGCATGCGGCTTTACGACATAAGGCTCTCTCTTCAGTCGAACTGACCAAGGAGTATCTTGCCGCGATCAAGAAGGATGATCTGAACGCGTTCATCACGGTGAATGATGGGGCGCTTGACGTGGCCGCGGCCGCAGACCAGATCATTGCTTCGGGCAAGCCAACAGTACTGACAGGCATACCCTTCGCGGTCAAAGATGTGATTGTGACCAAGGGTTTGCGATCTACCGCTGCCTCGAATATGCTGCGTGACTATGTGCCGCCCTATACTGCGACCGCCGTGCAGCGATTGCTCGATGCGGGCATGGTCATGCTGGGGAAGACTAATTGTGATGAGTTCGCGATGGGCGGCTCGTCAGAACATTCCGCATTCGGTCAGGTGAAAAATCCCTATGATAGCACGCGTGTTTCAGGAGGATCATCAGGCGGCAGCGCTGTCGCTGTCGCTGCGGGCTTAGCGCCGGTGGCCCTCGGGACTGATACTGGCGGTTCGGTCAGGTTGCCGGCTTCATTCTGTGGTGTGATAGGTTTCAAGCCGACCTATGGCAGGGTATCCCGATATGGTCTGATGGCTATGGCTTCATCTTTGGATCAAGTCGGTATCTTCGCGCATACCGCCGAGGATATAGCTCTGCTCATGCATGCCATGGCCGGAGCGGATAGTCATGACGCTACTGCAAGCACTGTGTTCGTTCCGGACTATGCTGAACTTCTGCGTGATAAGAAACCTGTTCGCATCGGTGTGCCGAAAGAATTCCGAACTGGACTTGCCGGGGATGCGGCTGCTTGGTTCGATGCGGCGCTTGAGAAATGCCGTAAGGTCGAGGGAGTGACCTTGGTCGATGTGAGTTTGCCGCATATCGAATATGCTTTGGCCGTGTACTATATCATCATGCCGTCAGAAGTCAGCGCTAATATGTCTCGCTACGATGGATTACGCTATGGCACACACAAGGAAGTACTGGGCGACCTTGAAGCTCTGTATCGTAAGAATCGATCCGCCGGATTCGGCGCAGAGGTGAAGCGGAGGATCTTGCTCGGTACCTACGCATTGTCCGCGGGCTACTATGATGCTTATTATGCCAAGGCCGCGAAAGTGCGCAGGCTCATCTCAGAAGATGTGAAGAATGCATTTCAGAAGGTTGATGCTATTCTGGGCCCCACCTCTCCGACGCCGGCATTCAAAATAGGGGAGAAGCAGTCAGATCCTTTGACTATGTATCTTTCTGATATCTATACCGTTGCAGCGAATTTGGCCGGGTTGCCTGCAGTGTCATTCCCAGCGGGTGAGATCCAGGGATTACCTATGGGGTTGCAATTGATGGGCCCTGCGTGGTCAGAGGGCTCATTGCTGGAGCTGGTGGAGCGCTTGGGCGCCTCCACAGCCTAGAACGTGGTATACTACAGCTATGGCACGAGCATTAGAAGAAAGGATACAGAATACTATTCGCGTGAAAGCGCGGCGTCGTTGGTATCAGCGATGGTGGGGGAGAACGCTCTTGGTACTTGGTATCGTATTCCTAGCATGGTTCCTGGCCGTCGCAGTACAGACCTATCGATACTATATAGGGTATACCAATGGAACAATACCGCTTCCCAATGATAGTCTCGCGCAGCTGCGCCAAGACGCGAAGCTCGACTTGCTGCACAATGGTGATGATCCGAGCGTAGGACCGAAGACTGCTCCAGTCACTATTGTTGCCTTCGAAGACTTTCAATGCCCGTTCTGCTTCCAGGCGCAGCCTTTCTTGAAAAAGCTGCTTGCCACACATGCCGGCGATATCAGGTTCATCTATAAGGATTTTCCTTTGAGCTCGATACATCCGAATGCCCAGTCTGCTGCGGAAGCCGCTCAATGCGCCTATCAACAGGGCAAGTTCTGGGAGTTCCATGATGAGCTTTTCGCGAATCAGGACCGGTTCGCGGAAGCCTTCTATCGGGCAACGGCTCAGAAACTCGGTCTGAATCTCACGGCCTTCAATGAATGTCTTGCGACTGGTAAAACGAAACAAGCCATTTCCCAAGATGTCGAGCTTGGCAGGACCTTGGGCGTCGTTGGCACGCCGACCTTTTTCGTGAATGGGGAGCTCTTCGCGCAAGGGTACAGCACTGATCTTGACGCTCAATTCGAAAAGGCCATTGAGTACATCAAGTCTTTGTGATAGACTGTGTATACTTTAGTAACTTAGCTTTTAAGCACTAACTTAAAGAAGTACGTATGGAACAAGAACATATGGCTCAACAGAGCAAAAAGAGTTTCGTCATGGGGCTGGTAACTGGCCTCGGTATCTGTATTGTCTTGGGCGGAGTATTTTTGATGGGATCTAAATTTGGTGGCGGCAGTCTTGCGCTTGGTGGCTCGAATGCGCCTGCGGCGAACCAGCCATCAGCAGCAGCGAACCAGCCATCAGCGAATCAGCCCACACAGCCTGAGGGAGATGCGACGAAGATCGCTGCGGTCACGAGCGCGGATCACATTCGTGGTAACACCAATGCGCCGATCACAATGATCGAGTATAGCGACTTCGAATGCCCGTTCTGCTTGCAGTTCCACTCGACGCTTTCTCAGGTGCTGACCGACTATAAGGATAAGGTTCGCCTGGTATATCGTGAATTCCCATTGCGCTCCATCCACCCACAGGCTGAGAAAGGCGCTGAAGCTGCCGAGTGCGCTTCTGATCAGGGTAAGTTTTGGGAAATGCATGATAAACTCTTCGACCTCAACCAGGCTCAGAATCTGAATGTAGATTCCATGAAAGCTGCTGCGAAAGATATCGGCCTGAATACCTCGAAGTTCAATGATTGTCTCGATAATGGTAAAGCAGCCGCTGCAGTCGAAAAGGATTATCAGGATGGTATCGCTGGCGGTATCGCTGGTACTCCAGGCACATTCATCAATGGTCAATACTTGGCTGGTGCATTACCGTACTCAGACGTGAAGACTATCATCGACGGTCTCCTGAAGAAGTCATAGTCGGTCTTCTCCCTATTCTAATAGTCATTACACATGAAACGTATACTCGCCATCGCATTGGCAGGGCTCATTCTTTCTGGTTGCACGCCCTCCTACAATGATCCGAAAACTCCTCGAGCAACCAAAGGTAGTCCGCAGGCGCAGGTGGTTGTTGAGGAATTCGCTGACTATGAATGCCCTGCTTGCGGCAGCGCTTATCCGCTCATTAAAGCTTTGATGGATAAGTATGGCAATCATGTGCTCTGGAAATTCATCAATTATCCATTGACGTCCATACATCCGTACGCGTTCAATGCGGCTTTAGCTGCTGAGTGCGCGAATGATCAGGGTAAGTTCTGGGAATATCATGACAAACTCTATGAGAACCAGGATCATCTCTCGAAGGGCGACTTGTTCAAGTATGCAAGCGACCTGGGCTTGAATGCTGATACTTTCAAAGCCTGCGTAGACTCGCGTGCTAAATCGTCCCTGGTACAGGAGGATATGGCTCTTGGCGACAGTAGGAAAGTGAATGCGACGCCGACGATATTCATCAATGGAGAAGAGCTGGACAACTGGACATTACTCGAGAATAAGCTGGATGTATTCTTCCCATCCTCGACGCCGACTTCGACGCCTGCTACTAAGTAATAGCCTCTTACCATGCCTAACGGCTACTGGTTCGGAACATTTGCGCCACAGCGTTTGGTTTTTGATATCGGATTTATTCACCTCTATTGGTATAGCGTATGCGTAACAGCAGGTATTGCCGTTGCCGCGCTCATTGCTCGGAAGCAGTATCTGAGATGGGGCGGTACAGAACAGCATCTCATAGACTTCCTGTTCTATGCGATCATCGGCGGCCTCATAGGAGCTAGGTTCTGGCATGTGTTTATTTTCCAGTGGGGCTACTACAGTCATCATCTGGGTGAGATTGTCAGGATCTGGGAGGGGGGCATAGCTATACAAGGTGCCCTGCTGGGGGGGTTGCTGGCTGCATATCTCTACACGCGGAAGAGGCATATTGATTTTTTTGCCTTGGCTGATAGCGCCGTCATCGGTATTCCTCTGGCGCAGGCCATCGGTCGCTGGGGAAATTTCTTCAACCAGGAGCTCTATGGTCTGCCGACTACTATGCCCTGGGGTATCTATATCGAGCCGCATAACAGAGTGCCCGGCTATGAGAATGTTACCCATTTTCACCCTACGTTCTTCTATGAGTCTGTTTTGAATCTCTTGTTGTTCTACCTCCTCTGGCAGTATGCGAAAAAAAAGAGAGCCCGAGGAAGCGTCACGCTCTTGTATTTCATAGGGTATAGCATTATCCGCTTTTTCGTTGACTTCGTGCGTATCGACCCGATGCTGATGATAGGTTTTTTGCGCGCATCCCAGGTGGTCAGCATCATTTGTGTTCTTGGTGCTGTTGTTCTGTGGCATATGCTTGCAGGTCGTAGTGTTGCCAAGTAAGTTCCTATTGTGTATAGTAATTCCGCCTTAAGTTAGGGGTGGTAGTTCAGCTGGTTAGAACGCCTGCCTGTCACGCAGGAGGTCGCGGGTTCGAGTCCCGTC
>CAYRBH010000014.1:0-22573 GCA_964422585.1 uncultured Gammaproteobacteria bacterium
ACTGGTTTTCTGGATGGGGAAACCAAGAACCTTATGGTTGTTTTCTTTGGATAACGTAAGGACGCGCCAGTGAAGGGTGCCGCTGCCCCGGTATCTCCGACACCCACAACGAAACCAGTTGTCACTACGCCGGTGACAAAGCCAGCACCGAAACCGGCGCCAGTGACAAAAACTCCGACGACTACTACAAGCCCTGCTCCTACACCTGTAGAGCAGCCAGTGACGCCACCAGTGCAGCCACCGGTACCGACGGTCGCTCAAGCACCAGCCACTCCTGACGCGAGCGGAACGGAAGGGTTGCAGCCGCAGGTAGAGGTCTTAGGTGCTGCTATTTCGAATAGTGATCAAGGCCAGCTTGCTGATCAATTCAAGGGTGGAGTCGTATTCAGTCCCGGCACCTGGCTGCAGAGGATTAGCGCATGGGCGAACCGATTTCTATTCATGTTCTTGCTCGTGCTCATCATACTTTTCGCTGTCAATATCGTCGTGAAAATCCGCATCCAGCATGCTCATATCATCTTGAACGCAGTCGTATTGATCGTCGTTGTTGCCAGCGCGCTCTATGTGCAGGTGCATACGGTCGAAGCAATGGGCGAGCATATCAGGATATTGGGCGCCTTTTTCCTCCGATAACTATAGGTTGCTAGACTAGACAACCGCCCCCGCACGGTACAACCGTGCGGGGGCGGTTGTGTGCCCGCCGGATATGCTATACTACTAGCATATGGTCATCTCTGATCTCTGGATACGCTCATATAAGAGTTTCATTCGGCCAGTCACTATCCCATTGTCGCCGAATGTGAATGTGTTCATAGGCCCGAATAATTGCGGTAAGACCAATATTTTGGACGCTATTGATTTTCTGATGCATCCAGATCTTTCTCCTGGGCGTTTGCATCATTATCGCACGGAAGTGCTGTTAACTCTGGAGTTGGGAGCGCATGGTCAGCAGCTAGTCAGCGGCAGTCATCGCGTCTTCTTCAAAGGGACACAGTATCAGGTCCGTGCTCGAGATGATAGGGACGTCTCCTTATCTCCAGAGGTGATGGCAGCGCTCGGCGCTCGCTGCAAAATGTTGCGCTATGAAGACTTCTCGGAGTTTTTCCAAATAGAGAAGGATTATACCTTATTCGGCGAGAAGTATCCGGAGCAGTTCAAGGTGTTGACGGCTCTCTTGCGTGATCATTTCCCTGAAGTGGAGAGCATTACTAGTATTGTGGCCGATTCATCTGAAGGCTTCGGTTCAGTGTCGGTCGGCTCGAAGAGTATTACCATTGATCGACTCGGCGGAGGATTCAGACGCGTCCTTGTGATACTGCTGTATGCGCTGCATCCTGAGTATTCTATCGTGATGATCGATGAGCCTGAGATACATCTGCATCCAGGCATGATCAAGAAATTACTGAAGATACTTACCAACCAGGTCACGAATCAAATACTCATCACCACACATTCACCATTGTTCGTGACTGCCTATACCTTGCCGCAGGTATATCGCGTCTTGAAGGACAGCGCGGGGAGTCATGTCTACTCGCTTGCTCAGAATCCAAGCCAGTTCGATCGAGCGCGCTTGGTGCAAGAGTTGAACGCGGATAATTTGGAGATGTTCTTCGCGGATACAGTGCTCTTGGTCGAGGGCGTTTCTGACCGAATACTTATGCGCGGCCTCATCGATCGCTTCTATCAGGGGCCTGCTGATGTCAAGGTGATACATGTGCATGGCAAGAGCAATATTGATGTCTATATCGAGTTGATGAAGGTGTTCCACATTCCCTATACCGTGATGCTGGATCATGACGCTCTCGGGGCTTTGGCAGCCCAAGGAGGTTTCCGTAGGCATGGTGATTCTCCCGAACTTGCTGCATACTTGCAGAGGCAACATATTACAGTTCTGAACAATGGGCCTATCGAGTATCATTATCCGCGACACTATCAGATTAAAGAAAGCAAGCCTTTGAACGCGCTCTATGCAGCCGCTCATGTGACAGAGAATGAATACTATAGCTCCCAGATGCGAGAGCTGAGAGAGCTGATTGAACGTCTGTAGTGTGAGCCCTTGTCTACTTCGCTTCAGTGGAGTATCGTATAGCTATACTATTAACAAAGAAACCTATGCAGAATGAACAAGGAGAGTGCCGTTGTGGTGCAGAGGGCTGCGACTGCGGCTGTGGTTGTGGAAATCCGGGTGTGACTGAGTGCTCATGCGGCGACGCATGTCCTTGTGGTAAGTAGCCACTAGAGTTCGAAAGACCTTGCTTTCCAGTGAGGTCTTTTGTTATCCCGCGGTATTTTATGGTATACTAGAGTGTGGTATTCTACTCATTGTCTACATGCCCTGGCTGTATATAATACTCATTTCGTACTTCATTTTATCTATCAGCAACCTGGTCGATAAAATTTTTTTATCTAATATTGTCACTGCCAGCGTCGTCTATGCCATCTGGGTCAGCATCTTGAGCGTGGGCGTCGTTCTCCTCTTGGTCGTTGATTTGGTTATCAATCAGGCCACTGGCGTATCCCAAACGCCGCTTGGCACGCTGACCTTTATGGGGCCCTGGCACTCGATAGTTGCGGTCTTCGTTGGTATTTTATTCACGGTCGCTATCTATCTGCTCTACACCGCCTTGCAGAAAGGCGAAGCCTCGCGGGTCATACCGCTTATCGGTGGCAGTATGCCGGTGCTTATTTATCTCATGACATTCTTCATCGATCCATTGGACCAGAAGAAATTCACGACATTCATCTTTTTGGTCATCGGCACCGTGCTCATATCACTAATGCCGAAAACTAAGGATGCTTCGAAGAAGCCTTCAGGGAATATGCTGGCTCTCGGAGCATCATTCTCATTCGCATTATTCTTCGTTCTGACACAGTATCTCTTCCGTACGGAAGGATTCATCAACGGAATCGTGTGGCCTCGGCTCGGTTCGCTCGTAGCGCTCATATTCTTATTCTCGTATCCAGAGATCCGTAAGCTTATGCGTGAGAGCCTCCAGCATCTTTCCAAGCGGATGAAAACACTCTGGGTGGGGAGTCAGGCACTCGGTGCCGTAGGATTCGTCGGTCAGCAGTATGTGATCTCAATCCCGCATGTGAGCGTCGCGCTCGTTTCGGCATTGCAGAGCGTGCAATATGTATTCATTTTACTCTTCGCAACGCTCGTGTCATTCTTCAAGCCCAAACTACTCCAGGAGCATATAACCACCGCGGTGATCGTACAGAAAGTCGCGGCTTTGATTTGTATTGGGATTGGTCTCTATTTCGTAGCTATTTAACCCATGCGCTCGCGTTGGCTCAGGACGCTTCTAATCACACTGGCTGTCCTTGCATGGGCTTTCTGGTATTTCAAGTTCGCCGGCCATCAGCTTGTATTACAGAAAAACCTGGTCCCTGAGCATTTCTGGGGTGTTACTTTTTCGAAGAAGTATGCCGAGGAATTAGGCATCGATTGGCGGCTCGCCTATATCGCATCTCTTGATGACCTTGGTGTTACGCAGGTTCGCTTGCCGGTCTATTGGGATGATATCGAGCGGGTGAAAGGCGTGTATGATTTTTCGAGCTATGATTGGATGCTCGCAGAAGGAGCCAAGCGTCATGTGCAGTTCATCCTGAACCTTGGTCGACGCCTGCCTCGCTGGCCTGAATGTCATCAGCCAGGCTGGACTAGTAGCGAGTCTTCGGATGCCGTAAAGCAGGATCAGTTGGCTATGGTGACCGCAGCTATAGATCATTTCAAAGGGGTCGCTGCGATAAACTCATGGCAGCTCGAGAATGAGTACTTTTTCCCTTGGTTCGGGGAATGCCCTCCGGCAGACGAAGTGTTATTGCAGAAAGAGATTGCTGCCTTGCGTGCCAGGGACCAGCGGCCGCTCATTCTGACTGATTCAGGTGAGCTTAATACGTGGCGCAAAGCAGCGCAGTACTCGGATATACTCGGCATAACCATCTATCGTGTGGTTTGGAATAATTATTTTGGCTATTTCCGCTGGCCTTGGCCTGCATGGCTCTATACTGCCAAGACGAAATTCGCTGGGAAAACTCCCGACACGACCATTGTCGCTGAGCTGCAAGCTGAACCATGGCCATCGCATTTCCAGAAAGTGCAAAACATAACGCCTGCTGAGGCAGCGAAGTCGTTTACGGTGGCTCAACTCTCGACGAATGCGGAGGTCGCGCGGCGCACCGGTTTCAAGCAGGCTTATTTCTGGGGCGTTGAGTGGTGGTACTGGCTGAAAACAAAGGGAGATAGTAGTATATGGAATGCAGCTCGAGACATTATTCGGTATCAGAAATAATATGCAGGCAAAGAAACAAGTCCGCACCTGGCAAGCGCAGGGGCTTCTCGCAGCGTACGGCGTCATCATTCTCGTGCTCATACTTCTTGCAGCGAGTAATTATCCTGTGCAGTGGCGCGTGCAGGTGAATCATGAACGGCAGCGGTACATTGAAGTAATAGCCCAGGCAATGCAGTACTATGTCGCCGATCATTCTGGGAAGCTTCCGCCATTGCCGACGAGCGTCGCTCTTATCGCGAACACAGATGCATGCAGCGCTTATTGTCCAGCTTTGTCGAAGCAGCTCTCATGCTACAATCTCACCAAGACATTGGTGCCGGGGTACATGCAGCAGATGCTGCAGGATCCGCTCTCTACTTCTGATCAACAGTCGGGTTTTTACCTAGACCCTATCGGTCCTCATATACTGATCGGCGCTTGTGACACCTATTTCGGCCAGAAGGTAGAAGTAAGCGTTCCAAGTACGCCATAGAGACGTGGTCGCTGCAGGGTTTGTCTTTTTTAAAAGAAGTTAGTATAATAAAACCAAAATTAAAACAAAACAGGAGCTAATGTATGCAGAAAAAAAACAAAGCAGGGATAGTAGTACAGAACCTGTTTTTATCTGCCCATAATCGGTCTTTGTAGCCGATTTTTTTGTTTATAATCGCACATGATAGACAGGAGTAATAGTAGATTGAATGCCATTTTTGCCCTTTGGTTCTTGGTGGCGGGGATCGTGCCTGCCTGTATCGTTGGGGGCATTGGGTACTATTTCCAGCGGCAGGCGATGAGCGTGTCTGCTGAGCGTGAACTTGCGCTCATGACGCATTCGAAAGCAGATCAGGTGAACCAGTATCTGACCGATCAGCAGAAAGTAGCCGAAGCGATAGGTCAGCAGGTCCTCGACCAGGCAAGTTCGAATAGCTCAGCTACGGCGAAGGACCGGGCGCTGGCATCGGTTGTTCGTGATCAAGGCAGCAGTTTGCTGCGGGGGAAGCTCTACGGTGTTACCAGCAGCGGATCCTTGGTAACCCAGTACCCTGCGAGCACTGATGCCTCGGATCTATGGACTCCCACCGACCCTACCAGGCAATCGCAGATACGTTTTGCTCCGTCATCGGTATTCTTCGCCTATCACATTACTGAACTTGGGCAATGGATAGTGCTGCGCGACACAGATCAAAAGATCGCCGATCTGCTGGCAGAAGGGTTCAACTATCAAACGGGCGATGTCCAAGATGGCCTTGCCTCTCAAGGTATCGGCTATGATCGCCTTGGCAAGACAGCTGACATTTTCGTAGCTGATCCTATGGGTACCCTCTTGACGCAGCCACTGACCTCGGGTTCTGCGGACTCGGGAAGTCCTGCGGTCCCGCTACAGCAATGGCTTGCGCAAAGTATCCCTGCGAGTGGCTCGATCTCGCAAGTGGCATATGACGGCCGGCAGGTCATGATGCATATAGAGCCGATACGCATCGGAGAGACTTCTGCCTATATCATCGCTACGATTGATCGGAGCGAGGTCGCGGGTCTCTTGAAAGATCAGGAACGGCTGCAGCTCCTGACCTATATCGGTGCCCTGATACTCATGCTGAGCGTCTTGTACCTCTTTGTTGGTTTGATTAGTCGTATTTTGGTCAAGCCCATCTTCAAGACAATAACCGACATCACCTCATCGACCGGCGCTATACAGACCGGTATCGCAAATGCGGAAGAGACTATGGTCTCCCAGGAAGCGGTAGCGAATAGCTTACTCACGAATTACAAAGAGCAGCTCAAGAATATGAAGGCCGTGGATACCGATGGCACGAAGATAGCTGAGTCGCTCGCAGATATAAGTCGCCAGACCGCGAAAGCTGCTGAGAGTGTGCAGCTGATAGACGCATTGGCAGTCAAAGGCCAGCAGGATGCTGAAGAGGCTAAGAGTAGTATTGCGAGTATCAAGAAATTGGCGACTGCTCATGAGGCGTTGATTATTACTTTGAGTCAGTATAGTCAGGAGGTGGATGCGATAGCCGCGGATGTCCGCGCCCTGGCGCAGGCGACCACCTATGCGAGCTTGAATGCCACGATAGAAGCAAGTTCAGCCGATCGAGGCATGCATACGGTGTCGAGCCTTGCCTCAGAGGTCGGTAACTTATCGCTGTTGAGCAAGGAGGCAAGCGAGCATATTAATGACCTGGTGAAAAGCATTCAGACTCAATTGTCCCAGAGCAAGGAAGCTTCGGCGCGCGAGCGGGCAGAGGCTGCTGGCAGCTTGATGATCATCAATCGCGCGCTTGAGAGTTTGAATCGTATGTCGAAGGATGCGATGCAGATAGCGCAGAGTGTTCAGGCTATCGACCGCAATGTGGTGAAGCAGTCAGCGAGCACGAAGCAGATAGCGTTACGCATGACAGATCTACATGTACAGGCGAAGACAATGATGCGTGAGGCTACGAGGATACAATTGGTATCGATGCAGCAGAAGAAGGGCATCAAAGCGAACAGTACCGCTGTGATGAAGTTGAGTACTATCGTCCAGCGTCTCGGTCAGCTTATCGGCGTCCATAGATCATAGCTATGCCACAGAAGAAAAAGACAACTCAGAATATCCTTCCTTTCACGATTAATGATCGCTGGTACGCTTTGCCCGTGGATCAGGTAGAGGGTGTCACGCGCCTTTCGCAGAGTACCTCGATTCCGGGTAATAGATCGCGAGCGCTCGTCGGGCTTGGGTATATGTTGGGTCAGCTCATGACGGTGGTAGATTGCGCTCCGATCATGAATATCGGCGTTTCTCGTGGAGCGGAGCAGGTTATCATCACCCGGCATCAAGGAGCATACTACGCGCTGCTCGCCGGGCAGATCGGGCAAATCATAGCCAGCCCGAAGCTCGTTCCCTATAAACGCCCGCTGACATCATGCACGCAGTACTATGTTGACTATCAGAAAAAGAAAATAACCCGGATCGAAGTAGCCAGACTTATCGAAGACTGTCTATGCAAGTAAGCCAGTACAAACAACTGTTCCTGACCGAGGCGATTACCAAGCTGAAGCAGCTCGAGGATATTCTGATCATACTTGAGAAGCATCCTGACGACATGAAGGCGGTCGCTGAGCTGTTACAGCATCTGCATGCGCTGAAAGGCGATGCGGCGACTATGAACTACCAGGGATTAGCGAACGCGGTGCATCAGGTAGAGGAGCTCTTCATAGCCGTGAAGAATGGTACCCGTATGCTCGCCCCGGATCATGTTGATGCCTGCTTCATCGCTATTGACTCGTTCCGGCAGGATATAGAAAGCATCCGCACAGCCGATACTGAGATTGATCTGGGTCCCGCGGTCGCCTTCACACTACGTAAGGAGAGTGGTCGGTCGCGCGCTGCTCGTGCCTCAGAGAAAGCGCCTACTGCGCCTGCCGCGAGTGAGGATGCTCTCTATGCCCCGCTCAGTAGTTATGTAGATGTGGCCTCGACTGAACTGGAACAAGTCTTCGTGCTGGCGAATGATATCGTCGCGTCGCAGCAGCAATTGCAGCGCCTGCTGCGTATGAAAGATTTTGGCGCGCTCAAGATCGGCCTCTATAATCTCGCGACACATGCGAGTGACTTGCGCAAGACTTTGATGGATATGAAGCTGATACCGGTCAGACAGTATTTCGCGTTCCTCGCGCGGCTGGTACGTGACCTGGCGCGTCAGCAGAAGAAGTTTATAACATTCGATTTCAAGGATAATGGGATGCGCTTCGAAGGGCAGCTCTTGGAGTCGCTCCGTGAAGCCTGCGTGCAGCTCATCAAGAACGCCATTGATCATGGATTCAGTGAGGGTGACCGCGGCGTCATCCGACTCTCATTCGATTTCAAATCAGACAAGATGTTCGTGACGGTTAAAGATACGGGCCGCGGTATCGATTGGGAAGCACTTGAGAAAGCAGTGCTTCGTCATGGCCTGAGCACCAAGCAGCGCCTTGCGAAGCTGAAGCCGGATGAGCGGAATATGTTCCTTATCTCTGCTGGGGTCAGTTCGCGAGAGAAGGCGTCGCTCGTTTCTGGCAGAGGAGTTGGCCTGCCCTTGGTCCGCTCAGTCATTGCGCAGTTGCATGGCAGCCTGAGTATCACCTCTACCAAGCGTGGTCAGGGCAAAGGCACCTCCTGTGAGCTTGTCGTACCGCTCGCGCCAACACTATTCCGCGCATTGACCTGGCGCTGGGGCTCGTACTACCTCGCGATGCCTTTATTTGTGGTCGAAAAGATTATACAATTACCTTCAAGCGAAGCCGTTCCCAAAGAGTATCGATACAGAGGAAACCGCATCTTGGCCCGGACGAGCAGTGTGTATGTGGATGAAGCCGGCTCATCGGCTGAGCATGCGTTTGCAGTGGCCATCATTAACTATGGCGGGGAGCGTCGGGCATTGTTCTTACCAGCTGGAGTGAGGGAGCAGGAGCTCATCGCGCAAAGCTTGCCGATCTTAGCTGCACTTGATCGAGTTGCGAGCGTTGCGGTTTCGGAAGAAGGTATGCCGATCACGATCGTTAATCACCGGAAGCTCTTTGAAGAACGGATATGAGCAAGGGCAAAGTACTTTTCATCGATGATGACAGTTTTCTCCGCAAAGTCTATCAAGCAGAGTTGCATGATAAAGGTTTCGATGTGGAGTTAGCAACCGATGGTGAGGATGGTTTGAAAAAGATAGCTGAGCTGAAACCCGATTGCGTTATTCTCGATCTGATCATGCCGAAGAAGAGCGGGTTTGAGGTACTGACCGATCTGCAACGCTCCGAAGATCTCCGCTCGATACCAGTCATCATTCTTTCGAACCTGGCACAGAGCGATGATCAGAAACGCGCGCTCGACCTAGGAGCTGCTGATTACTTGGTTAAGGATAATACGACGCTCGATGTGATCGCTGAGAAGATTGATTATCATATGCACATGAGCCAGGCGAATCGGGCGAAGTCACCGGTCACGGCACCAGCTCCGAAGCCTGCGCCGGCAGCCGCTGTAGAACCTACGCCGGCAAAGCCTTCAGTCGAAGTACCACCGGCAGCCGCCGCGATTCCGGTCATTCCGAAACGAAGCTCAGCTCATAATTTCTGTCCTGAGTGCGGCACTAAACTTGATAAGGGAGTGAAGTTTTGTCCGCAGTGTGGTGCGCAGCAATTTTAATACCTTTCTATGCTTTCAAACGACGCAGTACTACAGATCATACAGAAGGTTAATCTTACGAGTCCTGAGCTGCTTGCTGAAGTACAGGTTATCGTTGACCGTGAACAGAAACGTCTGACCGACGTGCTCATTGAGCGCAATGTGGTAAAGCCTGATCAGCTCGGTCAGCTGCTTGCGAATTACTATAAAGTGAAGTTCGTTGACCTACGGAAAGAGGCCGTCGTACCGGAGGTGCTGAGTCTCATACCTGAAGTCGTTGCTCGGAAACGGTATGTCTTAGCATTTCGCCGTGACGCTGAGGGCTTGAAGCTGGCTATGGCCGACCCTGAGGATTATGAGTTCATCAAGATGATGGAGAAGAAAACCGGCGAGCGAGTGATTCCTTACTATAGTCCGGAACTTCTGATAGAGCAGGCAGTGGTCCAGTATCGCAAGAGCATCAAGCTGCAATTCGAAGAGATCATCAAGGTCAATGCTTTGAAAGCGCGCGGCGCTCATGCCGAGGATGTGTCGGTCATCAAGATCGTGGATACCCTGGTCGCCTATGGCTTCCAGAATAAAGCCTCAGATATCCATATTGAGCCACATAAAGAGGAAGTGCTCATTCGTTTCCGTATCGACGGCATCCTGCATGATGTCCTCACCTTGCCTATAGCGATACATGAACTCATCGTTACCCGCATTAAGATCTTGAGTAAGCTCCGTACCGACGAACATCGCTCAGCACAGGATGGCAAGATGATGATGACGATAGAGAAAGTCGATATCGATATCCGTGTGTCGATCTTGCCGACCACGCAGGGCGAGAAGGTCGTCATGCGTCTCTTGGCGCCTGATTCTCGGCTGACGACCTTAGAAGAGCTGGGACTTTCACAGCGTGGTCTCCAGCTAGTCCGTGAGGCTATCGCGAAACCGCATGGCATGATCCTGTCGACCGGACCTACTGGCAGTGGTAAGACTACGACGCTCTATGCACTGTTGCTAATCGTGAATAGCCGCGAGGTCAATATCTCGACCATTGAGGATCCGGTCGAATACTATCTTGATGGTATGAATCAGATCCAGGTGAATCCAAAGACCAATTTGACCTTCGCTGCGGGGTTGCGGTCGCTCTTACGCCAAGATCCGGACATCATCATGGTCGGTGAAATTCGAGATGAGGAGACCGCGAGCATCGCCATTAATGCCGCTATGACCGGCCACTTGGTGCTCTCCACCTTGCATACGAATGATGCCGCAACGACCCTGCCGCGGCTCTATGATATGCATGTCGAACCCTTCCTGATAGCATCGACCATTGATATTATCATAGCGCAGCGCTTGGTCCGTAAAATTTGTACGAAATGTATCGCGAGCGTCAGCGTGACTGAGGCTGAACTGACTCGGTTATTCGGAGCCGACGTGGATATTTCAAAGTATGTCTATGAAGGCCAGGCGCGTACCTATAAAGGCAAGGGCTGCTCTTTCTGCAGTCAGACCGGCTACCAAGGGCGTATCGGTATCTTCGAGGTCATGCTGATGGACGATGCTTTACGCGAATTGGTCGTGTCGAAGGCCAATGCCGATCAAATTCGTCAGACCGCGAGAGAGCATGGCATGACCACGATGGTGGAGGATGGCTTGGAGAAAGTGCTCGTGGGCAAGACCAGCATTGAAGAGATTATACGCGTCGTGCGTGGATAATAAAAAAGTATATGAAATTTCACTACCAGGTCCTCGATAAGAATAAGCAGCCATTCCAGGGTGAGATCGAAGCCGAGAACTCGAAGCAGGCGCATTTCTCCTTGATGCAGCAGGGGTATGACGTGCAGTCGCTGGAGTCGGTCTCAGTCAAGTATCACAAGCGTTCGCTTGCGAGCCTTGGTTTCGTATCACTGAAGGATAAGATGCTGTTCGTGAAGCATTTGTCGCTCATGATCAAGTCGGGCATGGTTCTGGATGAGAGCATCGAGGCGCTCTATGAGCAGGCTCGTGGCAGAATGAAACTCATACTGCGCAGGCTCCTGGAGCTCGTGCGCAAGGGGAGTGAACTATCCGACGGCCTCAGGATGTTCCCCTACACTTTCAATGAATTCTTCGTCAATATGGTGAAGATCGGGGAGCAGAGCGGTTCGCTTGAGCGCAACCTGATCAACTTGAGCGTGAAGCTGAAAAAGGATCATGACCTGCGCTCGAAGGTGCAGTCTGCCATGATGTACCCGGCCATCGTCGTCATAGCATTAGGCGGTTTGGGTATCACGTTATCCATTTTTATACTACCGAAGTTCTTGCAGTTGTTTAAATCTTTGAACGTAGCCCTACCCCTGGTGACCAAGATCTTCATCATCGTCGCGACATTCTCGCAGACCTACTGGTATGTGGTGATGGTCATTGTTGTCAGTTTGTTCGCCGGGCTCATCATCGCCAATAAACTCCCGAAGACGAAGCGG
Organism: uncultured Gammaproteobacteria bacterium; assembly: GCA_964422585.1. Classification (GTDB taxonomy): domain Bacteria; phylum Patescibacteriota; class Patescibacteriia; order UBA1558; family 2-01-FULL-52-15; genus CAYRBH01. The sequence goes on from CAYRBH010000014.1 coordinate 11,859, forward strand.
CTCATTCACTGGATGGTCTTCCATCTGCCTATCAGCAGCCAATTCAGCAAGGCATCGAATCTCGCCAACTTCAATCGTTCCATGGCCTTGATGCTGCAGGGAGGGCTTACTATAGATGAGTCTTTAGACATCATGACGCGCGCACTGAGCAATGCGCTCTATCAAGATCGCGTCGCGGCAATGCTCGCCGAGGTGCGCAAAGGCACGGCACTCTCCGTCACGCTGCAGCGCTACCCGCATTTTTTCCCTTCACTGGTCACCAAAATGATCAATGTCGGCGAACTGTCAGGCAATCTTTCGGAAACATTCGACTATCTAGCTGAGTTTTATGAAGATGAACTCGATGCCTACTCGAAGAATCTTTCGACTATTCTTGAACCGGTGCTGCTGTTGGTCATAGGACTCCTGGTCGCTTTCATGGCATTATCCATCATTCTGCCTATCGGTAATATCATCGGCGGTATCAATAAGTAATGTGCTGTACATGAGTTTCCGACCCCATCTGAGAGCACGCCCTGGATTTACGATGTTCGAGATGATCGTTGTCATTGCGGTCGTCCTGCTCCTGGTGCGAGCCATCGTTCCTACGTTCATCAATAGCTATATTACCGGCGGCAATCAGACGATCGATGACGCCCGCGATATCGTGAACTTGCTTCAGACCGGCAGGCAGTATGCAATAGCCAATAAAAATGATGATTACTGGGGCATCCATGTCGTTGATAATGGCACCAGCGATTGTAACTCTACGACGACGGTCGACTGCGTGGTCTTATATAAGGGCAAAGTGTTCGCGAGTAGGGATAGCTCATATGACACGATCGTGACCTTACGAGCGAATAATTACCTGACATCTCTCGATGGGACAGATTTCTATTTTCAGAGATACTCCGGTTACTTAATGGATACCTATGCATTTCCCCCAAGTCCGCAGGCGCATTATACCTTTTCAAACTACTCTAATAGGTTCTATGGGTATATAGGGGACTATTTTTTGGATAAAGTATTCGACATCTCTGGAAACGCAAATGATGCAGTAGCGACTGATCTCTTCGATGGTAATCCGTGCGGAACTAATTACTATACTTTATCTCGTGGTACACCAGCTTTGTACTGCCAGGCTAGCGAAGGATTAGCATTGCCCAGCACGTTACTTGGTCATCAAAATTCAACGGGCCTGACCTATGCGCTCGAGTTTTCGCCTAATATATTCTCTGACTCGGCCCTTATTGGCGGTTCGCCATCCAACGCAGATGCGCATTTCAAGTCAGGCGGTTTATGGATCGATTCAACATTGGTGCCCAAGGCGACCTGTTATGATGGCTCGTCTTATCAGACAGCCCAGTTGGACCATTCGCTGGTTAATACTGACACCCATCATCTTGCAATGACCTATGATCCATCAGTGGGCAGTAATAACTTGAAGCTGTATGTTGATGGTGATCTGGCCGCCCAAACAACCTGCAGCTCGATCACCGAAGGGATGAGCTATGCCTATATTGGACTGAATCCGGATGCGACCATGAGTTACCAGGGAGTGATGGATGAAGTATTTGTCTACAATAGGCCGCTTTCTGCCACCGAGATCCATCAATTGTCGATCTATTCAAGCCCGACTACGACTGATGCCGTTATAGATTCAAAACTATATGTAGCTAATGGCGTGAACACTACGACTGTCGAGTTGAACGGCTCTGGAATGGCATGGTATTATTAACTAGCGACCATGAGATATTTGAGAGATGTATCAAAAGGATATAGGGGGTTCTCTCTTATAGAGATGACAGTAGCCATCGGTATTTTTATGATACTGGGCGCAGGCATCACGTATCTTGCTACCGGCTCCTATACGAGCTTTACCGGAGCAGGCGATACTCAGAAGAAAGCTCGGTTTGCCCAGGACGCCATTCAGGCGCTACAGATCATAGCGGATAGGAACTGGGCCCAGCTCGAAGCAAATGATAATAGTGACAGTTTTGACAATACCACGGCCTCTGTGCGCTTGGACAAGGACTCGACAGGCAACTGGGTGATTAGCTCAGGCAGCGAGGTTCGCGGTAGCTTCACGCGATACATCTATATCAGTGCTGTGCAGCGTGATCCAACGACCGGCGCTCTTGGTTCGGGGAATAATGACCCGTCAACGAAACGGGTAGTCGTGAAAATAACTGTGTCAGGCCAAGCCGATTATAAGTTTGAAACATATCTCACCAATGCTGACTCCGTACGGATGTCTCAGACTGTATGGAGCGGCGCGACAAGCACATCGCTCTGGAGCGATAGTAGCTGGACGAACTGGGACACGCAGTATCGCGTGGATGTACCGACCAGCACGGGTAGATTAGAACTTTCGACAACGACGTACTGATATGCCGAAAAAAAATACCAACAAAACATCAGTTAAGCGGATCGCGAAGCGTACAGCACTAAAGCCTCAGAAAAAGCAGCCTCGATTCCTGCACGCTGACCACGTGCGCAAAATACAGCATACCGTACTCTATGCAGCCGCACTATTTATTCATTTTCTCTGGGCTTTGTCAGGGTACTCCGGCTACCTATTTCAGGCAGTGCCTGTCGCTCATGCGGCGACTTTTTCTGTTCAGACAGGCAACTATGTCGGTACGGGGGCCTCGAAATCCATCAGTGGCCTTGGGTTCTCTGGAGCACCGGATCTGGTGATGATCAAAGCTGATTCGGCAGCTGGTAGAGGTGTCGTTTGGAAGAGCTCCTCGCTAGGAAGTTCGAACTCAAATGTACTTGATTCGGCAACCGCAGATTTCGGCAGCGCTATTACCTCCTTGGATTCTGCGAATGGCGGCGGCTTCACCATCAGTACTGATGCGGGCGTGAACCAATCCTCAAATTCCGCTATAACACGGTATAAATGGATAGCGTTCAAGGGCTCGGATTGCAGCAGCAGTGGCACATTCTGTGTTGGTTCATATACCGGCAATGGTGGCGCCAGTCAGTCGCCTAGTACTGGATTTCAGCCTGATTTCGTTTTTGTCAAAGCCGCTACTACTGCAGGCGCGGGAGTGTGGAGATCCTCAAATATGGCGACTGGCACTGCAGCTTTTTTCGCTGCCACCGCTAATGATGCGGCTAGCTCGCACACTGATTTTTACTCGCTGAATTCGACTGGCTTTACAGTTTCCAACTCGGCCCTGGTCAATACCAACGCGGTTACCTACTATTTCGTTGCTTTCAAATCAACCTCAGGAGCTTTCAATGTCGGCAGCTATGCCGGCAATGGTACCTCTCAGAATGTGACTACGACCGGCATGAATCCTAACTTCGTGATGGTCAAAGGAGCTAGCACGACTGCTGCTGTTTTCAACGCGACCGATAACTTCGGGGATAGTACAAGCTTCTTTACGAATACCGCGAACGCTACGACGCACATCACCGCTCTCGGGACAGGACAATTCAGCGTAGGGGCTGGAGCGAACGCGAATACGAACCTGACGGCTTATCAGTATATCGCCTTTGCGGGGGTGACGGACCCGACCGGGTCAGGGACTTTCTCTATGGCAACAGGTTCCTATACGGGTAATGCAACAGATAACAGAGCTATAACTGGCGTTGGCTTCAGGCCGGATCTAGTTATTATTAAAAGTGATAGTACTGGCGCAGGTATATTCAGGACTAGTCAGATGGCCACTTCAACAGTGATCCTGAATCTCAACTCCATACCTACCTACAATATGATCAAATCCATCGATTCGGATGGGTTTACCGTCGGGACGCAGGCGAATGTGAATACCAACGCGGCTGTCTATCGCTGGCAAGCATTTGGCAATGCCTTCAAGCAAGACACCGGTACTGGTGCCGCCGATTTTGCGGTTGGCTCCTATTATGGCAATGCATTGGCACGTAGTGTGACTCGTGTGCCTTTCACGCCAGACTTGGTTGGCTTACACGCATTCGCGGCGACGTGGGGTTTATGGAAAACATCATCTACAGGGGGTACCGTAACGCAACATTTTTCTGCAACTGCGGATATCGCTTCAGGGGCTGTGTCTTCCTTGGATACCAATGGCTTTACTTTAGGTACTGACTCGAACGCGAACACGAATGCGGTGGTACATTTTTGGTTCGCATTTAAGTCAGGTACTAATTTCAAAGTAGGTTCCTATACAGGCTCGGCCGGGCACTCTGTTACTGGTCTTGGTTTCCAACCCGATCTCATTTGGATCAAGCAAACCGGCGCTGTCTCAGGCATTCATCGTAGCGGCTCGATAGCTGATGCGAATGCGCAGTACTTCACCGCTACCGCGAATGCGACCAGCCGTATAACCACCACCACTAATGATGGTTTTACCGTGGGTAATAATACCGAATCTGATTCAAACGGCGTGACGTATCGGTATGCTGCGTGGCATGCGAAAACCTATGCTCAGACCAGCTTCAGATTCTTTGCTAATGCGAACTCGGCTGATGTCGGTAGTGCGTTAGCTTCGACAGATGTCAATGGAACACTGACGACTAATGGTCAGGCCTTCCGCTTGCGTCAGCTGGTGCATGCATCGAGCTCGCCTCTCTATCTCAATGGTTTGAATTTCAAACTTCAGTATGTAGATAAGGGGAGTGGTACCTGCGCTAGCCCTTCAGGAGGCACGCCAGCATCCTATACTGATGTTACGAATTCAACGCTCATAGCCTATAATACCGGAAACTCACCATCGGATGACGCTGCGTTAACTGCGAACGCTTCAGACCCTACCAAGTCCAATGAGTCGAACAATAATGAGTCATATCAGAGCGCGAATAATTTCACGAATAATATCGATACGATAGTGTTGAACAATAATGGAAAGTGGGATTTTGCGCTCATAGATAATGGTACCCCTGCGAGCTCGAACTATTGTTTCAGGGCTGTAAAATCAGACGGTACGCTGCTCGATAACTATCCGCATTATCCGATGATCACCATGGTCGCGGATAAAACTGCTCCTACCATCTCATCAACAGCGCCTGCCACTAATGCTTACATCAATAGTATCACCGGCGGCACCTCTGCAGTGAACTACACTCTGAGCGAAGCTATCGCGAGTGGCTCTATAACCATGACCAGGACGAGTGGTACGGCTGACGGTTCTTCGCCGCATACCTGTACCCTGAAAGGCACGGCGCTCAATACTGGTGCCCATACAGCGCTCGATCTCAGTGATACCACGAATGGCTGTACGTCGGCGCAGTCTTTGGTCAATGGTACAGTGTATACTTTTGCTTTCAATGCTACTGATGCTGCCGGCAATTCTGCTACAACCGTTACGAATACAGGTGTCACGTTCGATACGACCGCTCCCAGTATCTCGTCGACAGCTCCGGCGTCAAGCGCCTACTTCAATAATTACACCTCCTCATCTGCCATCAACTATACTTTGAGTGAAGCGGCCCTTGCTGGCACTGGATCCAAAATTACCTTTACCAGGACCGGCGGCACTGCCGATGCCTCATCCCCGCATACCTGCCAGTTGGTTGGCACTGCTTTAAACTCGGGCGCACATACCGCTCTTGATCTGAGCAATACGACGAATGGCTGTAATGCGTCTCCCGCATTCGGCTCGCTGGTCAGCGGTACGATTTATACTATTGCATTTGACGCGAAAGACCTTGCCGGCAATACAGCTACGACTGTTTCGAATACCAGCGTTACCTTCGATAACACTGCTCCCAGTATCTCGTCGACAGCTCCGGCGTCAAGCGCCTACTTCAATAATTACACCTCCTCATCTGCCATCAACTATACTTTGAGTGAAGCGGCCCTTGCTGGCACTGGATCCAAAATTACCTTTACCAGGACCGGCGGCACTGCCGATGCCTCATCCCCGCATACCTGCCAGTTGGTTGGCACTGCTTTAAACTCGGGCGCACATACCGCTCTTGATCTGAGCAATACGACGAATGGCTGTAATGCGTCTCCCGCATTCGGCTCGCTGGTCAGCGGTACGATTTATACGGTAGCATTCGACGAAACGGACCTCGCTGGTAATACTGCGAGCACCGTGAGCAATACTAGTGTTACTTTCGATAATGTGGCTCCTACCATCTCATCAACAGCGCCTGCCACTAATGCTTACATCAATAGTATCACCGGCGGCACCTCTGCAGTGAACTACACTCTGAGCGAAGCTATCGCGAGTGGCTCTATAACCATGACCAGGACGAGTGGTACGGCTGACGGTTCTTCGCCGCATACCTGTACCCTGAAAGGCACGGCGCTCAATACTGGTGCCCATACAGCGCTCGATCTCAGTGATACCACGAATGGCTGTACGTCGGCACAGTCACTCGTAAGTGGGACTATCTATAGCTTTGCATTTGCTGCGACGGACGCTGCTGGTAATAACGCTACCACGATTACCAATACGAATATTACCTTCGATAATACTGCGCCGGTTATTTCATCAACGGCTCCGGCAACGAATGCCACTATCAGCAGCATTACTGGCGGCACCTCTGCAGTGAATTACACTCTAAGCGAGGCGATCGCCAGTGGTTCTATAACGATGACCGGCACTGGCGGCGGCGATCTCACGACGCATACCTGTACGCTTACGGGTACAGCGTTAAATACCGGTACGCATACCGCTCTCGATATGAGCGATATGACGAATGGTTGTACTGTTGCGCAGTCGCTCACGAATGGCGCGGTATATACGTTCGCTTTTAATGGGACTGACCAGGCTGGTAATGCAGCGACCACTGTGACCAATACGAATGTTACCTTTAGTGGGGTAGCGGCAGTGCTTGGCTATGTCGGTTCGGGCTATCTTATTTCGAATTCCATAGATGTCTCGACATTCTCGACGGTGGTTCAACGAAATGCATTGCGTATGTCGTGGAATCAGAATTTGCCCTCGGGCTGTACCTTGACCCTGAAGGTGCAGGGTACAAACACTGGCCCGACGCCTGATTATTCTACCTCCACGGCATGGGCATCCGAGACGGCTTACTCGGGGTCAGGATCCAATGTAGCGGTCGACTTGAGCACGGATTCCAATCTGCAGGGCAAGCGCTTCTTCCGCTATCGCGCCGACATGACGAATTGTTCGTCGAACGCGCATACGCCGGCGCTCTATGATGTTCAGATAGATTTCGAGTAGCTGATCAAGATGTCAAAAAAAAATAGCAAACAAAAAGGCTTTACCTTGGTCGAATTGCTCATCTACATAGGCATATTGGCCTTGGTATTGGTCGCGCTTTCGAATATGGCATTCATTCTCCAGTCTTCACGCGTCCGCTTCAGCATCAACAGTGATATACATGCAGCAGCTGCCAGAGTATTGAACACCGTGGGTTTCCTCGTCAGGAACTCAGATGGTTTCGTCACCGATCAGAATGGCAATGCCTGTTTCTATACCAACAAGCTGTGGCTCTATTTTGCTACTTCATCGGTCAACTATCTTCCGCCGGAGTGCTCAGGTGATTATGCGTCGACGGCGGTCTCCATAGAGTCAGCCGGCACTACCGGCGCAGAACAACCCGGTGGCTATGGTATTGTCAGCGATGGCTCCTATGTGTATACAGCAGGTCCGTACTTCATCACTAAGAGACGTCTCAGCGACCTATCATATGTTCAAAGCTGGGGATCGTCCGGTACTATTACGACTTCGATCGATTCGAGGGGGCTTATATTGGATAGCGGCTCGCTGTATATCACCGGCAGAGGGACCGGTGGATACTTTGCTATTGAGAAGCGCTTTGCTTCGTCCGGCTCGCTTGACACGTCATTTGATAGTGACGGCTACTTGGAAAGCACAGGTGGCCAATGGGCGAATGGGTCTGCCGTCGACGGCACATATATATATCTCTTCGGTGATGATACGGGCGGCTCAGGCTGGCGCATCGAGAAGAGAAACAAGACAACGGGTGCTTTGGATTCAGGGTTCAATGGCAGCGGGGTTATCACTGAGAGCAATAATGCCCATTATGAGACAGGAGGTATCTCTATAGATAGCACCTATATGTATTTAGCAGGGAATTATTTTTACCATACGGGAGGATTTCCTGGCGTGTATCATTCTGGTTCTACCATTGAAAAACGCCTGCTTACCACCGGCGTGGTAGACGCCAACTGGGGTTCAGGAGCTGGATATGTTACTAGCACCTTTTCTAGTTCCGCTACAGCGGCATTGGTAAGTGGTAGCTATGTGTACTTTGCCGGCTACAATGCCGGTTACACGTGGGAGATCAGTAAGAACAATATCTCTGACGGAATCTCTGTTGCTGGTAGTCCTGGCGGCCTCACGAGTGTCCCTTTGTATATGGTAAGCGACGGCACCTATCTCTATGTTTCGGGTGAGAATCAAGGAGATACGAGTGAATTGGTAGTTCAAAAACTGCAATTGTCCGATTTATCTCTTTGTGATGGGACCGTCGGGGTATGCGGATCCATTGATTTCGGTGGCAATGGGAATGGCCGCATTATGGGAACCACACCGAATGATAATGGTCATAGTGTCTATGTTATTGGTTCGACCCTGCTGGTAGCCTCTGATGTTACCGGTACACAGAGAAGATTGCAGACTACTGGGGCTTTGATTCCGAATCAAGACGGCGTTCGCCTGCTTTGCTATCAGAATTATCCAAATCAGGGGAAAAATCCGAATTGCGACAGTATACCGTTGAATTCGCATACCCAGGCCCTGAGTCTTGTCGATACCACCAAAGTACGAATACTCAACGGCGACCTTTCATTCGCTACGACGACGATCGGTTCGCACCAGGCTATCGAAACGACCTTGAATATAGGCTTCGATGGCAAGCGATTGCCCACGAATTTCAATATCGCCACCTATACGACCAGCAGCACGGCTGCATTTAGGATAACGCCATGACGGATCGCCACGCTATGCTCAAACAGCAGGGTATCATAGCTCTGATATCGGTTCTGGTTATCACGTCGATCATCCTGATCTACGGGCTATCCATTGCTCTTATGAATGCCGATGAAGTGCTGTCGAGTGATGCCCTCCTGGCAGGTGACAAGTCAACCGATCTGACCACTGCTTGCGTTGAGAATGATCTGTCGCGTTTGCGTAACAATACTAGCCTGACCGGAGAGGTGGATATTGCGGTGGGCAATGTCAATTGTCTGTCCTATATCAATAGCAATGGCAATATACGCACCATCAATGCTACGGCAACAGCGCTCAGTGCTACCGGAGGTACCATCGTTAGCCGGACGAACACGAACGTGAATATCGCGACGAACCCATTTACCATAGCGCAATATAAAGATATACTGAATTAGATGTTCCAAGAAAAGAAAACAGTCGCCATCAACATTTCGGATTATTCCGTCGAAGCGCTGGAGCTTTTGCGTGAGAAGGGGAGTCTTCGCATCAAGAGTCAGTCACGCATACTCCTCGAGAGCGGGGTCATTGAAGATGGTAAGATCATCGATGCAGATAAGCTCAAGGCGGCCATCAAGAAGCTCATGACGCAGGCGAAGCCGGTACCCATAACAGCGCATGAGGTCGTCATTACTTTACCGGAGTCGCGTGTCTTCGTGCAAACGATATCGCTGGGAGCGGCTATCCCAATCAAGCAAGTCGCTGGCGCTTTGTTCTCGCAGGCAGTGCAGTCCATACCGCTTGACGCGAAGCTCATGGCTGCTGACTATACCGTGATCAGGACGAACGGTGACACGAAGGAGTACCTGTTCGCCGCCACGAACGCGCCACTGCTGCAGGAGTATACTTCTTTCTTCCAGAGTCTTTCCTTGAAAGTATCATTAGTGACTATGGAGTCCTTGGCGCTCGCCATGGCGGTCATCGATGAGAAAGCAGAGGAGAATGTCTTGCTGCTGGATATTGGAGCTCGGACGACTATTGCTTCGATTATCAGTAATGGCGAACTACAGGAGTCCATCAATATTAATATTGCGGGCAATAATATCACCGCAGCCCTTGCCGAAAAATTGAAAATCAGCACGGCTGAAGCTGAGCAACGCAAGATGACGAGTGGTTTACATTCTGCGAATGGCAGTGGCGATGGTTCAGAGATGCTGATCATCCAGGGACAGATACAGCCTTTGAAGGATGAGTTGCTGGTATTCATTAAATTCTATGAGCGAAAGACAGGCAGCGCTATCAATCGTGTTCTGCTCGCAGGCGGCACTGCCTCACTCGTGGGTCTGGATGAGTATTTCTCGGCGAACTTGGGACTTCCGACCAGCGTCGCGATTCCCTCGCCACTTTTCAGGATAGAGGAGCAGCAATGGTATGCGCCGACTTTTTTGAATGTATTAGGTCTTGCCCGCATAGCCCTTGGTGAGCGAACAAGTGCCATTAATTTACTCAAGTACACTGAGAAGGATTGGTTGCCGGATATCAAACACATTCCGAAAGCAGCTGCAAAAATGGAAACAGCCCAGACTAAGCCTGGTGGCAGCAGGGTTCGTCTGATCGTCTTGGTCGTAGTGTTAGTCGTCATCTTGAATGTGGTCGGCTGGCTCTGGTGGTCAAGATACGCCACTCAGGCGAAACCCCCAGAACTGCCTGAGCTTCCTTCGGCGGCTGATGTTCTGAATAAAACGACGGCCGCTACCTCTAGCCCTCAGACTGATCAGTCGGACCTTCTCACCAGTAATGTAACTTTTACATTCTCAGTCGGCTTGTCGCCGGCAGCTGTGACGCAGGGGGGCATTGCCGGACGTCGCGAGAAGATACCTATTGATACGCAGGTTCCTGTTGACACGAACACCT
>CAYRBH010000014.1:22583-34035 GCA_964422585.1 uncultured Gammaproteobacteria bacterium
TTTTACTAAAGAAAAGCATACGGGACGCAACGCACGGGCCTCTGGACCCATTTCCGGTCGCCGTCGATCAGGCATTGAGGATTTATGCGGCCTCTCAGGCCTGGAATGACTCCTATCCTGCTCTTAGTGCGCCCAAGGACAAGGCTGGAGAAGTCTTGCTCGCCTCCTATATGGATTATGTGATCAACACGGCTGAGCTGAAAGCATCTACGACTCCGAATGAGGCATCGTCTATGCATTTGAGTGCTGATTATACAGGCGTGGTCTTGACCGATATGTCAAAGTACAAGAGCGTGGAAAGCGACGCGGTATCTGCCTTTACTCAAGCAAATCCTGATTATACACTTTCGACCAAGAGCTATACCTATACCTCAGGGGCGAATGGTTTGCTGAAGGTTGTCGCCTTATATACCTTCACTGCTCAGAAAAAATAATTAACTGATACAGATTGCATGTCATATTTTTTAAAGACGAAAAAGCTCGATGTCGAGACCGGCTCGATGAAGATCGTGATGTTGAATGAGAAGGAGGCATGGCACTATGGTATTCACGCGGGTGATAACTTGAAAGTAGTGATCAATGGTACGACTTTCATAGCGTCCGCGAATACCAGTAAAGAGCGGGTAAGTCCAGGTCACATAGGCATCTATAAAGATAGTTGGGAAAAGAATTCGAAGATCAAGGATGGTGTCATCGCTGAGGTTGATTTCCAGGAAGCAGCCCGTTCGGTGCAGGCTATCAAAAGGCGTTTGCTGGGCAAGCGCTTGAACTATCGGGAGATTTACTCGATCATGTCAGATATCGTTACGGACCAGCTGAGCAAGGTCCAGATCACCTATTTCGTCGCAGCTGGCTTCATGCATGAGTATACCGATAATGAGCTATATTTCCTTACCAAAGCAATGGCGGAGACAGGGGACACGATGAAGTTCCCAGGCCTTGTCGTGGATAAGCATTCGGTCGGTGGCCTTGCCGGCAATCGTACGACGATGGTCGTGATCCCGATTATCGCCTCCTTAGGCATTAAGATCCCGAAAACCTCATCGCGCGCGATAACCTCGCCTGCGGGGACGGCGGATACGATGGAGGTGCTAGCGCCAGTATCACTCACGGTACAGCAGATCCGCGAGGTAGTCAGGAAGACCAATGGCTGTCTCGCGTGGGGTGGGGGGCTCAGTCTTGCCCCGGCCGATGACAAGATTTTGAAGGTGAGCTATCCTTTGTCGCTCGAGCCATATAGTAAAATGATCGTGTCGATCATGGCGAAGAAGGTCGCGACGGGCGTGAATCATTTAATCATCGATATGCCGGTAGGTCCTACCACGAAGATACCTGATATGAAGACCGCGCGTATGCTCGAGAAGAAGTTCATTATGATCGGCAGGCGCTTCGGCATCAAAGTGAAGGTTAGTATCTTGAAAACCTCTGATCCGGTCGGTTTTGGTGTCGGTCCCGCGCTCGAAGCGCGAGACGTTTTGCGCGTCCTGCAGCAGAAGAAGGATCGGCCGGGCGATTTAGCGACCAAATCAGTGCATCTCGCAGGCCAACTTCTGGAGATGGTTAACTACTGCAAGAAAGGCCAAGGCGCCACTATTGCCTGGAAGGTACTCGACAGCGGCCAGGCCTGGAAGAAAATGCAGCAGATTATCAAAGCACAAGGCGGCAATCCGAATATTGACTCTGAGGACATTACCATAGGCGCTTACAAGAAATACTACACCGCGCCTAAGAGCGGCAAGATCGTCTTTACTGATAATAAGGGCATCAACTATATCTGCCGTATACTTGGAGCCCCATCAGTGAAGCTTGCCGGTATTTATCTTAATAAGGAATTCGGTACGCAGGTGAAACAAGGTGAACGACTGTTCACTATTTACGCTGAGACTAAGGATCGCCTCAAGCTCGCCGAGAAGGCTTTGACCAAGCTCAAGATATTCCATATTAGATAGCGGTTCATCATAGTACTTTTCTCAGACTTCGCCTTGAGGATTGTTTTTCATTTCCCCGGAAACTTGGTATACTAATGCCATGCATTTTAGTCAAAATAAGGCTAATATAAGGGCTCAAAGAACTCAGACAGACTATCCGGTGAAAGAAAAGGCGAAGCCATATAGTTATGCCCATGCTGACCATGATTCGATCGCGATACTGATACATGGCTTTACCGGCAGCCCCTATGATATGAAGGAGCTGGCGGATTATTTATATACACAAGGTGTGGATGTCATGGTCGCTCGCCTCGCTGGGCACGGGACGCATATTGATGACCTGATACAGAGTACCTATCAGGATTGGGTCGAGAGTGTCGAGTCGGTCGTAGCAGAGGCAGAGGCCACCGGTAAGCGTATTTTTCTTATTGGCTATTCCTTCGGTTCGAATATCGCGATTGACCTGGCACGCCGTTATCCTGAGAAATTCAAAGGCGTTGTCTGCTTAGGCCCTTCGGTATTCTGGAAATGGAGGATATACTATTTTATCCTGTATCACACCTTCAGGTTATTTGGCATCAGGCAAGTACGAAAGCCGTATGTCTCGAAGTACCGGATGGAAGCCTATGAGTCGACTGGTAACTACGCGTCGTTTCCCACTAATGGCTTGGGCCATTTCCGTGATTCAGTGAATCACATCACGAAAAAGCACCTGCACGAGGTAGTGACACCTATTCTCCTGGTCCATTCGCGTGACGACCGTATATCACATCCGAGAAGCGCTGAATACATCTTCGATAATGTGGGCAGTTCGTATAAAGAGATGTTCATCTTGAAAGAACTCAACCATAATCCGCTGCGGTCGGAGAACAAGAATAAGATTTTCGAACGAGTAGCGCATTTCATCGAGACCTAGTATGGATGCAGCAGAACGTTCTATCTACCATGCTTTTCAGGTGTCGGTTGGTCTCCACCCAGAACACAAGGCTCTCGTGACACTCGGTACTGATGCTCCACGCAGCTTCACCTATGCGGAGTTATCTAAATGCGTGGATCGTTTTGCGGCGCAATTGCATGCTGATGGGTTGCGAGCAGGCGATAGCGTTGCGTTGATGCTCAAAAATGGTCCCGAGTGGGTAATAGCGGATCTTGCTATCGCGCGCTGCGGCGGTATCGTCGTGCCGATACATACGACCTATACCCGAAGCTATGTTGAGACTATTATGCAGCACGCGCATGTCAGATACCTTTGTATCGACCGGCCCCTGTATGACAAGATGTCGGACCTGTTCCAGACCTCAGCTGTGCGCAAGGTGTATTTCTCAGATGTAGATATTACTAGCGTTTCGCAGTCTTCCTTGAGCTTGCCTGAACCCTATGCATCGAGACTGGATGATGTGCATACTATCGTCTATACCTCAGGTACGACCGGTCATCCGAAGGGAGTCGAGCTGACGCATCGTAATATCTTGAGCAATGTGCATGCCCTTCTGAAGCATATACCTATCTATCCGTCCGACCGTTTCTTCTCATTTCTTCCCCTGTCGCATATCCTTGAACGCACAGCTGGCTACTATGTTCCTGTGCTGGCTGGCGCTTCGATCGGCTATGCCCGAAGTATCGAAACAGTAGCGGAGGATATGGTAATTGCTGAGCCTACGGTACTCATTAGTGTGCCGCGCATTTTCGAGCGGATTCATGAGAAAATCATCAAGAAAGTCTCAGCACATCCAGTCGTGCATGGGCTTTTCAGCAGGGCGCATCGGGCAGCCGTTCGCAAGCTAGAAGGACGTCTTTCGTTTACTGATAGAGTGATGTATTATATAGGTGAGAAGCTGATCTTTCACAAAGTTCGTATTGCCTTTGGCGGCAAACTGCGTTTCGCGGTTTCCGGAGGAGCTGCCTTGCCGAAGCATATTGCTGAGTTCTTCGAGTCATTAGGCGTGCTTATACTCGAAGGGTATGGGTTGACCGAAACCTCACCAGTGTTGACGGCTAACAGGATCGAAGCGCATCGTTTCGGTACAGTCGGTATGCCACTGGCATCAGCTCAAGTGCGTATCGCCCCGAATGGCGAGATTTTGGCGAAAGGCGAGGCTATCATGAAAGGCTATCACCAGGCACCTGATCTCACGGCTGAGGTCATTGATACGGACGGTTGGCTGCATACAGGAGACTTAGGAGCTATTGATAGTAGCGGCTTCCTGTCCATCATTGGGCGCATCAAAGAGATGATCGTCCTTTCCACTGGCCGTAACGTATTCCCAGTACCGATAGAGCAGGCGTTGGAGGAGAGCCCGTTGGTACTCCAGGCGATGATCTACGGCGACGCACAGAGAGCTGTTGCTGCATTCATTGTGCCTGAGTTCAAAAATCTGGAGGCATGGTGCGAGAAAGAGCATGTGACTTATCGGTTGCCGGATACACTCTCAGATAAGCGCGTTATACATATGTATGCAGAAGAGCTTAAAAAGATGCTCGAACATTTTCAACATTTCGAGCAGGTGCGACACTTTAAGCTCATTGCAGAGAAGTGGACTATGGAAAATGATATGCTGACCTTGAGTCAGAAGTTGAAGAGAGGGAAGATATTAGAAAAATATCATTCGTAAGTATGAATGAAATTAAAAAAGTTTACTCATATATAGAAAATAAACTCAAGCTCCCGCAGGGTATCGTTTTAGACTCAGCTACAGGCCCTAGGGTCAAAGTAGCCGGCAAAGCAATATTAATGATGGGCTCCTATAACTATTTAGGATTAGCAAATAATCCTTTAGTTAAACAAGGGGCTATTAATGCAATCGAACAATATGGTTCTGGTACTGGAGGAGTTCGCCTTTTAACAGGAACCATGTCAATTCATAAGAAACTAGAAGAAGAGCTATCGGCTTTTGTGGGTAGCGCTGATTCACTAACAATCGCGTCTGGTTATGGAGCTAATGCTGGAATTATCCCGGGTTTTATAAACCTATTAGGATTTGGTAAGTCATTTTTATCGAGAAAAGCAGCCATTTTTAGCGATGAGTACAATCACGCTAGTATTGTTGATGGTTGCAAGTTGAGTAATGCAGAAGTGCTAATTTATCGACATAATGATGTGATTGAATTAGAAAAGAAAATGTCAAAGTATAAGAGGTATAGGAAGCTCATTGTGACTGATGGTGTTTTCTCAATGGATGGAGATATTGCTCGCTTGGATAAGATATTAGATTTAGCAAAAGCTTACGATGCTGATGTGATGGTTGATGATGCACATGCTATCGGAGTTTTAGGGCCCACAGGCGCAGGAACAGCAGAGTATTTTAATAGAAAAGGAGAGGTCCAGCTAAATATGGGGACTTTTAGTAAAGGTTTGGGCGTATCGGGTGGTTTTTTGAGCGGCACTTCCGAACTCATTAAATATATGAGAGTAGCCTGCAGATCCTACATGTTCTCTGATTCATTATCGCCAGGAGTGGTAGGAGCGGTACGTGCATCAATTAAATATATTCAACAAAATCCTCATATCATTAATGAATTGATGGATAAATCGAATTATTTTAGATCAGAATTAAATAAGGCTGGCTTTAATACTTATGCTAGTGTTACGCAGATAGTCCCCATACATGTTGGTGATGAAAATCTAGCAATGAATTTTGCCGAAGAGCTTTATAATTTAGGAGCATTTGCTCCAACGATACGGTGGCCGGCTGTACCCAAGGGTTTGGCTAGAATACGTTTTGCCATGAGCGCCGAACATACCATTGATGATATTAATGAAGCATTAGAGAAAATTTTTAGTGTTGGGAAAAAATTAAAAGTAATTTAGTCGTAAAGTTGATGTTAAGTGTTCTTGTCGCCTTAATTTCAGTACTTAGTCTAGCCTTGGGCTGGATTGTATTAATTCAAAATAAAAAAAATTCGGTCAATAGATATTTCGCTTTAATGGCCCTTTCAAATGCTTTGTGGTCATTTAGTAATTTCATTACAGCCTATAGTCAAAATCCATTTTGGGTACACGCTCAGTATGCTTTTGGTGCATTAGTTCTTGGTAACGGACTTGAGTGGCTTTTTCACCTGATAGGAGGAAAACGCTCACAGGTTAGAACATTTATAATCTATTCTTTCACAGCGCTTTTATTTGTTACTAGTTTATATGGCACATGGGTAATTAAGAGAGTTGATCACGTACACTTTGGAAGTTTTGAGGGTGAATTTGGTGTCTTATTTTACGTTTATACAACCTTCATCGTGTGCTCATTGTTATTTATAAACATTCGGCTATTTATTGAGAGTTTTAGAGGCGAGGGTTTAAGGAGGCAGCAAATTATTTATGTTGCTATAGGGGCTCTGATATTTACTTTAATGGCCACATTACCTAGCTTTATTTTGCCGTTACTTGGGGTTGATAGCTTTAGTCAATTTGATGTAGTTGGCTCATTTATTTATTTGTCTCTAATCACATATTCAATCGTACGACATAGGTTAATGAACATAAGGACGCTCTTAGCAAAGAGTTTTTTGTATTTTTTAATTATTGCATTTGTTACTAGTGTCTTTGCGTTTACTTCATTTTTTGTTGGTGACATTTTGCAAGAAAGTACTGGCCGGTATGGAAAATTATTTATCTTTATGATGGTGTCCCTTGTGATTGTTGTTATTTTAGATCCATTAAAGAGATTTTTGGCAAAGATTACAGATGATATCTTTTATAAAGATAAAATTGATTACCAAAGTGTACTCAGAGAAATCAGTATTATTATTGCAAAAGAAATTGATCTTGATGTTTTATTGACTAGTTTAAAATCAGCTTTGACTTATGATTTGAAACTAAAAACACTTGATATTTTGATTCAAAAGCAGAATAAATTTTTTTCGTTAACAAGTGCTACTGCTGGGAAAGAGCTTCATTCGGAAAGCGATCTTATAGAGTATTTAAAAGAAAAGCAGGACATTATTATTACGGACGAGATGTATCGACGAACCGCTGATATGCAAAATGAAGATGAGAGGCATCAATCACAGCAGGTTCTCGATGAACTCGAGCGCCAAGGTATTGAGTTTTGTGCTCCTGTTTATCTCGAAGGGCAACTAAAAGCAATCATTATCTTAGGTCAAAAACAATCTGGTGATATTTATGGTGAGGATGAAGTCCAATTTTTCAGGAGCCTAGCGCCACAGGTTGCTGTGGCTATTGAGAAGTCGCAATTGTATGAATCAATTGGTGAATTTAACTTGAAGCTTCAAGATAAGATTAATGTTGCTACCAAGCAGCTGAAAGATACTAACCTTCAACTTCAAGATGCTAATGCTCACTTGAAGCAACTTGATAGTGCTAAGTCGGAATTCCTTTCAATAGCCTCGCATCAATTGCGTACGCCAATTTCTGCTTTGCGAGGTTATCTGTCAATGCTTCTAGAGGGAGATTTTGGCAAAGTGCCAGATAAGCAACGCCAGGTCATCAGCGATCTTTTCGAAAGCGCGTCTCGTTTAGCGCGCCTTATCAATATTTTCTTAAATGTGTCACGCATCGAATCAGGTAGGTTTAAATTAGATAAAACGATGGTTGATGTTAATGCTTTGGTTGAGAGTGTTTTGAAGGAACTCCAAGGCCAAATTACTTCGAAGAATTTGAAAGTGAGCTTCACGCCAGCTAAGAATATGCGTAAACTTTATGTTGATAGTGATAAAGTTCGTGAGGTTATCTTGAATTTAGTAGATAATGCCATCAAGTATACGCCCAAAGGCAGCATTGCGATCACTACTGCTGAAGAAAAGAATGATCTTCACTTTATTTGTAAAGACACGGGAGTTGGCATTCGGCCTGATGATGCTAAGTCGCTCTTCCGCAAGTTCGTCCGCGGCACTGGTATTGCGCAGGTTAATACCCAGGGTTCTGGCTTAGGTCTTTATATTGCCCAGCGGGTAGTTACCGAGCATGGAGGAAGGATTTGGGTGGAGAGCGAAGGGCTGGAAAAGGGCAGTTCATTCCAGTTCATTATTCCAATTATTACACCAGATCCTCTTGAACTAGCACAGCAGAGTAAATCTGCCACACCTGGCGCTTCAGCAAAAAAGTAAATTAATAGTTTTTTCTCTTATTTTAGCCATTAAAATTGTTTTTTGTCGCTCTGTCATTGACAGGATATTTTAATGTGCTAATGTCATATTAAGACGGCCTTAGTTATTAAGACGGCTGTAAAAAATAATATAATTATAATATAATTATTTAGATGATTTGAAATATGATTGATTATAAGATACTCCTTCTACTACTTACTGCTGGCTCAAATTTAAGCTTATCTATATTTATTTTCCTTAAATCTCCTAAGAATAAAATAAATATACCTTTTTCGCTAATGCTATTGCTTATTGCAACATGGAGCTGTACAACAGGATTATTTTTTCTAGCCCCAAGCTTATCAGCTGCTATTTTTCTTAGTGCTTTCATTTATTTATCTGCTGCCTATATATCTTTAAGCTTTTATTTTTTTGCGTATAATTTTCCCTACCCCATTAAGTCAATGAATCCATTAAGTAAAACTATCCATTTACTTGCTTTTATCTTGGTAGCTATAGTAGTTATTTATTTTAAAGTAGAATTCATTTTTTCAGATCAAACTGGACAAACCTATCTTTCAAAGATTAATCCGTGGCCATATTTTGCATTTGCAACTTACTTTTTATCTTACATTATTTCTAGTTTTCTTATTTTATATAAGAAGTATATCGCAGCAACATCAACCCATCGCAAGTTGTTGAGGGTTGTCATTTTTGCAACTTTGCTCTCGGCATTTTTTGGTTCGATCTTTAATTTGATTCTGCCGATTTTTACATATGAGTATATATGGATAGGACCGCTATTTACTTTAGTGATGGTTTTTATTTTAATTAAGTATGTTTTTCTGATTGAAGATTAACGATGCGTAAGATAGAGTTAAAGAATAAGACAGCTTTAATCTTTTCATCAGGCTCACTGATCAGTATTAAGGCAAACAAGAGCATTTTTTTCGTTGACCAGGAGTCAGATATACCGCAATGGCTCTCAGAGTTGCCCGAAGTAAAGTTGCTCGCGAACATTACTCCAATATTTTTACAAGGTGAGAGCGAAGGTTTTTCTCCAAAGAGTTTAAAAAGGATACTCACTACTCTGATTGCTGAACGAGAAAAGTATGACGGTTTCGTTGTGCTTGTTCGGGCAGAGAGTTTGGTGCTTACCTCTGCTGCATGTGAGTTCATGCTGCAAGGTTTTGGTAAACCTATCATTTTTACTGGTTCTCGCTACTCACCTGAAGCGCTCGCGCAGCAGAATATGGAATCTATCATTAAGGCAGGCGGACTTGGTTTGCGTTCTAATCTTATCAATGCTTTGCAAGTAGCTACTAACCCTAATTTCTCGGCGACCGGCATCATGTTTGGCAGTAAGCTTATTAAGCCGACCAAAGCGGTCATAGCAGATTTTAGATCCATCAATTTATTCAGATCCTTCGATGAAACCTATTTAGGCAAAGTGGATTTTGGTATTACCTTGAATCGCGTGCCTCAGCTGCTGAATCCAATGAAACTAAATTCCCAGTTATCTGAGAATGTGCGTGTCATGGGCCCGAACCCCCTCGGGATAGCACAGACGATCGAGCATGTCGATACGAATAAGACTTATACCACTTTACTTATGCATATTCAGCCAAATGAGCAGATTACTAGCGAAGCGCTTGATCACTTGAAGAAAAAGTATCGACGCATTGTGCTATTCAATCAGCACTATGTACTGGAGCATCATGGTGTCGCGAGTATCACGCACATGAGCTGGGCGGCTGCTGTGGCGAAAGTGCTCTGGGCGGACGCAGCGGCAAAGAGTAATCATGAATTTATGAAGCTTATTCAGGAGGATATTGTTGGAGAATATAAGGGTATATGAAACTTTTTATTTCATTGAATATATCAGGGCCGAAAGAACTCTTGCTTCATCAAGAGCTTGTGCAGGAGTTGAAACGGTTGGGGATATCGGTCTGGACCAGTATCGATTTGAAAAAAGGGAATCTTGAGGGAGCTCATTTCGCTGAGCTTGACGCTTTAGTTATCGATGGCACGGCCCTCGAAGCTGATGCTGGTTATCTCTTGGCTTTAGGATTGGCACATAAGAAGCAAGTGCTTTATTTATTGGCAAAGGGAAGCATTCTTGACTCGTCGGTAGAAGCCTTGACGCACAATAAAGAGGTGAAGAAGCATATTAAAATAGTTTTTTATACGCCGGACAGTCTTATCAAGAAAGTGAAAGCGTTCTTACAGTATTTGGATGAGAATGTTGGGCAGGAGTCCTATACGCTCAAATATACTCTTCGTCTGTCGCCTCGCCTGGATCGATACCTGATATGGAAATCGAAACGACTCAAGAAAGATAAGGCAGACCTTTTCAGAGATTGGTTGAATGAAAGTATGCAGAAGGACGAGGACTATCAGAAACGGTTGGAGTAGACGAAAGTCTCTATACTGCAGAAACAATTTGGAATATATGGTATACTATGGCTGTACTAGTAGTATATGTCTATAGTTACCTTTGCGAAAAAGCATAAGTACGTGCTTGCGGTCGCAGTGCTCATACCACTTGCCCTTTTTTATTTACAGGAAGATCTCGGCAAGGTTTCATTGGATTTTCTGCAGGGTAAGCAACAGTCAATAAGCTCATATCTCTCCTGCGCGAATAGCAAGATATTCGAGGCCCAGCTCATGCAGGCTCGCAAGAAGCCTACCGATCAAGTGCGGTTGCTGGTCCATTTCAATGAACGCCCTTCCGTGGATGTGAAGGATTTTTTTGCTTCTCAAGGAGTTATCTTGCATACCGACACATGGGTTTTGGATTATGCAGTCGCGGAAACGACGGTCAATAGACTGTGCTTCCTGGCAGGACTCCCCGGTATTACCGGTATTTCACTTGGCGAATCATGAAACTACGTACTATACGATCTATAGTGCGGTTGAAGGGCAAACGAGTGCTCCTGCGTTGTGATTTGAACGCATCAGTGACCAATGGCAGGATAGAGCCTGATGATCTGTGGAAATTGAAAAGCTCGCTGCCAACCATTAAGTATCTCCTGAGACGTAAGGCGAGTGTCATGCTGGTATCGCATCGCGGTAGGCCGCACGGTAAGGACCATGACCTAAGCTTGAAGCCGCTAGTCGCTGTTTTGTCGAGGCTGCTTGGCCACAAGATAGATTTTTGGCATGACACAATGGATGGGTACTATATACAGTCACAGACCTTGCAAGCAGGCCACATCGCATGTCTTGAGAATATACGTTTCGAGAAAGGCGAGGAGACGAATGATGCCCATCTTGGCAAGCAGCTGGCGGCGCTCGCTGACATCTACGTCGATGATGCTTTCGGGAATATCCATCGTGATCACGCCTCGATGGTCGCTGTCACCAGGCATCTCCCATCCTATGCCGGCTTCTTACTCCAGTATGAGGTTGAGCATTTGTATGGCTTATTGGCTCGAGCGCCACATCCTATCGTTGCTATCGTCGGCGGGAATAAAATTTCCACA
>CAYRBH010000015.1:0-24304 GCA_964422585.1 uncultured Gammaproteobacteria bacterium
GGGGTGACGGTGACCTCGGCAAAGTCGGCAAGGGGTCCGCCAACGGCGTGGAGGATAGGGTTGGCGCGCGTACCGATGCGGCGGGCGGCAAAGCCACGGATATTGTTGGCGGCCCAGGCGTCCGGGCAAAACGCCACATCGGCGAGGCGAAACACCAGCTGTCGCGTCAGTTCCTCGGGAAAGGGTTCGCGCCAGCGTCCCGACGTCAGGCCCGATTCGACATGCACCACCGCCATGCCCAGCAGTCGGCCGAGCAGGGCGCCGAGCAAGGTCGAGACCGTGTCGCCGTGCACCACCATCGCATCACGCTGGTCGTGACCCCGCGCAAACAGTCGCGCGCGCTGCCGGTGGCCGCGCCACAGCATGCGCAGGAACAAGCCGGCCATCTGCGTGACACCGGTGACCTCGCGGCCATCGTACAAATGTACTGGCGCTGTCGCGACGCCGAACTCCTGCAGCAACTCGGCCATGGTGGTGTGATGCTGGCCGCTCATGACCAGACGATAGGGCGTGGCCTGTCGCTCCAGCGCCAACAAGACCGGCGCCATCTTGATCAACTGCGCGCGCGTGCCGATCAGAATGTTGATCATCGATGCGCCTTCACACGTAGCCGGGTCCGGCGATGACGGTGCTGGCAGCCAGACGCTCGAGATCGATCTCGACGCCGAGACCGACACCGTCGGGCGGTCGCACGCGCCCTTGCGCATCCAACAGTTGCACCGCGCTGCACAGTTCGTCACGAAACGGGTTGTAGCGCGTGACATCCGCCTCGTAATAGCCACCGTTATCGACGGCAGCAAGAAAATGCAGCGACGCCGCCATGTTGAGCCCGGTCACCGAGGTATGGGGATGGATGGACACGCCACTGCGCGCCGCGAGCCGGGCAATGCGCAACGCTTCAGTGATGCCGCCGCTCTTGGACAGATCCGGTTGCCAGATACGGATCGCGCCGTCGTCGGCAACCCGTTCGAAATCAAATCGTGTGTAGTGATTCTCGCCAGCCGCGAGCGGCACGCGCGTGATGCCCGCGGCGGCCTGATAGTCGCGCCAGGCGTGCGCGGGAAACGGCTCTTCCAACCATGTGATGTGCTGTGCTTCAAGGCAGGGCGCTACTGCGCGCAGCATCTCGACACTGTAGGCGGTGTTGGCATCGACCATGATGACGCAATCGTCACCGACCGCAGCGCGCACCGCAGTGACACGTGCGCAGTCGTTGGCAACGCTGTCACCGACACGCAACTTCAGCGCGCCAAAACCGCGTGCCACCAGCGCGACGGCTTCGCCAGCCAGCGCACTCGGGGTTTCAAAGCCGAGGGCAATGCCGCCGGCGTAAGCAGTGATGTCGTGCTGCTCACCGCCCAGCATTCGCCACAGCGGTTGGCCGGCGTGTTTGCCCTTCAGATCCCACAGCGCCATGTCGATGCCCGACAAGCCGATCACCGCCGCCGCACCGGCGCCGTGACTGGCAAGCTGCATGCGGTAGACGCGCTCCCACACCGCCTCGGTATCCAGCGCATCCATGCCGGTGACGAGTTGCGCCAGCGTGCTGTTGATCAATTCCGCGATGGCGGTCGGTGCGCGCGCGGCGTGGGCCTCGCCCCAGCCAACGAGCTCAGTGTCGGTCTCTACTTTGACCATGACCGCGTCGCGTTTGACGGTCCGGCCAATGCCGAGGCTCACCTGCAGGGCCGGCGGCACGGCGAAGGAGATCGCTTGCGCAGTGACGCGCGTGATACGCACGGCCCGTTCAGTCGAAACGCCAGGCGTCCATCGCCAACGTGCCAAAGGTCACGCTGCGATGGATGCGGGTCGCATGACTGCCATCGCCCGCCGCGCCCAGCGCCACGAACAAGGGCATGAAATGCTCTTCGCTGGGATGGCAATCGCGCGCGTGCGGTGCGCTGCTGCGATAGTCACACAGACCTGACGCGTCGCCCTGGGTGAGCCTGTCGTCAACCCAGGCCAGAAAACTCGTCACCCATGGCGCCCGCGCGTCGTTCGTCATTGGCGGCTGCAAGCGACCGAGATTGTGGGTCATGGAACCCGACCCGATCACCAACACGCCCTCATCGCGCAGCGCACGCAAGGCGCGACCCAAGGCGTAATGCCAATGCGCGTCGCCGTTCGGCTTGAGGCTCAGCAGCACCAGCGGCACATCGGCCTTGGGATAGATACGCAGCAAGGGACTCCAGGCACCGTGATCAAAACCCCAGGAGTGATCGGCGATGCCCTGCACTGCAAGTTCCTGCTTGATCAATTCAAGCGCGCGGATCGCGAGCTCAGGCGCACCAGGCGCCGGGTAGCGGATGGCGTAGAGCTCCGCTTCGAATCCGCCGAAATCGTGAATGGTTGGCGGCTCCTCGCTGGCGGTCAGTGCCGGCAACGCTGCCGCGTAATGGGCCGAGGCCACCATGATCGCGCGCGGCTGCGGCAGGCTGGCGGCGAGACCATCAAAGAATCGCCGCGCCGGCAGATCATGTAGCGCGACATTGGGCGCGCCATGGGACAGAAACAAGGTCGGCATCCGTTGCACTGGCGGTCTCAGCTGATTGAAGGCGGATGCGCGCTAATATACCCGCGTTTCAGTCACGCCGCGGCGCCTTGGCCGCACTCACTCAACGGGGGCTCCTGCATGCAACACACCCTACTCGGCCGTCGATTCCAGCTGGCCGATGGCCCGCCGCTTCCTTTGTCCAAGGCCCCGACCGGATAGACACGAGGACTTTTCGGTACTAACGCTGTCACTAGCTTCGCTCCACGATCGCCGCTGGCTGCTGACAGATAGCCGATAGGTTTATGAACGAGATAGTATACCAAGTGTTCAGCCTGAACTGTCTTGCCTTTGACCTGGATCATATCCGTACCTGGGTCGACGGTGGTTGCCACTGACTTCACGAGCTTGCCATTCACTAAAACTGATCCTCCGCGGATCAAGTCTTCAGCCGATCGCCTGCTCGCGACGCCCGCTGACGCAAGGAATTTCGCGAGTCGCATCATACCGTGAGCGACCCTGCTTCGGGCTCAGTGGCTTCTGCACGATCCAAAAGTTGCTGAATGCTCGCAGCCTCATGAAGCTTATCAAAATCAGGCAGCTCTTCGACCTTATTGATACCCAAATAGCGTAAAAAATCCATGCTCACAGCATAGAGTGTGGCCAATCCTCCCCTGCCTTCATGCGCTTCGATCAGGCCCCGGATCATGAGATTGCGCAGTATCAAACTGCAGTTCACGCCGCGTATCTGCTCGAGCTCCTCTTTGCTGAGAGGCTGACGATACGCGATGATGGTCAATGTTTCAAGGGATGGCTTGGTGAGCTCGCCCGTTGTCTCATCCTTAATAAAATTAGCTATCAGGCTCTTATTATCCGGGTTGGTCGTGAGCTGCACCTTATCATCGTTCAGCATCAAGTGAATGCCGCTATCTTTGGCATTATAGCGATCTTCCAGCACCTGCAGTGCTTCCTTGAGCTCTGCGATAGAACACTCAAGCAATTTGGCTAAGACGGCGAATGACAGGGGCTTGCCTGCGACCAGCAAGAGGCTTTCAAGTTGAGATACGCGCTTGTTCATACTCCGGTATATTTGCTAATGGTAATATCTGAAAATAGTTTCTCCTGAGCGACGTCAATGTCCCGCAGCTTCACGAGCTCCAGCATCGCGAGGAAGCTCACGATAATATCCTGCTTATTCGACGCGTCATAGAAGCGATGGAATGAAACGATGCCTTTCTGCAAGGCCTGCTTCAGGCTGGCTATCTTGTCACGGATAGAAACAGCTGTCTTCAGGACTATCTTGGGCAATCGAATGATAACCTCGATCCTACTGAGCGCGATGCGAAATGCTTCAGCCATGGTCTCGACCGTCACGTTCTTCGGCGGATGGAACCCTGCCGTTCGAGGAAGTTTCAACGGCACAGTACGCACATAACTAAAATGTTTTTTGCCGAGCATCTTCAGCATGACCTTGCTTGCCTGGTAGTATTCTCGATAGAGCTTCAGCTGCAGCTCGAGATCGATGCCATCCTCTTCCTCGAGCTCTAAGTTCGGCAGCAAGTATTTTGATTTGATATAGATGAGTTTTGCAGCAACCACCAAAAAATCAGCTATTTCATCGGCCGGCAGCTGCTCCTCATGCTCGATGAACGCCAGATACTGATCTGTCACTTTCGCGAGCGAGATCGTCGTGATATCCAATTTCTCATCCTCGATCAAACGCAATAAGAGATCGAGAGGTCCTTCGAATTGTTCTAGTGCAAAACGATAGGGCATAGACCTATGCTCGCTTCTTTGATGATTGCTGAGAAGCTTTCTTCTTAGCGGGCTTCTGAACAATGATCTTCGGCAACTTACGTTTCTTACCGACAGAGGCTACCAGAGCACCCTCAAGCTTCAAATAATCGCTCAGCTTCATCTTAACGCTTTGCGTCAAGCTGCCACCAGAGACCACGACCTCCTTTACTTTCTTCAGATCCTTGTCGACGATCGTCTTTACCTTATGCAAGGCGCCGAAACCAGTAAGCCCTCCTGGTTTGACCTTGAATGCTTTCACCAGCACTTTCTCTCCGGGTATCTCGATTTTTTTCACCGACCCACCCAGCAGCTTCACTGCTTTCTTCAGTAGCGCAAAATCAAGGTTCTTATCAGCTGGCAATGACACCAAATAGTAGTCTGCGTCGACTTTGACCATTAACGACTTCATCATCTCATTCAGTTGTACCTTCAGGGTCTGCGCAGCGTCATAAGCGGTGTAGACGACTTTATGGTCAATGAGCGCATACGGAACCTTATTCTTGTCGAGATGTGCTTTGACTTTTGAAGAGATCATACTATTTTAAGCTAATAACATACTAAGCTCAGTATAGCATTATAGAGCCTTTTGTAACAGTAATGACTGCACCCTGTCTCTGTTACAATGGGAATCGCTTCCCTAATGCCCTGGTAACAAAAGTGACCACTATGCCATACAGCATGAGCATAGCGATGAGTAGCGGCCAATACAGCGCTGGCAGCGCCACGAAGCCAAGAGTCGAAGCGAATTGCGAGAAAGGCAGCCAAATGCCGATGGCAGCGACACAGGTGGTGGAAACAATCAAGGCAAGACTTGCGCGGCTCTGGACAAAGGGTATCTTGCCAGTTCGCAGTATATGGATGATCAATGTTTGGGACAACAATGACTCTACGAACCAACCAGTGTGGAATAAGGTCGGATTGGTCCAGGCATTGAACACGAAGATCATGATCCCATAGGTTACATAGTCAAAGATGGAGCTCAAAGGTCCTATAGCGATAATGTAGTTACGTAAAGCTGCTATATTCCAGGTACGTGGTACGCGCAGATACTCCGGATCGACGCTGTCCGTAGGAATGGTGCTCTGTGAGAAATCATACAAAAGATTATTGATGATGATCTGCAACGGCAGCATCGGCACGAATGGCAAAAAGATGCTTGCGCCAAGAACGCTCAACATATTACCAAAAGCCGAGCTGGCTGCCATTTTCATATACTTCATGATATTGCCGAAGACCTTCCTGCCCTCAAGGACGCCATCATTCAACACGCGCAAGCTTTTTTCGAGCAAGATGATATCTGAGGCTTCACGGGCAACATCGACTGCGGTATCCACTGAAATGCCGATATCGGCCGATTTGAGAGCGGGAGCATCATTGATGCCGTCTCCCATGAACCCGACCGTATGCCCGAGTCGCTGCAGCGCCTGAATAATGCGCACCTTATGCTTCGGCTCCAACTTCGCAAATACGGACACCTTCTCTACCCGCTCCCCCAAAGCAGCATCATCCAACGCATCAACGGTCGCACCATCCATGATCTCATCCACCTGCAACCCCACCTGACTGCAGATCGCTTTGGCGACTATGCTGACATCGCCGGTCAAAATCTTAACCGTGACACCATCGTGACGCAATTCACGGATGGCCCGCGCAGCCGATGCTTTCGGAGGATCGAGGAACGCCAAGAAACCCAATAACGTGAGCTTCGCTTCATCGGCTATCTCATAGCTCTCTTTATGCGGGATAGTACGATAGCCGAGCGCCAACAGGCGGAAACCCTCTGCTCCCAACTTTTCGACGAGCGCATGCGCCTGGTGCACATGGGTCTGATTAAAGTGATCGATTTTGGAGCCGTTCTGGACAGAGGTACAGACCGACAGCATTTCGTCGACCGCGCCTTTGCACACGATCATCCGCTCCTGATCAGCCCGGCCCTCGACAATGACCGACATACGCCGGCGATCGAAGTCAAAGGGTAGTTCATCAATCTTTGTGTATGCCTTACGAATAGCGGGCTCATGCTTCGCATGATGATGCAGCACAGCTTCATCGAGGAGATTTTTCAATCCGGTCTGGAAAACGCTATTGATGAAAGCATACTTGATGATCGACTCGTTCTCATGGCCATTGACATCAACATGCTGTATGAGAACCACGCTTCCGGTCGTTAGGGTACCGGTCTTATCGGTCGCAAGCACATCCATCGCGCCAAAATTCTGAATAGCATTCAGACGCTTCACGATGACTTTCTTCCTCGACATATCGATAGCGCCTTTGGAAAGATTGACTGTCACGATCATCGGCAGCATCTCAGGCGCAAGACCGACTGCTATCGCCAATGAAAAGAAAAATGCCTCATACCAGTCATGCTTGCCTGCGCCAATAATAAGAAAGACCAACGGGACCATGATAGCCATGAACCACAGCATGAGTATCGTGAACTTCTTCGCGCCACGGTCAAAAGCAGTTTCCTCTGATGCGCTGACTATCGTATGGGCGAGCGAACCAAAGTAAGTGTGCTGGCCGGTTACGAGAGCGACAGCAGTGCCAGTACCGCTCTCCACATAGGTTCCCATGAAGCATAGATTCTGCGCCTCAAGTGCGCGGCTAATGACCGCTGACTTACTATTCTTTTCAGCAGGCATGGACTCGCCGGTCAAGGTCGATTCATTGACATAGAGATTCTTCGAACTCAGCATCCGCAGATCGGCCGGAATGATGTCGCCCGCATTCAGCTGGATAATATCCCCAGGGACGACTTCTTCAAGGGATACATCGATCATCGATCCATTACGCTGTACGGTCGCCATTTTCCGGACGATCGACTGAATCTTCTGCTCCGCGGCATCTGCGCGCATCTCCTGCACAAATCGCAGCGAAATGCTCAGAGCAGCCATAACCGCGATGATGACGCTCGTACGCGGGTCCCCAGTGGCGTAGGCGATCACACCGATGCACACCAGCAGCAAGATCAGAGGGTCTTTGAAATAGGAAGCTAACTTCACCACCCAATGTTCTCGGTCCTTGCCCCCGATACGATTATAGCCGAACGAAGCAAGCCGATCCTTAACCTCCATAGAGGTAAGACCTGTCGGGCGGGAATCAATCTTGCGCAATGCCTCAGCGACATCCAGTGCCGCATAGGATGCTACGATGCTCCCCTCAGTGTGTTCTGTGGATTGGCTCTGTGGCACGATGCGTTACTTATGTTTTTTAGCTAGCGCTAATGGTAGGCGTTGCTGCTGGCGTACTACCTGCGAAGCTACCCTCCTGCCTTTCGGCGTCAGTTGTACGGTTTGAATGAAAAATTTTTCCGCGGTCTTATGTCCATGAGCGATCAGCTCACCCTTAGCTATTAACCGCTCAATGCTCCGCGTAATAATCTTGATATGCTCATCCTTGCGATTCTTCCTATAAAATGCATCAAATACGGAACGATCACAGCGAGGACCGTGTATGAAGGTCTGCTTAAGTATATACCGCTGCAGATCCGAAAGTTGCATACCTAGTATTACTTCTTCCTCGGAGCAGTCATGATACCCAACTCATCCAGCTGACTGTTATCGACCTCTGATGGTGAGCCCATGAGGGGGTCGCGTCCATCGGATGTCTTCGGGAACGCGATCACTTCACGTATATTGGGCTCATGCTGCAAGATCATGACCAGTCGATCCAGTCCCCAGGCGATGCCGCCATGCGGGGGCGCTCCAAAATCGAATGCCTCGAGCATATGACCGAAATTGTCCTGTATCGATTCCTTCGAGAAGCCAATGATCTCGAATACTGCAGCCAAAGCTTCCCGTTGATGATTCCGGATACTTCCTCCGCTAATCTCAAAGCCGTTCAAAGATACATCGTACTGTGTCGTGAGAATATGCTCTATGTTCTTCTTCTTGAGCAAGTCCTCTTGATGCTCTGGCTTTGCCGCAGAAAATGGGTTATGCGTGAAAGTCCAGCCGCCCTGATCTGTTTTTTCGAAAAATGGAAAGTCAATCACCCAGCAGAATGCCAATAGATTCGGATCATTCGTATCTTTCCGGACATCAGGCCTGTCGGTACCATACTTCTGCATAGCCTCAGCATAGCTCATCCGTGGAAACGGGATCTCCTGTATGACCTTCTCGGGATAACAGCGCTGCACCACGTCAATGAGTAGCGCTTCATTCAGCGCCATAATATCCTCGCGTTCGACAAAACTCATTTCCAAATCGAGCTGCGTGAATTCAGGTTGACGATCACCGCGCGTATCCTCGTCTCGGAAACAACGAGCTATCTGAAAATAGCGCTCGACTCCCGCGACCATGAGCAGCTGCTTATACTGCTGCGGCGATTGCGGCAGGGCGTAGAAGCTCCCCCTGGTTACCCGTGACGGGACAATATAGTCACGAGCTCCTTCAGGCGTTGACTTGGTGAGTATAGGCGTCTCGATTTCAATAAAACCTTTAGCAGTAAGAAAATCTCTGATGGCACGAATGATCCTTGCGCGCGCGCTGATATTCTTCGCCATGCGCTGATGCCGTAGATCCAGATACCGATATTTCAGACGCAGCTCTTCATTCGCTTGTCGATCTTCATTCTCTATCTCGAACGGCGGGGTTATACTGCGAGCAACGATGCGCATCTGCTTTGCAAGTAGTTCGATGCTGCCCGTGGGCAGATCAGGGTTGATCTGCTTCGCTCCTCGCTTCTGCACTATACCGGAAACCTCAACGACGAACTCAGGGCGCATCTCAACAGCGGCAGCAAAGGAAGCCTCATCCATCTCCTGCGGTACACAGACTACCTGTAGCAGTCCTGTGCTATCACGTATATCAAAGAAGACGAGCTTACCCATATTACGGCGGGAATGCACCCAGCCCGCACAGGTAACCGTAGTACCGACAACTCCCCCCTCGGCAAGCTCACTGATATATGTTTTCATGGAGAGTTATCGCTATCCTCCGTGGGAGGCGTGTTATACCGCTTTCGTCAATGAGTTGATGACGAAGCTCGAGATTGCGTATGAAGCAAGCACTACGACGAGACCAACAACGCCAGCGCTGATGAGTTTCTTTGCTTCCTCGATCTTACCCTCTTCGCCAAATGAGGTCATCCACTTGAAACCGCCAGCGAGAATAATCAAGATCGTGATGATGCCCAAGAATCCCAAGATGAGACGGATAATGTTCTGGATCGTGGTCTTCAGATCCTGCGAGCTGAAGCCCGCAAACGATGTCGGGAAGTCAATAGAGACTCCCTGCGCGTGAGCGGTGGACGCTAGGACCAATGGCGCTAGGTACACCACACGCTGTGCCTGCATGAGTAGTTTCTTCATACTGAGCTTAATACATTACTTAATTAGTAGCTATTATCAAGGTCGAAGCCTTGTTATAGTTCGTGCGAAAGGTATGGCCTCCCGAACATGCTGCAGGCCACACACCCATGATACCAGACGTTCGAGCCCAAGTCCAAACCCCGCATGCGGCACTGAACCATACTTACGGAGGTCGAGGTACCATTCAAATTCGGCTAGCGGAAGGTTATGTTCCAGTATCCGCTGTTTCAAGGTCTCATAATCGTCTTCGCGCTGCGAGCCACCAATGATCTCGCCATAGCCTTCAGGCGCAAGCATATCGTCACACAGCGCATACTCAGGATTCTGAGGGTCCCGCTTCATATAAAACGCCTTCACAGCGGCAGGGTACTTCTCGACGATAACCGGCTTATCATACTGCTTGGTCAATAATGTCTCATCATCGCCACCTAAGTCATCTCCCTGCTTGATATCTGAGCCAAGCTTCTGTAATGCGGCCACCGCTTCACTATGGGTCATACGTATAAAAGGGGCCTTGATCTTCTCTAAGGCGGCGATATCCCGCTCAAGGATAGCAAGCTCTTCCTTAGTGCGCTCCAGCACGCGGGCGATCAGGAATGCTATCAACTTCTCCTGCGCCGCGACATTGTCATCATGAGTAGCGAATGCCATTTCCGCGTCCATCATCCAGAATTCGGTCAGGTGGCGACGGGTCTTTGATTTCTCTGCGCGAAATACCGGACCAAAATCGAACACCTTAGTGTGGGCAAAGATGGCTGCTTCGATATAGAGCTGACCTGATTGTGACAGATAAGCTTTCTGATCGAAATAATCCATCTCAAACAATTCGGTCGTACCCTCTGCTGCGTTTGCTGTGAGTATCGGCGCATCGATCTTCAGGAATCCTTCTGTCTCCATGAAATCGTATATCCCTTTGATTAACGTATTGCGTACACGCTGTATAGCCCACTGCTTGCTCGAACGTAGCCACAAATGCCGCTGGTCCATCAAGAAATCAACGCCATGCTCTTTATTCCCGATAGGGTACTCGGCAGCGAGCTGTATGATCTCGCAGTCTTTGACCTGAAGTTCATAGACAGCATGCTTCGGGTGCTTGGTGACTAACGCGGTAATCGTGACCGATGACTCTTGGGTTATCTGAGTGATCGTATTCCATATCTTCGCAGGAAGCTCCG
Organism: uncultured Gammaproteobacteria bacterium; assembly: GCA_964422585.1. Taxonomy (GTDB): domain Bacteria; phylum Patescibacteriota; class Patescibacteriia; order UBA1558; family 2-01-FULL-52-15; genus CAYRBH01. The sequence goes on from CAYRBH010000015.1 coordinate 10,778, forward strand.
TTTGCGCCGCGACTGCTTGGGCGAAGCCATAGCCGTCACGCAATTGCAAAAACACGACCTTACCTGAAGATCGCAGATTGTATACCCACGCTGAAACACGTACCTCCTGTTGTTCGAACGATTTCAACCGATCAAGACGTACCGACTGCATTTAATTAAAAGAGGCTAGTTGTAAATTACTTACCGTTCTTCGACTTTCCATCCCGCTTACCATGATGATGCCCTTTCAGGCAACACTCATCGAAATAGTGATCATGGGTCATTTTATTGAACATCATCGAGAGTCCGATGGCTATGACCACCATGGGCCAGAAGTAGTTCCATACTGCTCCCGAAATGATACCCATCCGATCGAAGAGCATCAGGAAGCCAAGTATCGTGATAAGCAATGCGAATGCCATATATATTGTTATGTATGTTTGTTAGATGTAGATACTATACTAAAAAAATGCCTCCTGAGCAAGCTATCCTGTGCCCGAGCAACGCGCTATCTCTATGTTGCATTCTTATAGACTCGCTCCAGGCTCGTCATGATACAATCATCATAGGTTACAACCCCAAAATCTCTACCGTGCCGATCAAGATAATTGAGCACCTCAGGAGACTCGGCGCCTGGTTGCAGCCACACATTGACCCCACCGATACTCGCGATATGCCGTAACACCTTCATGGTGATCTTCGGCGGCACTACAATATCAACGATAACGACAGTACCCGGTATATCTTTTACCTTTCAGTAGCAGGGTATGCCCAGAAAAGTCTTCACTTTCGGATTGACCGGAAAAACCGTATGACCCTCGCGCACTAAATGCTGCACGATCTCATTACCGTATTTCTGCGGATTATTGGATGCCCCCACAACAGCGATATTCATAACAATAAGTATAGCATTATAGCAACAGCGCGCCACCCCAATGCAGCGACCATTGCGACAAGATGCTCAAAGTATCGGTCACCAGCAGCAGGCCGACGAGAACAATGCAGAGTCCCAGCAGCGGCTGAATGAAATGCGTCCTTTTCTGGAGGTGAGTAAGTACCGGCCCCATAGTGTGTACAAACGCACCCAGCACAAGAAAGGGTATCCCCAAGCCTAGGGCAAATACAGCGAGCAAGGCCGCGGCATGCGCTGGATTGGTACCAAGACTCATGAGGAGTAAGATGGTCGCCAGTACCGGTCCGATGCAAGGCACCCAGGCGAAACCAAATGTTATACCAAAAAGAAAAGCACCGATAAAACTCCCCCGTCGCTTCGAAGACGGAATGAAATAGTGATAGGTCTTAGCGAAGAACGGGATCTTGACCACATCCATAAGCCCTATCCCGAAAAAAATGATGAGGAGCCCGCCTACTTTCTGGAGCAGGCTACGATACTGCGCGAAGAGACGACCAATGGCAGTTGCGGCAAAGCCGAGCATACTAAACACCATTAAAAAACCCAGGACGAAGACAATGCTATGCGTCAGCACTGTCCGGCGAGAGCTCTCGCTAGATCCGTGCTCCGAAGAAATACTGAGCCCGCCAAGATACGCGATATAGACGGGCAATACCGGCAGAAGACATGTTGCAAAAAAAGTGCCGACGCCAGCTAACAATGCTAATCCATATCCAATGACCATGCGCTTGTATATGACTCTAATTACAGTATAGATATGATACGTTACCACGATGCTTCTGTAAACAGAAAAAGTTTTAATTTCGTTGCTTTTTGCGTCTAATTAGTGTATTCTGTTTGCAGAATAACCAAAAAAATCTCTCATGCCCTCAGCAAAACCTAAGGCCGCTCAAACACAAAGGGGGAAGTGGATACTACTGAGCGTACTTCTGTTCCTCTGCCTTATCGGTGTCGGCTTTGAGGTCTATGCGCAGCAAGCGCCCTACATTCGCGGATCAGTTCTTGTCGGCAGCACTCCGGTCGGCGGCCTGCAGCTTGCTACCGCTGAACAGCTGCTCACCCAGACCGTACCCGCCAAACTTGCTCCGGCCATTAACCTCATCATTGATAATAAGCAATACCCTATCCCCAGCGACGCTATCGACTTGAACTATGATACGAAGGGTGCTCTACGCCAAGCATGGGAGTACGGACGCTCATTGAACCCTCTTAAGCGCTTCGGCTTCCTTATTCTGTCACGCCTTAATCCGGCTCATGTGGAGCTTTCCCCGAGCTTCAACCCTGATAAACTACGAGACTCTATCGCAGCCATCGCCCTTACCATAGATGAGCCCGGCAAAGATATACGCTTGCATGCTATTGATTCTGAGCTGGTTCTCTTAACAGATACCTCCACTGGTTTTGTTGTTGATCAGGCTGCGGCCTATGCTGCCGTAACTGACGCCTTACGGAATGACCAGACGACTACGAAACCACTCGCGTTGAAAGTAGTAGAGCCGACCGTACAGGTCGATCAAGCGCGCGAGACCGAAACAAAGATCGCGCGCGCTATCAAACAGCCTATCACCTTGACCCACGAATGGACTACCTTCACGCTACAGCCAAGTCAGCTAGCGAGCTGGGTCACCAGTATCTCGGATGGACCGGCACTGAAGGCGGATTTTGATAACCAGGCGATAAGCGCCTATGTGACAACGATCGCTCAAGGACTCAATGCAGAACCCCAGGCTCCGAAGATAACTGTCGTTGACGGCAAAGTGACTGACTTCATAGCGCCACGTACCGGCACGAAACTGGATCAGGATAAAACTATTGCCGATATCCTCTCCCTACTCGAGCAACGAGAGCAAGGCGCAGATCCTGTCACGAAGGCGGCGATCGACCTTGCGGTGACCACTCAGAAAGCGGCCGCCACTGATGAATCAGCCGCAGCTCTTGGCATTACTGAACTCATTGGCAGCGCTACGACGCCGCTGACCGGCAGCCCGAAGAATCGCATCGCAAATATCAAAAATGGGGCACATTTCCTTACCGGCCTACTCGTCAAGCCCGGTGAAGAGTTCTCGACCCTGAAAGCGCTTGGCGCCGTCGACAATACGACCGGCTACTTGCCTGAGCTAGTCATCAAAGGTGATGCGACCGTACCTGAGTTCGGCGGCGGCCTCTGCCAAGTATCAACCACCTTATTCCGGGCTATTCTCAATACTGGCCTTCCCATAACGGCCCGCACCAATCATTCCTATCGTGTCGTGTACTATGAGAAAGACGGTGAAGGCAACTATATCGGGCCTGGCCTTGATGCCACGATCTATCAGCCGGCGCCTGATTTCAAATTCATGAACGACACCAGCTCGAATATACTCTTACAAGCTCATGTAGATGGTGACTTCTTGACCTTCGACATTTACGGGACCAAAGACGGCAGAACATCGAAGATCGATGGCCCACATACCTTGACCGTCACACCCGCCGGAGATCCCATCTATACGGCGACGGATACGCTAGCTCCTGGCGAACAAAAACAAACAGAGCATCCGCATCCGGGAGGCTCTGCGACAGCGACCTACACGATCACCTATGCTGACGGTACGACCAAGCAGCAAGTCTTCAAAAGCTTTTACCGTCCGTGGCCGGCTCGCTTCCTTGTCGGTACTGACGCGAACCACCCTCTGCCGAGCGCATCGACCACTCCGGCGACCATTCCTTAGGATCACTTCTCATACTGAGCTGCTGACTCACGATACCCACAGTACTCACAGCCAGGGTCTGCTTTTGGCAATGCCTTCGCCAGCAACACTTTCTTGGCTTTCAGCAATGCCGCCTCTATCCAATGAGCCTTGCCTACATAGGGGATGATCTTGACGTCGAACTCGAGCTTGCCATCAAAGGCCTTGGCATCACGCTTACCATTGCAGTAGACGAAGTAGCCGGTGTCAGAAACCTTGAAACCGCTCTGCCTGAGCAGCCATTGATAGATCTCCATCTGACGCCGGTAACTATCCTGCCATTCGGCATCGAGGTTCACCTCGCCGTCTTTACTGGTCGCTTTATAATCAACAACATGCAGTTCGCCTTTCGGATTAACCCAAATATCATCGACCGCACCCGTCACGAGGAATCCTGATGGCTCATGGTAATACTGTATACCAACGAAATTCTCACGCCAACGATTAATATCAGGATGCGCGAATGGCACCGCATCTATACCATAGGCCTTCATCAGCGGATGCTGACTACCTTTGGCTCGATGCACATCGAATTCTTTTTTCAGAAGCAGGTCGACGGCTGAGTTCAAATTGAAGGGAAATCCCGCAGGCTGCGAAACTCCCAGCCTCCTATCCAAATAAAAACAGCGCGGACAACGGGTGAACAGCTCTATCTTGCTGCGAGAAAGCCTGAAGGGTTGGGTCGATGCAGGGTCGAATATATTACGAACTCGTACTGCCATAGTCTGTTTTCTTTGTTATGCGCGATCGATGTAGCCACAACGTAAGCAAAGCCACGATCAAGGCCAGTAAGTAGAACGATGAGCCGTAGAAACACGGCGTCGTGAAGGGACTGGTCATGATCTGTCCTGAACAGCCGATGGTTGGCTTGCCATGGCTCGCGAGAAATCTCTGGATTAGTATCGCGACATTACTCCAGCCAAAGATAGTACCACCTATCAAGAACCACGTGAGATACTTCTCTTGCTTGAGCTTATTCTGCTCATCGGACTTTCTGGCTATCTTGATAGACCAGACAAGGGCTATGAGAAAACCAATCGCTCCCCAGAAACAAGGCGTGGTCACCGGATTCGGCATCACGACGCAATCCTTGATCTTGAACACTGTTCCATTGAGATCAAAGAAACGAGCGAAATCTCGCAACACTGTATACCAGGCGAATGCTGTACCTGCGGCAATGACCAAGGTTTGGAAACGGTACCATTCTTTCATAGCCACTCCTCACTTCTGAATAGACACTATTTTCTTATGGGCGCGCGGACCTGAGACTATCTGTACAGCCGACAATGGCACTTCGAACTCCGCAGCCAGCAACCTCCGCATCGCCTCATTGGCCCTACCTGATTCAGCCGGAACCGTCACACGTACTGTATAGGTGCCATCATCATTTTCCTCGACACGCGCCTCGTGGGAACGCGGGACCACTCGTATCGTCAATCGCATACTGCCGCCTACTTCTGCATCTTCAGTGCCGCGGAATTGATACAGTAGCGCATGCCAGTAGGTTGTGGACCATCAGGGAAGAGGTGCCCGAGATGCGCGCCACAACGCTTGCAGGTCACCTCGGTTCGCATCATGCCAAGACTGCCATCCTCATACTCAGCAATTTTCGATTTATCCAGTGCTGCATAGAAGCTCGGCCAACCAGAGCCAGAATCATACTTAGCATCAGAGGAGAACAGCTCCTCACCGCATACCACGCAGGCATACATTCCTTTGTCGGTCGTATGATAATACTCGCCCGTACCTGGTGCCTCAGTGCCTTTATGCTGAGTGATGGCTATCTGCTCAGGGGTTAATTTTTTCAATAACTCTTGCTTTTCTTGGGCTGTCAATTCGGTCATTGGCATAGATGCTGCTTAGTTGGTTAGAAGTGAAGTATACCGCAAGCTTGGATAGCAAAGCAATGTGCAGTGCGGATGAGGCGTATATGCCTATGGTATTATTTCTTCACTACCACACTCATCACTCCGAGATACTGAGCTATCTTCTGTGTCTCATCCTGTGAGTTTATGAGTTGCGCTTGTGGCGCAAATGCAGCATTCAGTGTTGAGGCAGTGAACTGTTTTTTCATGAGAAAAGCATACCATGGTAGATGTACTTCTAGCTGCCCAGCAGTATTGTCAGCCACATTCGGTACGGCAACTATAATAGTCGCGACCAGTCCCATCGGGATGAACCCGAACAGCTCACCTCTACTCTGATAGACCATCGTTATCGATTGCTGTTGAATGGACAAGCTGCTGATATTCTGATCGCTCAAGACGATAGCCTGAGCATAGGCTGCTAGATCTTCTTTGACACGTATCTTGTCGGGATCAGCTGTTACCTTCTGCTCTGTGGTATCCCAGCCCTGCACCGTGGTCATGCCTGCCGCGACATCGCTCCGAAGCGACGAACCAGAGATAGTGATAGAGATCTTCTTTGCTGCTTCTTGCTGATCTATAAGTGCTTGCGGGATGGCACCTACTGGTTTGAAACGAGGGTCGACATACCCCGGTACCGGAGCATCGATAGATGACTGTGCGTAGACTAGCGCGCATCCGCCGAGAACGATCCAGGTTACCAAGACGAGCACCTGCACTCTACTCTTCCTTGAGAAGTGCATTATACTTTTCTTTGAACTTTTTTAACTTGGGAGCTATCACGAACTGACAGTATGGCTGGTTCTCATTCTGATTATAGTAATTACGGTGATACTCCTCCGCTGGATAGAATTCCGTCGCTGGCTTCACCTCGGTAACGATAGGTTTTGAAAAGGTACGCGTATCGTTCAATTCTTTGATAACGCTTTCTGCGATCATCCTTTCTTCATCGGTCGCATAGAGTATCGTCGAACGATACTGCGTGCCACTGTCATTACCCTGGCGATTCAGGGTGGTCGGATCATGCGTCGCGAAGAAAATCTCGACCAAGTCGCGATAGGTGATGATCGACGGATCATATTCGATCTTCACTACCTCAGCATGCCCCGTACTACCGCTGCATACTTGCTCATAGGTCGGTTTCAGCATGTTACCTCCCGCATAGCCAGACATGACCGAAGAAACGCCTTTCAAGCGCTGGAAGACTGCCTCTGTGCACCAGAAGCAGCCGCTCCCAAAAATAGCTGTTTGTGTAGACATGGCTATAGTATACCCTATTCGAGAAAAGTTCGCATGCATCGGCTAGCTCTGATAAGAACGGTATGCTACACTTTTTGGTAATGACGCTTATCCTCATCAGTATCGCCACTTGTGCTTCCACCATGCTTGGTGGTCTTTTTGCTTTGAAATTTAAAGATAAACTGCATCTGGTCCTTGGCTTCAGTGCCGGCGCGGTACTTGGCGTCGCGTTCTTCGACCTGCTTCCAGAAGCTATAAACCTCGGAAGTTCAATCTTCACTATAAGCAGCATAACTTCGATCGTCGCTCTCGGCTTCATTCTCTATATGATACTCGATCGGCTCGTAAGCCTGCATGCTGATGAGGACAGCCACGCCCGAGGCAAGCTCGGGGCAGGGAGCCTCTCGATACATAGTTTCCTGGACGGTCTCGCTATCGGCCTTTCATTCCAAGTATCATCAACAGTCGGTGCTATCGTTTCGATAGCGGTGCTCACGCATGATTTCTCTGATGGCATCAACACCGTCAACCTGATACTGAAAAACAAAGGAACCAAGCAGGGTGCCATGCGGTGGCTCTGGCTCGACGCGGCAGCTCCGGTAGCAGGCGTCATTGCCACGCTATTCTTCAAATTATCAGAATCGAGCCTTGGATTGATACTCGCTCTGTTCTGCGGATTTTTCCTCTATATCGGCGCGACGGATCTGCTACCAGAAAGCCATCATAACCATCCCTCGCGCTGGACGACATTGACCACTATCGCGGGCGTACTCGTGCTCTATATCGCTATCAGACTCGCGAACGTATAATGCCAGCCGGCATGATCGCTCTTAGGAGTAATTCCTCTGGGCAGCTGTAACTCATACCTTATCGCACCGAACGGTACCCTCCGCGCACACCTTTCGGAGAGAGCGCTACTTGCCATAGCTGCAAACCTCGGGCGCGAAAAGCGCCTGCGCAGGCGAGCAAGTAATACTCCCACATGCGACGGAAACGTTCGGTATAGTTCTTATTCTGAGAAAGCGCTCCCCAGGATGCTCGAAAGTTCGCATACCAGGCCATCAGCGTCTTATCATAGTCAGCACCGAAATTATGCCAGTCCTCTACGACGAATAAACCTTCGAGCGCCGTCGTGATCTGTTTCATGGAAGGTATCATGCCTGAACGGAAGATATACTTCTGTATCCAGGGGTCAGTGGTCGCTGTCGTGACATCGCCGCCTATCGTGTGCAGCAACATGATACCGTCCTCCTTCAGAGCGCGACGGGCCACCTCGAAGTAGGTTCGATAATTCTTGTAGCCTACATGCTCGAACATGCCTACGGAAACGATACGGTCATACCGCTCATTGATGGAGCGATAATCTTCAAGAAAGAAGCGGATGGGCATACCCTGTGCTCGTTCCTCTGCGTAGGCGGCCTGCTCTTTCGAGACGGTATACCCATCGACTGAAACGCCATACTGTTGTGCAGCAAATCGAGCAAGGCCTCCCCAACCGCAACCAATGTCGAGCAGGCGCTGGCCCTTCTCTAGATATAACTTCTTGCAAATCAAGTTAAGCTTCGCTTCCTGTGCTTCACCCAGGTTCTTTGCGTTCGCCCAGTAGCCACAGGAGTATTGCATATAGGCATCGAGCATTCGCTCGAACAGATCGTTGCCAATATCATAGTGCGTCTCCCCGATGACGAAGGCGCGAGAACGGCGCTGCTGATTGAAAAGTACAGCCGCGACATAGGATGCGATGAACTTCCAGGAATGCGCGGCACTGTCGGAAGCCTTGCTTGTGATGAGTTTATCGACAAACATATCGACACGCTGGCAATCCCACCAGCCATCCATATATGCTTCGCCAAGGCCTAAAGAGCCGTGTAGCAACACCCGCGTATAGAAACGTTCATCGTGAACCGTTATATCATATGGCTGCGAGCCGCCAATGGTAATACCGGCCTTGGCCACTAATTCCTGGACTCGCGCTCGTGAAGAGTTACTGCTCATACACATTAGCGTAATGATGTCTGACAAAGATATTTAACTACCATAGCTATGAGCAGTCAAGGATACTATTCGTGCTCTTATCAGTGCAGCATAGCGCAACACTGCAGACCGAGGACATCCTTATTGACAGCCAGCTTCTCTTGGCGTAGTACTAGTAGTATTAGTTACCTCGCTCCACAGAATGACTATACCAAAACCCTCAAAGAAAGCCTCCGAAAACACGCGGATAGTTGCGGCCCTATGGTTACTACTCATAGCATTACCTGTTCATGCGCAGGTGTCTATTGATTTCCCGGATAGTTTCGCTGGCTTCAGTTCACAGGATCTGAAAGTCATCATCCAGAATATTATCCGGATTATACTTGGTTTTATGGGTATATTGGTCGTGCTGATGATACTTGCCGGCGGACTGAAGTGGATGACCTCGGGCGGGAATGAAGAAAAGATCGCTGAAGCAAAGAAACTGATCACCGCATCGGTCGTTGGTTTAACCATCATCTTGGTATCCTACTCCATCGCCAATTTCATAATCAGCAGCCTCCAGCAAGCAGTTTGACTCATCACTGATGGAGAAAGGACGTGTAACCAAAAGTTGACATTTTATATATGTATGAGATGGTAGGCATCTACGGTTCTTCCAACAGGAGGTCACTACATGAAGCTCAAGTTGTTTTCGTATGGCTTGTGCATTATCCCAGAGAACGCGGCTGACCTGAAATACATCAAGGCCCTCGGTGTCGAGAAGTGCGGTGACACGATCAGTCTCCGGCTCATCACGGTTTCCCTCGATGAATGCTACTCGTGGGAAGAATCTGCCGACATCGGGAGAACGGACTGCGTCGAGCTGGTCACCGAAGGCGTGGTCAATGATCTGAAGAATCACACTGAGGCAAATGGCGTAGAGAACAACAACGAGTAAGACCAAAGCCTGGACAGCACTGTCCAGGTTTTTGTGCTTTCTATAAAAAAATACATGGCAGCTTTGGCTCCGGGGGCAGGATTTGAACCTGCGATATCCACGTTAACAGCGTGGCGTTGTACCCCTCAACTACCCCGGAATATATAAAAGCGGGCCCCGTCGGTGCGGGGCCCGCATACATACTCACATGCAAAGCTACCCGTCGGTCGGTCGGTTATTATTATTATTATTATTTTCTAAGCTGTATCGCATAGTAAGATCAACCTAACATGGGGCAAGTACCGTGTCAATTAATGATGATACTCTTTGCCCTTGATGATCGTAATAGCACGATATACCTGCTCGAGTAGAATGACTAGGGTCATCTCATGCGTGAAGGTCATTGACGATAGTGAAAGATGGCGAGGATATGTAGCCAACACCTCGTCTGAGAGTCCGAGTGAGCCACCGATGACAAAAACGATATGCTTCTGCATACTCTCTAGCTCACGAGAGAATGACACCGATCCATACTGTTCGCCATTCTCGTCGAGAATGATGATCTCACAGTCCCCATACTTCTCTAAATGCTTCATGATGCGCTCACCCTCGTTCTTTTTCGCTTGATCTTTCGTCGAGCCGACGAATGACACCTCGCGCAGCACTTCCATGCTTATCTTCGCATACGGCTTCAAGCGCAACATATATAAACCAATGCCTTCAGCAAGGTATTTCTGTTTGATGTTGCCGATCGCTAAAATAGTGATATGGAACATAGTTCAAGCATGTTGGTTCTTACTGAGTCCAACCACCGCATCAATATCATCTCGCTTATGCACACCATTCCGCTTCGTGTCGCCACAAAGTACACAACGATGCGTGATAATGTAGCGCTTCTCCTCTATCGCGAGCGATACCGGTTCCATCATGCCACCGCAGCTGGCTGCGCGGTCCCCTGGATACACATCCACGTGTTTGGACCAAAGGCAATGCGGACAATGATTGGTATAGCCATTGCCGGTGACCGTTGTCCCGCAATGCTCACAGCTGAAATCTTCAATGGTTCTTTTGAAAGACATAGCTTTTTCCGTTCAGGACAGATAAATGCTTGATGTGATTCTGCAGGGTTATCGTATGTCCTTTTTTGTGGTCATATGCAACGACGGTAAGACTGCAGTTACGAAACCTCTCAATCTTCTTCAAAGCACGTATCGGTATATGGTCTAAATAGCCTATCAGCATGCGTTTAACCCGAGCATGCGTCGAAATGAGGACTGTAGCCTGAGGATGCTTATGATAGATCTGTTCTATAAAAGCCACGATTCGCTTCTGAACAGTGACCCCTGATTCGCCTTTAGGTATTGGCAATTCATAATGGGATTTCCCTGGATATTTCAACCTCGCTTGCCTATAATACTCATCCATCACAGCATAGCTCTTACCATCGAGTATGCCATAATTTGCCTCACGAAGTTTCTTGCTATAGATTACTTTGCAGTTCTGGTACTTCATAATAGCTGCAGTAGTCTGTTTCGCTCTCTGGAGATCAGAAGAATACGCGATATCAAAATTCACTACTTCAAGCAACTCTGCAAGCAGCTGTGCCTGTTTCTTGCCTAAGGCATTCAAAGGCTGTTTATCAGTATGACCCTGGACGGTTCTAGTCGCATTCAGATCGGTCTCGCCATGCCGAACAATATAGAGTTTCATACTTCATAGTATACACCAAAAGACCCTCCGAGGCTCGCCAGCAGGCGACCGAGCGGAGGGTCTTTGCTCATTCAATACTTCAAACTATTGCCAGTCGTCGTCGCGATCGTTGTAGCTGCCCTTCGCTACGCTGTTCTTCGTATTACCGAAGGTCACGTTCCGGACATCTTTATCCGAAGTGATGACGATCGGCGCGGGATTCGGAGTCTTCTGTGTCCAGCCTGGCTGCTGAGTCTCAGTCACCGTATAGGTTCCGGGGCCAAGGTTGATGAAGGTATATTTACCGTTCCGATCGGTCGTCGCTGTGACGATCGAGCCATCAGGCTTCTTCAAATTGATAACCCAGCCTGAGAGACGCTTCGCGTTCCGATCCTCATGACCGTTCTTGTTGCGATCCTCGAATTTATAGCCACGGATCGATCCATACTGGAAGTTACCGAAATCCTTGCCAGTCACGGTCTGACCAGCGGTCAACGTACCAGTGTACTTACCCGCGCTTGGATAGGTCTGCATCCAGTTAGCGCGGAGTAATTCACGGAGCACATAGGACCCCGCGGGAATATTTTTCAGAGTATAGGTACCGTCACGCTTGGTCACAGTCCACTTCTCGCCACGATCATACTTACCATTATTATTCGCGTCATTGTAGATGACCCAGCCTGGCAGACCTGGTTCATTCGTATCTTTGACACCGTTGCCATTGAGATCTTCGAACTTCATACCAGCGATCGAAGCCGTATTCGTCTGATTCTGCTTCGTGTTCGTGAAGGTACACGTAATGACCTGGCCGACATTCAGGGTAATTGAGCTCGGATCATCGCCGCTATCACAGGTCGCGCTCGTCTGAGTCCAACCAGTGACCGCATCTTCATTCACCGTATACGGACTGCCCGCAGGGTCGAGCACGCCGCTGTCATTCTGCTGACCGCCAGCCAAATTGAAGGTATTGGCGCCATAATTGGTGTTGAAGGTGAAGGTTCCTGTTCCGCCATTCGTAACCTTCTTCACGATGATATGCGCTTCCTTGGTATTGGTAACGGTGCAATCAACTGACTGGCCTGGGAGCACTTGAATGTCCTGGCAGCCATTGTCGGTCAGTGCCCAACCGGTCGTCGCAGCTTCATCGACCGAGTAGGTTCCTGGGGTCACTTCGAAGTCCGCAGTCTGCTTGGTGCTAATCGAGCGTGTCAGATTACCGTAGATTGTGCCGCCGGTGCTTGTAGAAGCAGTCACGGAGAACTGTGTCGGATCATTCGCTGGGTTGGTGACCTTATGGACGATCAAGTGTCCGTCCTTCACATTCGTGACTCCGCAGTTCGCGGTCTGGCCCGCCGTGACGGTCACGCCCTGGCAGCTATCATCCGTCTTGGTCCAGCCAGTAACGACTTGTTCGATGGCATTGAAGATCCCTGGCACAAGACCATTGATGGTCGCGCTGCCAGTTCCATTGATCGTCGTGATGCTAAAGGTCGCAGTACCGTTGAAGTTGAAGATACCGTCGCCACCGATCGTAGTCTTCGTGACCTGTACGCTACCAGTCGGAGCCGGCTTAATCGTGAAGCTCTGGTGTACCGTGGTCGCTGCGCTGTAGTTGGCAGAACCTGCCTGATCAGCCGCGATAGCACAAGTGCCCGTCGAGATCAAGTGAACCAAGCCTGCGCTGGTCACTGAGCAGGCGGTTGAGGCCGTGCTGAATGTGACCGGATTGCCTGAGGCGCCGCCGGTCGCTGATACCGTGAAATCAGGGTCACCCATGGTTTTATCAGGGAGGCTCGCGAAGTTGATGGTCTGTGTCGCCTGATCGATCTTATCATGCACCGTGCCATTCGCATTATTATAGTTGCCAGTCGCGTCGGTGAAGCTCCAAGCATCGCTTGTATAGTCGCCGACATTGGTATGCGTGGTTAAGGTAAGATTCAGGCCAGCGAGGTCCTCATTCAAAACGCCCTTAGCAGCTCCAGTCGCAGTGTGGGCCGAGGTATCATAGGTGACCGAATATGGCGTAACTGTGATACTTGCGTCAGCCTTGGTGATTGCGAAGGTCTTCTGCGTCGCGGTAGAGCCCGTATGATTCGTGTCGCCCGCATAATTTGCGTCAGCGGTGGCAGTTCCCACATTCGTATTAGTGCCATAGGTAACCGTCGTCGTAGTGCTCAATCCTCCCTCGCCCGTTCCTGTTGCAGAACCTGGGGTCGGCGCGGG
>CAYRBH010000016.1:0-23456 GCA_964422585.1 uncultured Gammaproteobacteria bacterium
CTCTAATGTAGAACTCTTTAGTATTTTGCTTCGCCTGAATGGCGTCTATCAGTTGGATGGCGTGCATCATTGACAGAATACCCATAATCAGCCAAATTGTAAACCATCAGGGCGTAACCATACAGTTTTATGGAAAGTGATAAAAACCCAGAACAGGGCAATGGGAGGTCTTTGTATATGCGGCGGAAAGAGTCCAGGTGGGGCAGGGTTGAGCCACGAAGCTTTCCTGAGGGTACAGCGGCGATCGTAGAGCATGGATATCCACTGCGATCCCTTGCTCAGGAGCTGGTGATACGAGGTTTTTCGCGCAGGACGATACAGAACTATCTGTCGACCAACGAACGTTTCTTGCAATTCGTCGGGAAATCAGCACGATCAGTGACAACGGAAGATATCAAGAGCTACCTTGCTTTTCTTCGTGTGCATGAGGGCTACACTAATACCTCATTGAATACGGTCATCTCGGCGCTACGGTTTTATTATGAGGTAGTATTGAGGCGGCGGATATTTATATTATTGAAAAGACCAAAGCGTGAGCATGGTTTGCCGGTTGTTTTTACGAGGGATGAGGCTCGCATTATTGTCGAGAGCATGACAAATCCGAAACATAGGTTACTACTCGGCCTCGCGTATAGCGCTGGTTTACGGGTCAGTGAGGTGGCAACACTTCGTGTACAGGATATTGATATGGCTACATTGACCGTACATGTGAAAGGAGCAAAGGGCGCAAAGGATCGTATGACGATATTTTCGAAGCGTATGGTGCCACTAGTGATAGACCAGACGCGCGACAAGAAGCCGAATAATTTTATTTTTGCTGGATCTGACGGCAAGCCATTGAGTATTCGCATGGCCCAGAAAGTGTTTGAATATGCGCTCTCACATTCCGGCATCCCAAAGCCAGCGACCTTCCACTCATTACGTCACAGTTTCGCGACACATCTGCTGGAGCAAGGCGTTGATACCCGTTATGTACAGGAGCTGCTAGGGCACGCGAGTATTAAGACGACGCAGGTATATTTGCAGGTGACGGATCCTCGGCTGAGGAATATCGTGAGCCCACTGTAACCAAACAAAAAACAGGGCTTGCGCCCTGTTTTTCGAAAGGTTATGCTGCTGCTTTGTGTTTCAGAGAATCTTTGAGATTTTTACCAGCTTTGAATTTCGGAACCACCACAGCTGGGATCTGTATCCGCTCTTCAGGGTTCTGCGGATTAACTCCCATGCGCGCGCTGCGTTCTCGCGCTGAGAATGAGCCGAATCCTGCCAAGGTGACTTCCTCACCTTTCTGCAAAGACTCGATGACGGTCGCTTCGAATGACTCGACCACGGTTTCGACATCCTTCCGCGCGATGGATGTCTTATTCGCTATGGTCTCAATGAGTGTTGCTTTGTTCATAGACAGGATTACTTAATGGTTAGTTTTATGCTTAATTGTTTGATAGAAATGCATGTTCCGGACTCAGCATTGAGTTCGCAGAGTATCGCATTCACCTGCGCAGGTCCGGTCTCTGGATAATCGAAAGGATCCTTCCCGGCGCCCAAGAATCGCTTGATGATGACATGTGTATCCACGCCCAAGACCGAATTATCCGATCCGGTCATGCCGACATCGGTGATATAACCGGTCCCTGAGGCCAGAATCTTGGCATCAGCGGTCGGCACATGGGTATGCGTGCCATAGACCACGGAAGCCCTGCCATCCGCATGGTAGCCGAAGGCTATCTTTTCGCTGGTTAGCTCCGCATGGAGGTCAACGAGCAGAATGGCTGGTTTTCCTAAGGATTCGTAGAAGGTATCAAAGTACTGGAAGGGGTTCGAGGTCGTATCGTCATGCATCCCTACCTGACCAAGTAAGTTTAGCACAATGATTTTGGCTTTGCCAACAGTAATTTCCTGGTACTGAGCGCTATCGCCACAGCGAGAATCATTGGCAGGAAGGGCCAGCGGTAGCGCGGCCCTGATGGTTTCGAGGTTCGGGTCCTCTTTACTCCAGACATGATTGCCGCCAGTCCCTACCATCAAGCCTGCTTCGCGCATCTCAGCGAGATGATGAGCGGTAATGCCTTTGCCATGCGTCAGGTTCTCGATATTGCCAAGGATAAGATCAGGAGTATAGTCCTTCTTCCAAGTTTGCAGAGCGACCGCGGCTGCTCTGCGCCCGATCTTCGCGACGATATCTCCAAGGATCAGGACCTTGATAGTTTCGTTCTGGTGGCCGAACATTGTTTTGTTGCTGTTACCTCGCGTATTCAGTTACTCGCAGCTCACGGATAAGCGTCACTTTCACTTCGCCCGGATACTTGAGCTCAGCCTCTATCTTATTCGCGATATCTCGAGCAAGCATCTTCGCTGAGTAATCGTCGATCTTATCCGGCGTGACAAAGACGCGGATCTCGCGGCCAGCCTGGATGGCGTAGCTCTTCTCGATCCCCTCGAATGAATTTGCCACTCCCTCAAGCTCTTCTAAGCGCTGGATATAGTTCTCATAGCTATCTTTACGGGCACCAGGGCGAGAACCGGAAATGGCATCAGCGCATTTCACGATAATGCCTTCGATGGTTTTCGGATGATCCTCATGATGGGCGATGGCGATATAGGCAACCTCTTCTGGAAGCCCGAATTTTTTCATCAAGTCATACCCGATCTCAGGATGTCCGCCTTGCACTTCATGATCGAGTGCCTTACCGATATCATGCAACAGTCCGCCTTTCTTCGCGACTGCCGCGTTTGCGCCAAGTTCATGCGCCAGCATGCCTGAGATATACGACACTTCGAGCGCATGCTTCAACTGGTTCTGGCCATAGCTCGTTCGATACTTGAGACGTCCCAGGATCTGCACCAACTTTGGATCCAACCCTACGACACCAGCCTCATACGCTGCGTCTTCGCCGGCTTTGATGATATCTAGAGCAAGCTCTTTCTTGCAGGTGGCAACGACTTCTTCGATGCGGGCCGGATGTATGCGTCCGTCGACTATCAGTTTGTCCAGGACTCGCTTGGCCAAGTGCCTGCGGATAGGGGAGAAGCCCGAGACCATGATGGAGTCAGGGGTGTCATCAACGATAATCTCGACGCCGGTCAGATTCTCAATGGTCTTGATATTCCGCCCTTCGCGACCGATGATACGACCCTTCATTTCCTCATTCGGGATGGTAACGATGGTCGTGGTACTTTCTGCCGTATGTGAGGAAGCGATACGCTGCATGGCGAGGGCTATCATATTCCGCGCGCGGTTCTCGAGCTC
Source organism: uncultured Gammaproteobacteria bacterium (assembly GCA_964422585.1). GTDB lineage: Bacteria > Patescibacteriota > Patescibacteriia > UBA1558 > 2-01-FULL-52-15 > CAYRBH01. Next base: position 3,248 of record CAYRBH010000016.1, read on the forward strand.
TTCGGAGGCCATGTTCTCCTGCTTCTTGATGCGGATCAGCAATTCGTCCTTCATGCGATCCTCGACATTTTTCATGAGGATGTCCTTCGCTTCCTTCTCATCGAGGTTAGCGATAGCTTCCAGCTTCTTCATCTGATCTTCTTTGATCTTCTTGATCTCTTCTTTCGCGGCAGATACCTTGTCGATATCATCGCTCAGCTTCTGTTGCTTTGACTCGAATTCGAGTAGCTTATTATCGAAGAGCGACTCGCGCTTCTCGAGGCGATTCTGGATTTCCTGCATTTCACGTCGCCGCTCGCGCTCTTCGGTTTTCGCTTCCTCGATGATCTGCGTACCCTTGTTCTTCGCTTCGATCAAGGCTTCTTGCTGTTTCGTTTTTGCCTCTTCGATGATGACATGCGCCTTCTTATTCGCGCGTTCAAGAGAATCCCTCAAGAGGAATTTCCTAATGAAATAACCGACCGCGATGCCTGCCAAGAGGCCTCCGGTCAGGAGACCTAAGGGGGTCAAATATGACATAGATACAAACTCCTATCTGTCAGCGAGGAGGATGCGTAGCTAGGGGTGAGAGAAGCCAAAAGCTCTGAACAAGTTCAGAGTTTAGAGTGAAGTAGCGTTCACGCCTACTTCGAGTGTTGAGTGGTTGAGTCTGCCGTTTAGGCTTGGATTCATCGCAATCATGCTCGTTGGTGGCCTTCTCCTAGTAACCCGTTGCATCCTTATATACTCGTGCCAGGTGACTAATAATAAGTGTTGAGATATCCCCGAAAGGACATCAGGACTACCATAGCACAGCCTTTTTCAGAACGCAAGTCAATTAGCTCAAGAGCCGCGGGCGTACGCCCGCGGCTCTTGAGGATACTTTGTAACTAACCTTGTTTACTTGATAATCTTATCGATGATCCCGTACTTGAGAGCCTCTTCAGCGGTCATATGGAAGTCTCGATCAGTATCATGCTCTATCTTCGATAGGGCTTGGCCCGTGTCTTTCGCGAGGATCTTATTCAGACGGTCCTTGATCTTGATAATGTATTCAGCTTTGATCTTGATGTCAGTGGCTTGACCCTGGGCTCCGCCGAGGACTTGATGGATGAGTATCTCAGAATTCGGCAGGGCATAGCGATTGCCTTTGGCTCCGCCAGCAAGGAGTATCGCGCCGAACGAAGCGGCGAGACCCACACAAATGGTCGATACCGGCGCTTTGATATGCTGCATAGTGTCATAGATAGCGAGTCCGTCGCTGACATTGCCGCCAGGGGAGTTGATATAGAGCTTGATTGGCTTTTTGTCATCTTGGCTGGCCAGGAAGAGCAGCTGCGCGATCACGCTATTCGCGACGCCAGAATCGATCCCGTCTCCGAGAAAGATGATCCGATCTTTCAAAAGGCGCGAGTAAATATCATATGCTCGTTCGCCGAAGCTGGATTTTTCAATAACGGTTGGTATGAGGTACATAGTAGTATGATTAATGTCTTATAGTAGGGTAGAATGTACACCCTTTTTATATGATAGTCCAGCTGGTGCCAGTCGTCTGGAGCGTGCCGGGTATCTTGAAACCAGAGGCTTTCTTGTGTCCGCCGCCGCCCATGGCCAAGGCTAGTCGTGCAACATCGACATTCTCTTGCACGGTGCGAAGCGATCCCTTGACGATCCCGTCCTTGCGAGCTTGGAGGAACAGTATGATGTCGATATTCGGTATCAGGCTCAAGTAATTACTGACACTCTCGGTGGACTCTGGATTTGCGCCAATCTCTGTTATGTCGTCGTCGGTGATATAACTTATGATACTGTTGTATTCCTTATTATATTTCAGACGTGACATGATAAGTCCCCAGAGCTTCAGGTCAGGAATAGATCTAGTATAGAGCGCGTGCTGTATGGTGTCATACAGATCAGCGCCGGCTTCCACTAATTTCGAAACTATAGTGAGGGAGTTGTATGAGGTCGCTGGATTGGTAAGCTTGTTCGTGTCGAAGACCATACCATGCAGCAGATTACTCGCGAGCTTTTTGTCAAAAGCGATCCCCCAATCAGTGAAGAGTCGTGCGAGCACTTCGCTGGTTGAACTCGCGTTTCTGATGACAAGGTTTAGATCGCCGAAATCCGGATTCGTGGCGTGATGGTCTACATTGATGATCGTTGTTTTCGAGTTATCCCGTTTTTCCATAAACCCGTCGATGCCGGCATATTCGAGATCGCCCGAGTCATTCACAATGATAATGTCGAACTGCTTATCGAAGACGCTCGGATCGTTTTTGATATGGTAGCTGCCATAGATATGTTTGAGATAGCTGGGTACTTCGTCGCAGCAGAAAGCTTCTGGTTGTTTGCCTTGCGACTCGAGCACTGAGATCCAAGCGCAGACTGCGCCGAGCGTATCGGCGTCTGGTTTTTTATGCGCGACAAGGAGTATGCTCGTCGCCTCGGCTAGAGCATTTTTAATGGCCTGTGATTCGATCCGGTGATGTATCATAGCCAGACACTATAGTGAAAAGAGAACATCGTGTCAATGTTCTTTCTGTAGAACTCCTTATGTTTTAGGCCCTTCCCGTCGGCTTTAACGCTTCATCAATCGCGGCGTATTTCCGCGTGGTGAGATCGAGCTCCCAGTGAATCTGCGGAGAGAATTTCATGGTGAGCTTCTTGTTCAGCATATGCTGCACATCCTTCTTCATGCGCCGAAGCGCCTCCATGCCTGAGCCGGTTTTGTTATCAGGAAGAATGGAGACAAGGATTTTCGCATGTTTCAGATCAGGAGTTACTTCCGCGCGCATGATCGTGATCATGCAATCTATTGGTGGTTCGAGATCGCGCGCGAGGATCTGACTGATCTCACGAACGAGGAGTTCGTTGACCTGCTCAGTACGTTGACTCATCGATTATTTTTCAATAAAGAATTCGAAGATATCTCCGACCTGCACGATCGGATCGCAGGCTAGTTCCATACCGACCTCTGAGGGAGCGGCTGCTTCCGCGACATTCTCTTTACTGCTCTGTAAATTGGTGAGCGTGCCATAGGTCATGACCTCGTCGCCTCGCAGCACCTTCACCTTGCAGCCTTTTTTGACCAGTCCTTCGGTGACCTTACCGCCGCAGATGACAGCTTTGTTGGTTGTTTTGAAAATAGCCAGCACTTTCAGCTTGCCGATAAGCTGGCGGGTGACGGTTGGTTTCTTGATGAGGTCGAGACGTTTCTGTATCTTCTCGATAACATGGTAGATGACATCTTCATACATGATCGGCACCTTGCGTTCATCAGCGAAAGCAGTCATCTTCTTATTCTCTTTCAAATGGAAGCTGATGATGATACCGCCCGTTGCCTGCGCGGTCAGAATATCAGCCTCGGTCACGAAGCCTAGTCCTTTCTTGATGATGCGGACCTGCGCTTCAGGACTCGAGAGTTTGACCAGAGACTCTTCGATCGCTTCGAGCGATCCGAGCACGTCTGCCTTGATGAGCACATTGACCGAAGGTATATTCTTGTCGCTGTTCTCATCTTGGCTGCGCTGGGTCACGGCAGATCGTCGAGTAACCGATGTCTTTTCTTGGTTCTTCAGTCGTTTGTTGTATTCTTTCCTATCATCTTCCACGATAAGGATATCCCCGACAGCAGGCAGCTGCTTCAGTCCGAGTATTTTTACCGGCATGCCAGGGGTCGCTTCTGTCACGTCAGCTCCGGTCCAATCCTTCAGTGCTTTTACTTTACCTGCAGCAGGACCGACGATCAGCAGATCATTCACTTTGAGCGTGCCAGCCTGTATCAAGACGGTAGCGACGGGGCCTTCGCCTTTATCGATATGCGATTCGATGATGGTGCCGACAGCATTGCCGGATGCATCAGCTTTGAGTTCTTCCAGATCAGCGACGAGCAGAATCATCTCGAGCAGTTCAGGGATGCCGGTGCCTTTCAAAGCTGAGATAGGAGCGCAGATGACCTTACCGCCCCACTCTTCTGGCTGTAGATTTATTTCGGCAAGTTCCTTTTTCACTTTATCGATATCGGCAGTTTCCTTGTCTATTTTATTGATCGCTACGATGAATGGTAGATTTTCTTTCTGAATGATGGCAATACTTTCCAGTGTTTGTGGCTTCAAGCCATCATCAGCGGCCACGACGAGTACTGCCAGGTCAGCAATCTGTCCGCCACGAGAACGCATCGCCTTGAATGCCTCATGTCCTGGTGTATCAAGGAAGGTAATGGTACGCTTCTTGCCTTTGCTGACTGCTTCGGTCTGATAGGCGCCGATATGCTGCGTGATCCCGCCGGATTCGCCCGCCATGATATTAGTTTTACGGATAGCGTCCAGCAACTTCGTCTTGCCGTGATCGACATGACCCATGATGACTACGACCGGTGGGCGGGGAGTTATTTCACTTCGTTCAGCAAGCAGACCTTCCAACAGTTCCTTCTTGCTCATCTCGCTGGTTTCCGCAGCCGCTTCGGTTTTCGTCACGGTAAAGCCAAGATCCTCGCTGATAATGCTCGCGGTCTCGAAGTCGAGCCGCTCATTCAAGGATGCCATGATGCCATTGCGCATCATCTCCGCCATGATGCGGGCGATAGGCATTTGTAATTTCTCCGCCAGGTCCTTCACGATGATCGTATCGCCCAACGTCACGGTACGATTTTTCTTGTCCGCGGGTGATTCTTTGCCACGTATCTCTTTGATCTCTTGCTCTCGCGCCTTCACAGCCTGTATCTTCTGGAACTGCCGTACAGCAAAAATAATTTTGTTCACCTGCGAGTCATCTACCTTGATGGCGCGCCTGCCTATCGCAAAACCGACCTGCGGAAGTAGGTCGAGGAGCTCATTCGGTGTCAGCTTCAGCTGCTGTGCTAATTTACTGATATTCATTGGATAGTGTATGCGCGATGTGGCTACACTGTACTGTCTGATACGCAAAATGTCAAGGAAATTAAGGGGTTTTTGTCAGTATGGAGAGCTAGGCGTCGCCAGATGGTTGACACTAACTACCTATTCAGGTATGTTAACTGGATTTTCCAAGTATGCTTATCCAAGAAAAAACAGATATTCAAAGTATTGTAGGGACTGCGCGGAGGGTGTTGGTACTTGGGAGGGACAATCCAGGTTTTGATGAGGGGGCTTCGGCCCTCGCTTTATTTTTGTGGTTGAAGCGCCAAGGTAAAGAGCGCGTCGATATCTATATGCCTGAGAGTTCAATGGGACGATTCCGCTTCCTGCCAAATATCGCGGAAGCCAGGAACAGTATCCAGGCTGCCGATCAGTTCATTATCCATATCAATGTAGCAAAGACGAAAGCGAAAGAGTTGAGTTATGATCTGAAAGGAGAAGTGCTCGAGATCAGGGTGAAGCCGGAGGACGGCAACTTCACGCAGAAGGATGTCTCATTCGCGGAGAGTTCATTTGGCTATGATCTGATCATTACCGTAGGTGCCGCAGAGCTGGGCGCTTTAGGTGAAGTATTCGAGAAGAACAGGGATCTCTTTTTCAATACGCCGATCATCAATGTCGATCGGCAGATACGCAATGTGCGCTATGGGCAGATTAATGCTGTGAATGTGAAAGCGACATCGCTCGCTGAGATGGTCTATGCCTTGATCGGTCCTGCTATTACGCCGGAGATCGCGCAATGCTTGCTGACTGGTCTTATTGCCGCGACGAACAGCTTCCAGACGCCGCAGGTAACACCCGAGACATTGAAGTTAGCAAGCGACCTGATCGTTGCCGGCGCTAAACAACAGGAGATCATCACGCATTTGTATCGAACGAAAGATATGGACAAGCTCAAGGTGTGGGGCAGGGTGCTTTCGCGTCTGCAGCAGATCGATAAGCGCATCGTATACTCGAATCTCAAGAAAGAGGATAGCGACGGAGAAAATCTCGACTTAGTTGGATTGGTGAATGATCTGGTTCTCGCGAGTCCTGAAGCGGATGTGGTGCTGTTCTTCTTTGAGAAGTCGGCGAGTGAGACGACGGTCTATGCCTATGCGCGGGATAATTATGATCTGCAAGTAGTGCTCCAGCCTTTCAAACCTGTGGGCACACACAGAGAAACAACCGTCATGTTCGCCGGATCTGAGAAGGAGGCCGAAGAAAAGATCCTGTCTCATTTGAAAGAGCAGCTGCAGTTGATAACGAGTTAGTCATTACACTGCTCGAGCCAGGCTGGTCACGATAAACCCGGCGATCGAATACGACATAAGTATCAGCAGCATACCGATGACGCTTGCGGCGATGATGCCTTTTGCCCGAGCGATTTTGTCTTCATTACCTCCCGACGTCATCCAGATGAGACCAGCATAGAAAATAGCGACTATGAGGAAGATGCCGAGATAGCCAACGATGACGCCGACCAGGTTACCAAGAATAGTCGGAAGTGGCTGAGCGCTGAAACCAGCAAAATTTTGAGGCACCTCGATAGATACCTGTGCGAAGACAGGATGTGTTGCTATGCATAAGACTGGCAATGCAATAGCTAATGACTTTCTGGTCATATATCTATATGACGTCTCGCATACCTGATACTGTCAGTTTCGTGCGTTGACTAAAATCTCGAAACTTTGCATACTTGCTGTGCTTTATGCGCCTGTAGCTCAATTGGTTAGAGCATTCGGCTTATATCCGAACGGTTCCTGGTTCGAGTCCAGGCAGGCGCACCAAACACTTTTATGAATCACGTTGCAGTAATAACCGGCGGTTCGAATGGCATCGGCTATGCATTAGCGAAGATACATGCTTGCCGTGGTAATGATCTGGTACTTGTCGCTCGCGACCAAGAAAAATTACATGCAGCGCAGAATTACCTCGAGCAAGAATTCAACGTTACGGTGAAGACTATTTCAGCAGATCTCGCCGATCCGGCTACGCCGAGAAAGATCTACGATCAGCTCAAACAAGACGGTATTGTCATCGAGTTTCTGATAAACAATGCTGGCTTTGGCGGCTATGGTCTCTTTTACGAAAGGCCTTTAGCGAAAGATTTAGAAATGATCGCGGTGAATATTCGCGCAGTTACTGAACTGACCAGACTGTTTCTGCCGGATATGATTGCTCGCGGCACCGGCAAAATATTAAATGTCGCTTCGACTGCAGGTATGCTTCCTGGTCCCTTGCAATCAGTCTACTATGCCTCGAAGGCCTATGTGATTTCCTGGAGTCAGGCCATCGCGAATGAAGTGGCTGGGAAGGGCGTGACAGTTACTGTACTCTGTTCGGGCGCTACTGCTACTGGTTTTGCCAAGGCAAGTGGTGTTGAGAAAACTATGTTATTCAAGAATGTTCCATTGCCTGACACCGTGGCTGCTGCTGGGTATGCTGGTATGCTTGCTGGTACACTTGTCAGTACGCCAAATAAACTCCAAGGTTTCGCGCTTCGGTACCTGATCCCCTTTGTGCCGAGAAGGTGGGTGCTGCGAGCTTCGAGAAGAGTAATGGATAAGGCATAGATGTTTGAGCGCTACTATGCAAACCCCTAAAAGAAAGCCAGGGCAGTATGCACATCTTAAGGCAGATCCGCATCTGACCCAAGCTAAGTATAACTCGCTCAAGAACCTGCTCGCGAAATTGAGAATCGATCAGAAGATCGTAGCTCAGGAAGTCGCCCGACTGGCTGAATTCGGTGATTTCTCCGAGAATCATGCGTATCAAATGGAGAAAGGTAGACTGCGCGGCATCAATCAGCGAATTATTGAAACAGAGGAATTACTTGGCCGCGCTTCCATTATTACACCTGATGCAACAGTACAAGTCGTACAGCTCGGAAGCAGAGTTACGATTGAGACGCAGGGTAAGAAAAATACCTATCAGATACTCGGCTCCGCTGAAGCTGATCCTTTCAAAGGGATCATTTCACAGAATTCTCCGCTGGGAGCTGCTTTAATGGGGCATCGAGTGGGGGATAGAGTAGAGTTGGACCAGAAAGATCAAACAGTTATCTTTAGCATTTTAGAAATAAAATAAAGTATTCTATCTTTGATCGCAAACCTTTGCGATTTTTTGCTATCAGTGAAATAACACCGCGCAGTATATGTAGTATTTTATGTAGGTGAATGTTGCGCACATTCATTTGCATGAAAGGTCGACTAAGCACGATACTAATTAATTACTATGTCAACAAATAAGTTTCTAACGATACCAATCCTTGCTGCTACGGCTCTCGCTGGCATGACGATGGGCCTGAGCTTCATGGCTAATGCGCAAACCCCAACGGCTACCATAGCTACCTCGCCTACTCTTACAACTTCGACTGCGCCAACTATGCCTCAGCATATGATGGGTCACGCACCTCTCGGCAATGATGGCACGGTGACCGCTGTCAATGGTACATCGATCACTATGACTGAAGAGGCGAATGAAGGCGGAGCTGCGTATACCGTTGATGCGACTGGAGCTACCATTATGAAAGCCGGGGCCGCAGGGCAACTATCGGACATTAAGGTCGGAGATACGATCTTCGTTACCGGAACGGTCAATGGCACAAAGGTAACCGCGACCGCAATCTCAGATGGCATGGGTGGTCATGGCTTCGGCGGGCACGCGCCTCTCGGCAATGATGGGAATATCACCGCTATCAATGGCACGACCATTACGATGAGCGAAGAAGCTGACGAAGGTGGCGCATCCTATACGGTGAACGCAGCAGGCGCTGCGGTCACGAATAATGGAGCAGCCGCACAGCTATCAGACCTCAAAGTCGGAGATAAGATCTTCGTCAATGGTACTGTCAGTGGTACGAATGTGACTGCTACTCAGATCTCGACTGGTATGGGTGGTCATGGCTTCGGCGGGCATGGGTTTGGACCCCGCTAGCAATGATGCGCAGGTCATGCATAGTAGAACAGCCTTCTCTCTCGAGGCTGTTTTGCATTTTAGGGCAGGTACTCTATACTTGATGCCTAGGGCTAGGTTACAGAAGTGAGATTGAGAGTAAACGCGTGAGATAGTAAGCATAAGACACTCACTATGCAAGTCTTCTCCAAAAATAAATTCCTGATGATGCTGATCGTGGTGGCTATTCTGTTATTTTTTGTTTTTGTGAATCCGAGAAATCCGGCATATGATGTATCTCCCACGACTATGCAACAAAATGCCTCTTCCGGAGTGGCTACGAATACGACGACAACTTCATATCCTGTCGCTGCTGTAGATCAGAACAGTACCGCAGCTGTCTCTCAACGCGGCATACTCACCGAACCACTGGCCGCTGCTCAAGAGCGGATCACGAAAAAACCATTTGGTATCTACATTACGCCAGCTACTTCACCGGTGCAGCCAGAAAAATTCACCGGCTACCACACTGGTGTTGATTTTGAAACGACCGCTGCAGAGCAAACGACCGATGTTACTATTCATGCCATTTGCTCCGGTCCACTAGCGATGAAAAAATATGCAACCGGTTACGGTGGGGTTGCTGTACAAAGCTGTATGATAGCCAATCAGAAAGTCACGGTGGTATATGGACATCTGCGGCTGAGCAGTATTACAGCGAGTGTTGGCGCGGAACTACAAGCCGGGAATACGATCGGTGTATTAGGAAAAGGATATAGCGTTGAGACTGATGGCGAGCGAAAACATTTGCATCTTGGCATTCACAAAGGAACGAGTATCAATATCAAGGGGTATGTGCAGACCAGGGCAGAGCTTGACCAGTGGCTTGATGCCGCGAAGTATCTGTAAGCTGTATTGCAATAGAGGCTACTGTATAGTGTCATTGACGCCTTGATGAAATGTTTTTTCTTTTTTAGCGTAGTACTAGGTATAGCGCATAGCATATGAAAAAATTCTTTCTCTCAGCAGCGATACTTGCCGCATTCATTTTGTATGTGTTTCTGCAGCGTGGCAAAAGTATGGACTCGTCGTATGTTGAGCCTTCAGCTGTAGTAAGTACAGTGACTCCATCTCCATCTTCACCATCATCCGATATACCTATGACTTCAGATGTACCGGTGACTACGCCCCCGACAACGAATACTGCGAATACGCGACCAGCGACAACTACGCCGACTTCGACGCCGCCGACTCCGCCAGCATCGAAACCAAGCCCAGCGCCGACGCCAACTCCTGCGCCGAAACCAGTCCCGAAGAATACGAATCAGTATAAGGATGGAGTATTCACCGGTTCAGGCGCAGATGCATACTATGGTACTATTCAGGTCGAAGCTGTTATTCAGAATGGGAAGATCACTGACGTGGTATTTCTGGAGTATCCTCAAGATCGCAGCACGTCCATCATGATCAACAGACAGGCAATGGTGTACCTGAAGAGCGAAGCGATCCAGGCTCAGAGCGCGAACGTGGATATTGTCTCTGGCGCGACCGATTCAAGCATTGCATTCAGAGAATCGCTCACCTCGGCGTTAGCGCAGGCGAAGAACATCTAAGTATGAAACAAACTCGGCTACTCATGGGCATGCCGATTACAGTCGAGATCGTCGATGCGACCGCGACCAATGCGGCGATCGATTCTGTGTTCGAGTATTTCACCGCTATTGATGAGAAATTCAGCACGTATAAGAATACTAGTGAGATATCGAGGATCAATGCCGGCTTCCTCAAGCCCGAGGACGCGAGCGAGGAGATGAAGTTGATCTTCGATCTGTCAGAAGAAACAAAACAGAAGACCAATGGTTTTTTTGACATCTATCATAATGGTTTTTGCGATCCGTCAGGTCTGGTCAAAGGCTGGGCCATTCACCATGCGGCAGGGTTATTGCGCAAGCAGGGTTTCCAGCATTTCTATGTCGAGGCTGGTGGAGACATCGAAGTGCGAGGTATGAATGCCGAAGGAAAGCCCTGGGTCATTGGTATTCGCAATCCTTTCAATAGAAATGAGAATGTGAAGATCTTGTATCTTGGACATGACGAGGGAGTCGCGACATCTGGCACAGCCATCCGAGGCCAGCATATTTATAATCCGAAAGGCGAAGGTCCGATCACAGATATCGTTAGCTTGACGGTCATAGGTCCAGATAGTTACGAAGCGGATCGTTTCGCAACGGCGGCATTCGCCATGGGCACGGAGGGCATCAATTTTATACAACATCTGCCTGGCTTCGAAGGGTATATGATAGACGCCACTGGCATTGCGACTTTCACGACAGGGTTCGAGCAGTATACTCACTAAGAAAGAATATGTTCACCTGGATAGACAGTGTGCTCAATAGGATAACGATGTACCGCTTGGTGCTCTACTATCTATTGGCATTGTGTGCCGTGGCGTTCGTTTTGAGCTTTTTGGGTATCCTTCCTTATAATCCATTTGCGTTGTTGTTCACGGGTTTGTTTTTTACCGCGATTTGCTGGGTTGCGAACGGTGTATTCGCGGAAGTGTTTGCGGTGCCGGCTAATGCCGAGTCCATCTATATTACCGCCTTGATCTTGACGCTCATCATAACCCCGGTGCATACCTGGGCAGATATACCATCAATGATTTGGGTCGGTGTGTGGGCCATGGCTTCGAAGTATATGTTCGCGGTACGGAAGAAGCATATCTTCAATCCCGCAGCATTCGCAGTCGCGGTGACCGCTCTGACTCTGGGTTATGCGGCAACATGGTGGGTCGGCACGCCATCCATGCTGCCCTATGTGTTGATCGGGGGCGTGTTGATCATACGCAAGATACTGCGATGGGATCTGGCGGCGAGTTTTGTCATCGGGGCTCTTAGCGCTATAGCTTTTTTTACCCTTCTCCGCGGTGGCAATGTTTTTCTTGACATGGAGCGAGCTGTACTTTCTTCATCCCTTTTCTTTTTCGCCTTCATAATGATAACCGAACCGTTGACTACACCGCCGACCCGTAAGAATCGCATACTTTATGGCACGCTCACCGGACTGCTGTTTGCGCCGCAGGTGCATATCGGACCGATCTATTCTACGCCAGAGCTCGCGCTCCTGGTCGGGAACGTTTTCTCCTATCTGGTAAGTCCGAAGTTTCGGGAGGTACTGCGATTGAAGAAAGTGCTGAGCATTTCTCCGGACACCGGCGATTTCATATTCGAGTCTGATCGCAAAATGAAATTCCAGCCTGGTCAATACCTCGAGTGGACACTCGGTCACTCACATCCGGATGGCCGTGGCAATCGGCGCTACTTCACGATCGCTTCGTCGCCGACGGAAGAAGATATCCGTATCGGCGTCAAATTCTATTCGCCGACCAGTAGCTTCAAGCATTCACTAACGCAGATAGTCCCGGGTCGTACTCTGGTGGCATCTCAGCTCGCGGGAGAATTCGTCATGCCTAAGGATGAGGGCGTGAAATTGGTTTTCATTGCCGGTGGCATCGGCATCACACCCTTTCGCAGCATGGTAAAGTATTTGACCGATATGCGGCAGCAGCGGCACGTGACGTTGCTGTATTCGAATAAGAAAGCAGAGGATATCGTCTATACAGATATTTTCGATGCCGCCGAGAAACAGATTGGACTGAAAGCGGTGTATACCTTGACTGATACTGCCAGCATCTCGCCGCAGTGGACTGGCCGACGCGGGATGTTCACTGCGGAGGTTATTCAGGAAGAAGTGCCTGACTATGCAGAGCGCTTATTCTATATATCAGGTCCGCATACGATGGTGGTTGCCTTCCAGAAAGCATTGCGGCAGCTAGGGGTCAACAAGAAGAATATTATTACGGATTTCTTCCCTGGCTTCGTATAAAGTTGCTTTTTCTTTTCAGGATAGTATATACTGACTACCTTAGCTTTAAAGAGAGGCATGATATTTCGATCAAAATATTTTATCCCACTGGTACTCGTATGCGCAGCAGTCCTGGTTGCCGGCGTGCTATTTTCAAGCGTACCTTCGAAATCAAATCAGAACACTGGCTCAACACTTACTAATGAGGGAAACGGCAATCAAGATAACAACCCTGCCAATGGCGGCTCTGCTTGCCCGCAAGACGCGAAAGTATGTCCAGATGGATCATCGGTTGGTCGCGTCGGGCCGAATTGCGAGTTCGCGCCATGCCCTACCATGGCTACGACAACGCCAGTGGCGCTAGGGAAAATCTATGAAACTGATTTCCTCAAAGTGACCATTCCTGATGGCTGGACCGCGGCCGAAGCGAATCAAACGACCTATGTGCCATCTGGTACTGGTAGCGACAAGCCGGTTATTTCCCCGAACCCTGCGGCGGTGAATATTACTCAAGGTAACTATATTCTCTACATCAATGCACAGGCGCAACAGGCGAGCGGTGTCGAAGGCGGTCGTTTCGCAGAAATTTCAATGGGTGCGCCAAGCGCGGATGCAGTAGTGATCTATCAGCCAGGTGGCCCCTGTGGAACCAGTGAGAAGTATCCAGCATTCGGTGATCATCAGCGGTATGATTGGTATCTGAGCAAGACAGATAGACATGCCGAGGATTGCGCCGCGTATGCTGGCGACGCGCCGGTATGGTATTTCTCATATGTTTCGAAGACAGGTGGCTATATCAATTACTATACTGCAGGCAATCCACCAGGCTATGTGATGACGATGGCCTATAACTCCAAGGACATTACTGCGTTCCCAAAGAAAGGCAGTCCTGAGTTAGAGAGGGCTTTGTCTGATATGACGACTATCGTCAATTCTCTGGTCTTGAAGTACAAGGCTCAGTAAGTATATGCATACGGAGCTTCGTTCACTCGCACTTCTTGGAAATGTACTCTTCATTCTTTGGATCGCGTGGAATGCTATGGATGAGCGGGCGCAGGGCATTCGGCCTGTCGAGGCTATCGCGCTCACTAGTTTGGTCATTCTGTTGGGGCTGAATATTTTCTTATTGAGCAGAAAGAAGTAGGCGGGCGTTTTGTTCGTGTTCGCACATGAGGGGCTTGACTGCTTTTCTAAAATAAGTTAAGATACTTACATATTAATTTGTTTGGTGTTTTTGATATGCTTCTATGACACACAGGAAACAGCTTATCGAAGAGATCATGGCGAACTCACAAGCCATGAAGAACATAATGCATGCCAAGGGAGCTAAGGATTGCGCCAAGGCTGGGATCACGCATTCTCAGCTGTTCGTACTGGCTATCATTGAGCGTCACCAGAACATCGGTATCAAAGAGATATCGAAGAAGCTCAATGTATCCTCAAGCGCCGCGACACAGCTTGTCGATGGATTGGTGGCGAATGGCTTTGTGACACGCAAGGCAAACCTGAAAGACCGCCGGGCGCTGCGACTCGCGCTTTCCGCGAAGGGTAGCACGCACATCGCTGCATTGAAGCAGAGGAGAATGAGAACAATGTTGACGCTCTTCGATGCGCTGACGGATGATGAATTGGCGGTATACCTGAAGCTGCACAAGAAGATACTGGCAAGCATAACAAAGTAGTGAAAGCGGAAAGTACATGAGGCAACTATTTAAATATTTCAAACCCTATCTTTGGCAGTTTTGCTGCTTGCTGATTATGGTCTATCTGATGGTGGCGGCCACCTTGTCATTACCAGATTATATGGCGGTCATAATTAATAAAGGTATTATTGCCAATACCATGTCCGTTGTCTGGCAGGACGGGTGGATCATGCTGTTGTTCGCATTAGGTGCCGCAGCGGCGAGCGTGGTCGTTGGCTGGTTCGCGTCGCATATTGCCGCAGGTTTCTCTCGAGATATACGCAAGGCGACCTTTACGAAGGTCGAGGGTTTCTCGCTGCACGAGTTCAATACTTTCTCGACCGCCTCGCTGATCACGCGAACGACCAATGATGTACAACAGATTCAGACGGTGATGACGATGTTGCTGCGTATGGCTCTGATGGCCCCGTTCATGGGCGTGTGGGCGATCATCAAGGCGTATCAGAACGCGCCCTCAATGACCTGGATCATGGGCCTCGCGGTAGGCATCTTGGTCGCTATCATTGCTACATTATTCACGATCGTTATTCCTCGCTTTAAAGTGTTACAGAAACTCGTCGACCGTCTGAACTTGGTGAGCAGGGAGATATTAACAGGTCTTCGCGTCATTCGTGCCTTTAATCGCGAGCCGCTCGAAGAGAAGAAATTCGATGACGCGAATATTGACCTGACCAAGGTCAACCTATTCGTTAACCGTTTGATGGTCATTATGCAGCCGATCATGATGCTTATCATGAATATTACGTCGCTTGCCATCATTTGGTATGGCGCTCATTTGGTCGATCTCGGACAGTTACAGATCGGGCAAATGCTAGCATTCATGCAGTATGCGTCGCAGGCTATCTTTGCCTTCCTTCTGATCACCGTGGTATTTATCGTTGTTCCGCGGGCGTCGGTGTCAGCCGAGCGCATAGGAGAAGTACTGGCGACTACGACTAGCATCAAAGATCCAGAGAAGCCGGCTGATGTGAGTGGCGTGCATGGTGGTAAAGTTGAATTCGATCATGTTAGTTTTTCATATATGGGAGCTGATGAGCCGGTGCTCCGTGATCTCTCATTTACCGCTCTTCCTGGTCAAACAACAGCTTTCGTAGGCAGCACTGGCAGCGGTAAGTCTACACTCATTAATTTGATACCGCGTTTCTATGATGTCACTGCCGGCGCAATTAAGATCGACGGCATCGATATTCGTCAGATGCGAATGGAGGAGCTCTATGCCAAGATCGGTTATGTGCCTCAAAAAGGTGTATTGTTCTCTGGTACAGTCGAGAGTAACTTGAAATATGGCGCGCCGAACGCTTCAGATGACGAAGTGAGACAAGCTGCTGATATCGCGCAGGCTAAGGATTTCGTCGAGCAGCTCGAAGGCAAGTATAAGGCTGAGATTTCGCAGGGAGGCACTAATGTTTCCGGCGGACAGAAACAACGCTTGTCCATTGCGCGGGCTATTATTCGTCAGCCAGAGCTCTATATATTCGATGATAGCTTCTCGGCGCTCGATTTCACGACTGACGCGAAATTGCGTCAGGCGCTCTCCGCCGCGACAAAGAACAAAACGGTCCTCGTAGTCGCTCAGCGCATCACGACCATCATGCATGCGGATAACATTATAGTCCTTGATGAAGGTCGTATCGTAGGCCAGGGGACACACAGCGAACTATTGAGATCATGCGAGGTCTATCGCGAGATTGCTTCTTCGCAGCTTTCTGAAGAAGAGCTTCGAGACCATCTTGGCCGAGAGACGCTGGTAACGGAGGCCGCTCTATGAGTGAACGCAAAACAACCATGTCAGCGAAAGACGAGTCTCAGGCCCAACCGCCTCGCATCGGGCCTATGGGTCGGGGCAATCCGATGGGCATGATGATGCCTGGCGCTAAGCCGAAGAATTTCAAGAAGACGATGAAGCAGCTAGGTGGTTACATCAAACCATTTTGGTTGTCGCTCACCGTGGTCGTGATTTTCAGCGTCGCGAGCACTGTATTCGTCATCGTGAGCCCGAAAATATTGGGTAAGATGACAAATCAGGTTGTCACAGACTTTATCGATCGCACCGCATATGATCAACTAGTCGCGAAACTTCCCGCGGGCAGCAATCTGCAGGGTATGTCCGGTGCTGATCTTCTGAAGCGGTTGCCGCCAGATATCAGCAAGGCAATTCCAATCGCTTCACGAAACACCATCGCTCATCTGGACCTGTCGAAGAGACCATCTTTTAACTATCAGAAACTGCTTGATATAGCGAAGGAGCTGCTGCTCTTGTTCGTTCTGAGCGCTCTTTTCAGCTATCTCCAGAGCTGGATTATGACGAGCATCACGCAGAAAATAACCTATCGGTTCCGCCGCGACATTTCGACGAAGATCGGTCGTATGCCACTCAAGTATTTCGATCGCACGACCCACGGCGAGGTCCTGAGCCGCATTACCAATGATGTCGATACGGTCAGTCAGACCTTAAATCAATCGCTCACGCAGATCATCACATCGATAACTATGATCATTGGGATCTTGGCGATGATGCTCTCGATCAGCTGGCAGATGACGCTTGTCGCGCTCTTCACCCTGCCGTTAAGCTTCGGATTGATCGGTCTCGTGGTCAAACGTTCGCAGAAATTTTTCAAGATGCAGCAAGATACCCTCGGTCACCTCAATGGCCATATCGAGGAAATGTACGGCGGGCACAATGTAATGAAGGTATTCAATGGTCAGGCTCGTTCGATCGAAGTCTTCACCAAGCATAATGATGATCTCTATGGTAGCGCCTGGAAATCACAATTCCTCTCGGGCCTACTCTTCCCGATCATCAACTTCGTCAGCAATGTCGGCTATGTGGGCGTAACGGTTCTCGGAGGCTATCTGGCCATCAATGGCCGTATCAATATCGGCGATATTCAGGCTTTCATACAGTATGTGAACCAATTCAACCAACCGATCATTCAGACGGCGAATATTGCGAGCGTGCTGCAGTCAACAGCCGCCTCGGCTGAACGGGTTTTCGAGTTTCTTGCTGAGGAGGAAGAGAGCCCTGATGCGGCTGACTCGAAAGCATTGACTGATGTGCGGGGGAGCGTCGAATTCGATCATGTGCAGTTCGGTTATACTCCGGATACGGTGATCATCAAGGATTTCACGGCGAAGGTCGAACCTGGCCAACGTATCGCTATTGTCGGCCCGACAGGCGCTGGTAAGACAACGATGGTGAATTTGCTGATGCGTTTCTATGAGGTGCATACAGGTTCCATCAAGGTCGATGGCGTCGATATCCGTACGATGCGGCGTGCTGATGTGCGCAGGTTATTCGGGATGGTCTTGCAGGACACATGGCTCTTCAATGGAACTATCCGAGAGAATTTGATTTATGGAAAGCCAGAAGTATCTGATGTTGATATGGTAGAAGCCGCCAAAGCCGCGCATGTCGATCATTTCGTTCACTCTCTGCCCCATGGCTATGATATGGTCCTTGATGAGGAAGCGAATAATATCTCACAAGGCGAGAAGCAGCTGCTGACTATCGCGCGTGCTATGCTTATTAAAACGCCGATGCTTATCCTCGACGAGGCTACAAGCTCGGTCGATACGCGTACGGAGATTCTCATTCAGCAGGCTATGGAACGATTGATGAAGGGTAAGACGAGCTTCGTCATAGCGCATAGACTCTCGACCATCAAGCATGCCGATCTTATCCTGGTCATGCGTGATGGAAATATCGTTGAGCAAGGCAAGCACGAAGAACTCTTAGCCCGCGAAGGATTTTATGCATCATTGTATAATAGCCAATTCACCACGCCGGTGGAAACGTAATATATAACTTATCAGTAATGTACGAACTATATGGAATATGCCAACGTAGCAAACGCAGCATCTATCTCGAAGACCATAGCAGCGCTCAAAGCGAATGGCATTGAGGCACTCTTGGTCGATAGTGGAGCCGCGGCACTCGCGACGATCAAGGAATGCATTCCTCAGGGAGCCTCGGTCATGAATGGCGCTTCGAAGACGCTCGAGCAGATCGGCTATATCGCATACCTTGAATCAGGTCAGCATGGTTGGAATAACTTGAAAGCGGGCATTCTCGCAGAGAAGGATCCTGCGAAACAAAGCGTGCTTCGCAAGCAAGCAACATTGTCAGACTATTATCTGGGAAGCGTACATGCGCTTTCAGAGACAGGGGAATTCATTATAGCCTCGAATACCGGCAGTCAGCTACCGCATATCGTCTTCAATTCGCCAAACCTCATTTTCGTTGTGGGAGCCCAAAAGATCGTGCCAAGCCTTGCTGAGGGCATGAAACGGCTCGAAGACTATGTGGTTCCGCTGGAAGATCAGAATATATTCCAGAAATATGGTTCGCATACGATGCTCTCGAAGGTCCTCATCTTCAAGCGTGAGAACCCGAAACTTGGCAGGAATGTCCGGATGTTACTGATTAATGAACCAGTAGGATTTTAACAGACCGGCACTTACTCCATGCAAGTCTCAGCGCAGGTCCTCTCACTCCTCTCACAGTATCAGATCCTGGCGCTTTTTGCTGGTTCATTTTTTTTCGGTGAATCGGTCATCATTGGCGCTGGCATCCTGTCCGCATATGGTGTTTGGGCGCCAGTGACCGTTCTCTGGGTCGCTTTCCTGGGTACGATGTCATCTGATACGGCCTGGTTCTTCGGTGGGAGATACTTTTTTGCGCAGTTTCAGAAATGGGAGATGATGCAGAAGGTGTATGAACGGGTGATCATCATGCTCGAGCGCAAAGCAAGCGCAAAACCTTTTCGTATCTTGCTAGTCATCAAGTTTCTCTATGGCACGCGTATTCTGACTATTATCTATTTATCACTTCGTCGCGTCGCCTATCGTTCTTTTTTCATCTATAATGCTATCGGTAGTATCGTGTGGCTGATGGTCATGATCAGCATTGGCTGGCTCATCGGCAAAGGATTTAGCAAGGTATTGCCGCTACTGCATGCCGCGCAGTTCTACCTACTGGCATTGCTTATTGTCATGCTACTAGTTACAATGATAACGAAATGGCTGAGCAAGAAACTAACAAAGTCAGCGCACTAGTTCCTGCATATAATGAGGCAGCTCGTCTTGGCGCTGTACTGGCGACACTCACGACTTACTCCGGATTCGCTGAAGTGATAGTGGTCGACGACGGTTCGACCGACCATACAGAAACGCTGGTGCAGGGTTTTACTGGCGTTCGTTATTTGAAGAACGCGAAAAATCTAGGTAAAGGTATGTCAATGGAACGTGGCGTTGCTGCGGCTGCCGGAGATATTATCTTTTTTTGTGATGCTGATATTCATGGCCTGACACACGCTATGATCGAGCGTATCGTAGGACCGGTAGCTAGTGGTGCGGTATCTATGTCGATCGGCATGCGGGATAGGAAGATACATTATGCGCGACGATTTATGTGGCTCGTGCCTTTGCTCGGAGGAGAGCGTGCGCTCACCAAAGAGCTGTGGCAGAGCATTCCTGTACAGTACAAATCCCATTTCAAGATAGAAACAGCCTTAAATTACTATGCTAGCATGACGCCAAATGGTTCCTCATCCACCCTCTGCAAAGGCTTACTGCAGACCATCAAGGAGAGAAAGTATGGCCTGCTTGAGGGTTTTCGCAGGCGTTTGCGTATGATCTATGACATTACGGTAACAACGGTACAATTATGGTTCGAACCCATGCCGCAAGTTCGAGAAGTGGAGCGAACCATTGCCGAAGGCTCTTAAGGTGATCTGTATACTCGAGACACCTCTCTAACTACCGAACCCTGTTGGGTATGAGTGAAAGATTTATCTTGCGAGGCTGTAGTATAGACTGGCAGCCGGAGATTGTGGTATTCCCTTGTAGGCTTTAATACGCTATTATTTGTAAACCTTAATAACTAAGTAATAC
>CAYRBH010000017.1:0-22021 GCA_964422585.1 uncultured Gammaproteobacteria bacterium
CTTGTGGGAGCTACCACCTCAAGGTAGTGCGTATACCAATTCCGCCACGTCGGCATGCGTGGATGTCGATGATTCTCAACGGCTACGCTTCAGCAGAACGCTGAAACTGTAGGTCTGAGAACCCGTACTGTAAAAGTGCCTCGTAGTGAGCAGTGCGCTATGCGAAAGCCTCTTCTTTGAGTTTCTTACCGTACTCTTTTCGGAGATAACCAAGTTTCGCGCGACGAACCTTTGCTTTCTTGACGAGCTCGATAGTGCTGATCCAAGGCGAGTTGAGTGGGAAAATCTTCTCCACCCCAACACCCTCCGATACTTTACGTACTGTAATGGTAGCGCCTGCGGATGAACCGTGTTTGCGGGCTAGAATGATACCCTCGAATATCTGTATACGCTTTTTTTCCTCGCCCTTGGCATTCTTTTCGCTTAGGATCTGATGCACGCGAACAGTCACGCCAGGTTTTATCTGTGCGAGCGTTTCAGCTGAAGTGCCTGCCGCCACTCCTTCGAAGTTACGTTCATGACTGACCTTCTTTTTTGAGCCATCTTTTGCCATAGTAGACTGTATTCACTTTTTAGACTTTGAGCATTGTACCGAAAAACTCCCGCACTGTCAAGCCTTAGTTTCGTTGCATGTTAGTGCTTTTCAGGCAGCTTTGAGCTAATAAAGTCCCATAAACGGCTGAAGGAAGTATCGACATCCAGACCGGTAGTATCGAGGACAAAATCATAGTGTCGCGGATCATAGACGTCGATGTGGTAGTATTTTTGGTAGCGCGCTGTATCAGAGGCCATACGTTTATGATGGCTTTCGAGCACCTCGGCTACTGAGCTCAGTTTTTTATCTTCATTGCGATCATTGTGCGGTTGTTGCAGATCGTAGAAGACTCGTTCCGCGCCGGTCTTCTCATCGACATCGATGAAGATCTTGAGCGAGTGTGGAATGAGGAAGAAGGAAGTCCTGCCTTCGATGATGAAGTTGTCTTCTTTCCGAGCAAGCTCTTTCTGGTATTCGTCGACCTCCGTATCTGTCCAGGCTTCTTTCTCACCCAGAGCATTCAGCTCTTGCAAGGTCATGCCTCGGTCTTCAGCCATTTTTCTTCGCAGTCCCCCCATATAGTAATGCTTGTAACCTAACTTTGCAGCGAGCGTTTTCGCAAGCGTTGATTTACCCGAGCCTGGTTTGCCGCCAAGAGATATGATCATAGTGTTATACGCAGTGACTTAAAAAAAGCTGTAGAGATTCCGGTAAATTTATTTTGTACTCATGCTGTATACCCTCAGGGTCGCTGAATTGCAGGTAGTAGGCGAATAAGAACGGTCTATCGAGATCGACGGCTTTTTTCTTTTTCCTTACATCACGTGTTCGATAGAGTTTATCTCCGACGATCGAGTGGCCGATCGAGAAGAAATGTGTCCGTATCTGATGCGTCCGTCCGGTCAGTATCTGCACATCAAGGAGTGTGTAGTTCACAAAACGTCTCAACACCTTGAAGGTGGTGATTGCGTGCTTACCGCTGCCAGTGCCGGATTGCGCGATCATACGTCCTTTGGATCGGCTGCGTTCGATCGGCGTGTCGATGTGACCTTCATCTGGTTGCACGCTGCCATAGACCAGGCAGTAGTATTTCTTGATGATGGTGTGATCCTGGAATACGCCCTTGAAGTATTCGAAGGTCGGTTGATCCAGCGCCACGAGCACTAGGCCGCTTACATCTTTATCTAGGCGATGGACAATACCGGGCCGCTTCGGATCATCACCCACGCCCGCGATCTGAGGGAACTGTGCGCGGAGCCAATCAACCATGGTAGTATCTTCTTCCTGTTCGGTCGGATGTATCAGGAGGCCCGCAGGTTTCAGAATGATCGCGTACTCTTTCGTTGTGTCGATGATCTTTGGCTGCTCAAAGGCACTGGCCGACTTAGATCGCTCTTTTGGTTGTGGGTCAGCGCCTTCGATGGTGTCACCCTGTTTCAACCAATGATGTATCTCTACAGGTTTGCCATTCACGGTAATAGATTCGCGTTCTATAAATTTTTGTATTTGCGAGCGTGAGAGGGCTGGATACTGAGTATGGAGGAATTTATCCAGGCGTTCCTTGCGAGAGTCGGTAAAAGTAAGTTGCATAGTACTAGTATAGCCTATTCGGGGCCGATTACGAAGTGAGACGGGTGAGCGCCGGAAGCTAGTAGAGTTTAAAGATACTGAGTATATTGCTCTTCGTATCTGTCCACTGTATGCGTCGCTTGAATGTTATTGCTTTGTAATTGAGCACCCCGCTAGCTTGCATCTGCTTGAAGAGGCCGGTATTGTTCGTGAGCAGTCCCCAGGTGCTTGGCGCCACACCCTCATTGGACTCTCCCGAGTCATCGATGACGGCGGCTTGCAGATTGAATTTTTGAGCTATGCCGCCGATGATCGGTTCGAAATCCAGGTACTTATTCGATATATGTACTGCGATGACGCCGCCAGGAGCAAGATGCCTGAGATATACCTGGAATGCTTCAGCGGTCAGGAGGTGCACAGGGATTGAATCACTACTGAAAGCATCCAACACCAAGAGATCGAAGTGTTGAGGAGGTTCATTCTGCAGCGAGATGCGGGCGTCGCCCAGTACGATGTCATAGTGTTTCGTGCATCTATTCAAGAATGAGAATTGAGTGGTCGCGATCTGCGCTACCGCAGGACTCAGTTCATAGAAGCGTACCGAGTCGCCATAAATTGCCGCTGTGCCGGCGCCTAATCCAACAACCCCGAGGTGTACTGGTTTCTGAGACTGCAGCGCTTGCGCTACTTTCCCGAGGCCGCTGGTATAACCATAGTAAGTCGTGGGCCAGCAGGCGAGATCATCACGTTTGAATTGCATGCCATGTAATGTCTTGCCATGGTAGAGCGAGCGATAGTCATTCGTCTCTTCGATCTTCAGCGAACCGAAGAAGTCGCGATGCACATAGGTTGGCTTCACGAGCGATTGATAGACATTGAATGATGCGGAGATCAGGACGACGCTGGCAATGATCAGGGCCGCTCTTCTATGGAGAGCGCTCGAGCGCGGTGTCGATTGCCATAGTCGTCTCGTCTGCCAGAGTGCGATGAGAGCAAGCAGTGTGAAACAAATACCAAAGTGGAATTCAAAATATAAGGGGAAGATGATTGGAGCGAGTAGGGCAACGAAGGCGCCACCTGCTGCGCCGCCAACAGATATCCAAAGATAGAATGTGGTCAGGTATCGCGGAGAAGGTCTCAGGGCATAGAGTTCGCCATTGCAGACCAAACAGAAGACGCCGAGCAGCAGCAGGATAGTGGCAAGGAGCACAATATTTGAAATAGCACTGCCTAGGGCGATAATCAGAGCTCCCATGAGGCTAGCGTAGAGGAAGAGGGGCATGAAAAAATTCCGATCATAGAACCTATCGCTCTGGAACGTAACTATGAATGAGATAAGGTAGATACTGAGAGGCACGATCCAGAGCAGTGGCACTGAGGCGATATCTTGTGTGATGTAGTTCGTGACCGCGAGCAGCAAAACCGATGCCGCGAATGACAGTATGATCCACCATGCTTTGTCGCTGCGGGTAGGTCTTGGTCCGGCAGGCAGATCTTCCGCAGCAACTGTTGCAGTAGAACGGATCGATCCTGATCGGAAGGTCGCTATGGCAAGAGCAGCGAGAGCTATGCCAAAACTTATGAACAGTATAGACCAGAGTAGCGCTTGTTGGTGAACGGATATGAATGGTTCGACTAGCACTGGGTATGACAGCAGCCCGAGTAATGACCCGAAGTTCGACCACGCATAGAGACGATAGGACGCAGCATTCGCATCATGCGCATTCGACCATGCTTGGAGCAATGGGCTGGTCGCTGACAGGATGAAATAGGGCAAACCGACAGATGATGCAAGTAAGAAGAGTATCGACAGTGCCGGCATAGCTTCGTCTTTCGGTTGCTGTGGGATTATGGGCAATAAGACGATGGCGAGCGCCACGACGATGAGGTAGGCACTGAATTGATACTTCAGGCGCAATCTGGTAATGAGATTAGCATAGGCATAGCCGGCAAGCAGTAATACTTGAAAAAAGAGCAGCGCTGTTATCCAGACCGATGGGCTGCCGCCGAACCAGGGGAGTATGTATTTCGCGATGATTGGTTCTACGGCGAAGAGCAGAAATGAAGCAAAAAAAATAAGGAACTTGTAGGCTCCCGCTCTGGTTCTTTCTGTTGTCATAGTGGAATGTTCACGCCTCTCGAGTGAAGGTCGAGGATGATTCGAGTGGTGGGTCGTGCTGGATTCGAACCAGCGACCGTTTGCTTAAGAGGCAACTGCTCTACCAACTGAGCTAACGACCCATGTGTCACACCGTGAGATACTCCTAGGACTTTTAGCACTCCTAGTCTAGTGGTGTCCTCGGAGGGAATCGAACCCCCAACCTTTTGGTTCGAAGCCAAACGCTCTATCCGTTGAGCTACGAGGACTGAACTATAAAGGAAAGCGCCCCCAGAGAACGCGTCATCAGCCTCTGTAGAGCGTGCCCACTATAACACGCGCGGTTATTATTTTCAAGAGTAACGATTCGTCAGCCTCCTAGTAGTGCTCGTAGTGCTCTCAGCCTATACCAGCCGAGGAGTCGTATCAATATAGGTCCGCTTGAGGTACTGATTGTGCGTCGTCATATCTTGATGCTCCATCGCCAAGAGCAAGGGAACCAACATGCCGCCGATGACATTGAGCAGCTCGCTCTCATGTGTCGTAAAGCCATCATGTCCCGTCGCGTCGGTGATAGCAATTACCCCAATGACATCGGTATGCGCTATGAGTGGTGCCAGCGCCATGCTCGGTTTGAAGTATTCCATTTTCATGAATTTTCGTTCAGCATTACGCTTCCCGATAATATGGCTGGTCCGTGTGGTATACACCATGGCAAGCAGGGTATCAGCAAGCAATGAGTAGGACCTGCCGGTCAGCGATGGTGTCCCTAGATGTGTGAGCATGAGGATACGACGCGCTGTGGTATCGAAGCGAGCTAAGAAAGCTCCTCGCGCCCCGAGCGTATCAGCAGCAAGACGCAGCGCCGCCGCGCATTTATCTGCAGGTGTGCCGGCGCCTTGCAGTATATGATTGATGCCATAGAGGCAGCTCAGGGTGTCCTCGTTGTGCATCTTTTGCGCGGATTGTAGTTTCAAGAGCGCATGGGCTACTGTTGCTCCAAGCTCTGGGAATTTCTCGAACAGCCCGAGCAGCTGGAAGATGGGTATCTCAATCGACTCAGCGCCATGCTGCTCGGTGCGGAGCATAGCTGAGGCCCGCGCGCTGGGCTGTATCAAGGCATCGTCGCCCCAGAGGCTCCCCGAGTGTAGATGTTCGATCGGTATGAGGTGATTATCTAAGCTGAACAGGCGTGTCATACTGCCGCGGCGTATGATGCCTATGCGTTTCGGAATGGTCCCCGCATTCAGAACAATCATACGCGGATCATACTTGATGCGTAGCGCGATATCCGCAAGCGCCGCCAGATGTTGTTTTTTGAGCGCGTGAAACAAAGGTATGTCGCGGAGCTCTGAGATGGAAACGCCAGCGAGCACCATAGATATTATTGCGACTCCATGTAGGCGAGCGCGGTTGGTTCGTCGATGAGGTTCTGTTGTAATGCGTCCTTCAATGCCTGATCCATGGTCATCATGCCTTCTCGGGCACTGGTCTGCAGTATCGTTCGAAGCTGCGGGATTTTATTCTCACGGATCGTATTGCCGACCGCGGGATTGTTCACCATGATCTCGCGTACAGCGACACGGCCGCCGCCCACACGAGGCAGGAGTTTCTGGGAGATGACTGCAGACAGCGAGATGGAAAGCTGCAGTCGGACCTGCGCCTGCTGATAGGGCGGGAAAATATCGATGATGCGATCGATAGTCTGGCTCGCATTATGGGTGTGTAGGGTCGCGAGTACGAGGTGGCCGGTTTCAGCGAGCGTGATTGTCGTCGCGATCGTTTCCAGGTCGCGCATCTCACCAACCATGATGACATTCGGGTCTTGGCGCAGGGCATGCTTCAGTCCCTCGGAGAAGGATATGATATCGGATCCAAGCTGCCGCTGCTTGATAATACTCTTGTTCGACTTATGGATGAATTCGATCGGATCCTCGAAGGTGATGATATTGGCCAGGCGCTCTTCATTGATCGTGCGTATCATCGCAGCGAGCGATGTTGATTTGCCACAACCAGTAGGTCCGGTTACGAGTAGCAAGCCCGAAGGTCGTTGCAAGAGCTCATGTACGATAGGCGGCATTTCCAGTTCCTCGAGTGAGGGGATATTCGACGAAATGACACGCGCTACCATGCCCATATTGTCTCGTTCCCAGTGCAGGTTGACGCGATACCGCGACACTCCCTCGATCTGATGTGAGATGTCGAGCTCACGCTTGCGATAGAACACTTCCTTCTGATTTTCATTCAGAAGCGAGAGTATCAGCCGTTCCATTGCGTCATGCGTGATCGGTTTGTATTCCGCGACTGGTTTCAATTCACCGTCGATCCGTAAATAGGGCGGTTCATCCACGATGAGATGCAAGTCAGAGGCATTTTTCTGGCTGGCTATCCTGAAGAGATCGTCGATATGTACGGTGGTTGTGGGCATGTGTTGTTAGTGTTGGATGCGCTTAGTATACCACAAATCAAAACAAATTTTAAAACTCTATACCCTGTCGTGCCGGGACGCCCTTATAAAAATAATGTTTCACTAGACGCATTTCAGTAACTAGGTCGGCTCGATCGATGAAGCTCTGCGGGCAATTCCTGCCGGTCATCACGATTTCCGTATCTTTTGGTTTGCTCTCGAGTAGCTTTACTACGATTTTTTCTGGGATCATTTTCAAACCGGCGCATGAATTGATCTCATCCATGATGATGAGGTCATATTTCTTCTTGAAAAGTCCGCGTACGATATCAAGGCCGCGCAGCACTTCCTGTCGGTCACCCTCGGTCACTCCGAAACGAAAGGGTTTCCCTGGGACGAACCGCACAAGTCCGGTCACCCAAAAATTGATCTGAGGACTCAGCTTCGGCAGTATATTTCGTTCGCCATAGAGCATGCCGCCTTTGTCGAAGTAGACGATGCCAACCTGCTTCCCTTGTCCGGCCGCGCGTATGGCAAGTCCAAGTCCGGCAGTGGTCTTGCCTTTGCCAGTACCATGGTAGACCTGGATTTGGCCCAGACGGCCTCGGGGATTGAGCTGTATTGTGTTCATAAGACTTGCTGGCTACGACTCAGGTAGGCTCGAATAGCTTTGTGATCACTGACGCCCTTTAGCAACTGAACCTGCCGCGTGTGATAATCCTGGGTGCTGAAGAGCGCATCAACCATCAAGTGTATATTCTTGTTACGATGCAGTCGCAGATCGAGACTTTGGTGATACTTTTTTGGTATATGATCTACGAAGTGCTGTGCAAGGGTTTGAAATATTTCTCCGCCGCGGGGAGCATTAAAGTCGCCGCAGAACATAATACTGGGTAGCGTTGCGGTGAGAGCGATCAATGCTTTTACATCCTGACGTTGTTTGGCGTTAGGTAAGCCATGTGGCGTCCAGGTAAAATGTGTCGTCCCAATCGTATACTGATGCTTCTGTACGGTGATCGTGGCCCAGAGTAATGCTCGATGTACCGAGGACTCAGAAGAAGTATAGGTAGGGATAGGCCGCTTGCGGCCATAGTAGTATCCGTGATGCGCGTGCGTGAGCGAGTGTTTGGAGAACAGAGCTATACCCAGAATACTACTGCGCTTCGAGCCGGTACCATCAGGTATTCTGGTCATGGGTATGAAACGATGATGGCTGCCTGCCGCCCCGGCGAGCAGCGGCAGATCTTTCTTCATGACTTCTTGCAAACAGACAATATCAGCATGCTCTTTCTTCAGGAACGAAATGACGGAAGGTAAGTGTTTGCTTTTTTCTATATTGAGAGAAATGAGTTTTAGCTTTTTCATAGAGTATTCAGCCCCGAATATGCCCTGGCGTAGCTTGAGGGTTGTGTAATCTTTTGCATGAGCTCTAGAGCGGGTATCTTATATACTATGGGTGCGGATGATCGTTCGGTAACTCAAGGTAGATATCATCACAGTCGCTGGATACAACATTATTGTTGGCGCCACCACCACCGACATTCGGCGGCAAGTTATTGCCATCAGGACCCTCAGAGACGATCGCCGTGGTCACATACGTGTCTCCCGATGAATGATAGTGAGGGTCTGTAGAGCTTGCGGGACAACTTGGCCCCACGCAACAGTTGTATCTTATATTGTAGTCATTATCGAACCAGTAAGGATGTCCCCAGGGATCGAGCGGCGCGCTGTTAATATAGGGGCCTCTCCATTTCGCTGGTCGAGGATTTTGCGCATCAAGTTCTGGACGATCAGCAAGGTACCAATGGCAGTTTTCGCCGCTGCCAGTGCCTCGGGGAGGCGGTACGGTCAATGCAGCAGGCGCGCTGCCATTAGGATTATTGGGGTCACCATTAGGAAGATTTGGAAGCACAGGATTCAGGGGATCTGTTGTCGCGGCTACATCGGAGATTGGTATTTCATTAGTAGTGCCATCTTCATTCCCGACTATCGTGTGGCCAATAGGACAGCCATTGGGCCACTTGCCCATATCTGCCGACATTGCTGATATTGCTTTCCTGAAATTAAGGAGATCGCCTTCAGCACGGGCTATATTTGCTTTATCTATGGCTGAGTTGTAGAGGAATAACCCGACGCTTGATAGCAGGGCGATGATGAATAACACGACGAGGAGTTCAATGAGCGTGAACCCTTCGGTGTCGTATGTTCTCACTTGCTTCTCGGCGAGGGCTTTCATAGTAGTAGTATACACCATGCATCGATACGATGCATATCTCAAGTCACTGCTAGCAACCGGTTTTAATTATATTGCCATAATCATTCGGAAGCTCAAGGTAAATATCATCACAGTCATAGGCTTTCAGATTCGATGGCGTTGGCGTGGCATTATTACCATCAGGACCAAGAGAGAATACTGCCGCGGTGAGACCCTGATCACACGTCGCATGCCAGAGCGGATCATTCGAGGAGTTTGGGCAATTTGGTCCAGTGCAGCAATTATAATGTTTCAGGTAGGCATTATCGAACCAGTAGGGATGTCCCCAGGGGTCTATCAGCCCGGCTGTTTTTATATAGGGACCCTTCCATCGAGATACTGCGCCTGTTGTCCAGCCACAACCGGTTGACTGTAGCGTTTGTTGTAATGGAGCATTCGCAGTGAGACCGCTTTGGTCGGTCGGCGGCAGGAAGCTGCTCGTACCTTGTTCGCTATTCGGGTCAACGCCTGAGACATTCACGATATTGTCGCTTCTGTTCTCATTGCGATTGATCGCATGTCCTATAGCGCATCCGTTTGGCCAGGTTCTTGTATCGATGGACATCGTCTGTATGGCTTTTCGAAACTCTAGCAGGTCCGCAGTCGCTCTGGTAACCCTCGCTCGTGGTGCCAGAAAGTCAGCATAGGCCAACACTATAGTGCCTATCATAAGGATAATAAACATGACGACCAAGAGCTCTATCAAGCTGAATCCTTGACCGCCAGAACGATGTGGGAAACTATTTCGTGGCACCTTACTCATAGCAATGGGTATCCTAAGAACTCTAGTATATCTACTATAGCACACATTGAAATGTATATGACAGATATTGTATACTGAGAGTACCCCTGGTCAGTGGCTCTTTCCGAAGTCTGGGCCCGCAAGGCCGGTTTCTGGGTCCTCGCCGTAAGCCTGACGGCGAGGACCCCTTTCTTTTATGTTGGGATTTCCTCTACGAAGCGGGCTATGCTTTTCCCTTGATATTCCACCTCCTCGGTGAAATGAGCTAGCGTGCGCACCCATACCGAATGATCGCCATACTGCGCTTCGTAGATTACCGCTGGCTCGAGTGTGGCCTCGATCGTGCCGAGCGCTATAACCTTATACAATCCGCCTTTGTAGTGGCGATAGAGTGAGCCGACTTTCATAGTAGTCAGTAGCTAAGCTCTTTTCTTCCCCGCCCTTACAGTTTCCCGGAAGCTCGTTGACGGATGTCCTTTGGCATAGGATTTCCGGATGAATTTGCCGGTGACCGCGCTCTTGATGACTTTTTTGGTCTTCTTCATAACAGTATTTTAGCATATTGAAGTGTATATATAAATAATAGAGCGCCGTCTAACCATTGACACATGAGATATCAAAGTGTAATGTATGAAGTCTATTTGTTCATATTTTCATAAGGAGAGCATCAGTGACGAAAGACAAGAAGTCTGAAAAGCCTTTGGCAAAAGCTGACAAAGTGCAACTTTCCATTCCTGCTCGTCTCATGGCCTTGAATTCGGATAAACGGCGCCAGTTCCTTAAGAAGGTGCGGGAGTTCATCGAGAACTACCAGAAAAACATGCTGTTCGAGGACTATGTTCGGGAGCTGAAAGCGCTTCCTGCGATGGAGTTCATTGAGGGACAAGCCATTGCAGTGGTGAAGGTTTCTCTGGCACGGCCGGAAGCTCCGAGAGCGGTGTGTAGCTTCACGCGTTCAATAGGCCGTGGAAAATTCGAGAGCTGGTTCCGTCCCCAAGATCTCACTGCTCTCGAGAAGGTCGCTACGAAAGCGGAAGTCCGCATGAAGCGCGTCGAGAAGCAGATCAAGGTCCTGCAAAAGGACTATGAACGCAAGATTGCCGAACTGAACAAGCTGAAGGTCAATCTGACGCTCTAGTTTTCGAGAAAAAATACAACGGCGGTTGTCCAGTGGACAACCGCCGTTTAACGTATGCTACTTTTTATGCCGGGACTGGCCCGCGGTCGGCCAGCTATTTTTGATTTTCCTTGGCAGCTCGTATCGTACTCGTAACAAGCTCGATTATTTCAGGGCTTAGGCTTTGATGAGTATTTTGTTGTAGCACATCGAGCAACCAATCGTATCCAATAATGTATACCCCGTTCACAGGACGTTTGCCGAATTTTAGTCGTGCTCCGCGACTCGAGAACAAAAGCATAGGTTGAATTTTAAAATCTCGTTGCAGCTTCTCTTTTAGAAAGTCGCGAAGAGCATATGCCTCTGCCCACACTTGCTTTAAAAAGTTTTTTTCGAATGAGGCCCCATTTCTAACAAGTTGACCGTCTTGAAGAGTTATCATGCCTTGGTGGCTTTTTACTTCAACTACCCAGATTCCAGTAGGGCCGATAACTACATAATCGATATTGCCATTATTTTTTAATATCAGATTTGAATCATAGTGCCACCCTTCTGGGAGTTTATATAATGTATCTCCCACATCATACTCAGCCATTTGGCCGTTATAAAAGTTTTTGAATGGTCGAATCAATATTGCGAATGCGATTGCAAGTAACATGCCGATAAAGAAATTTTTTGTGGTCATCATTAATAAAGCCAAGGCTATCAGAATAAAGCCATATTTGAAAACCTTTTTTTCTGAGTATTCGAGTTTCATATTTTTTATGCTGGTTCCGACACCGGCGGGCGGGCTACTTTTGGTGGTAAAAGTAGCCAAAACCCTCGGGGGCTCGCAAACCGCGAGCATTGTGGCTAGTTAGGTGCTTTTTTCTTGGCTTTGCATGCTCGCCCCCGAACCCTTGCCCACCTTACACACTAACCTCTTTTTCTTACTTTAAGGATCAGCTTATTTGTTTCGTAAACGATAAGAATTGCTAATGAAATCCAAATAAATAATCGGGCAGGCAGTGGGAAGGGTGTAGAAAATACAGAAACCATTAGCTGAACTAGGGTAATAAGCAATAAGATCAAGCTTGCATTGAGCAATTTTTCAGAGTAGTTAGAAGTAGTTTTATCAAGCGACTCAATCGTATTTATGAGCCGCACCGTCAGTTCAGCTTGAGCCCCCTGAGCTATTCGGCCACTACCTGTGCCAATTATATGATCCTCGATATCCTCAACAAGCTGATCATCTGTCCTTTCTTTAAAATTATTCATAATTAGTAGATTAGTAGAGAAGATATTTTATGTGCCTCACGTCTATCATCCTTTATTTATTTTGACACGAAGTATGTAATCAGATGGGCGCAATCCTTGAGAAATTTTTCTAGCCCACGTTTTTTGTTTAAGTTAAAACCCTTGTATTGTAAAATAGGATTTTTTTTCTGTGCTCTATTAACATTTTGTCTTATGACTTTGTCAATATCCCAATTATGAGCGCATTTATTTCTTATTGTATTTATTGCCGAAAGTTGCCTGGATATTCTTATATCTATTAAGCCAGCTGATTCTAGTATCACAATTTTATCTTTAAAACCGACGCTACGCCCTGACTCAAGAAGTTCATAAAGGGCCTTTTTAGCAGAGGTATTAGAGCTCGCTATAGGGTACTTGTGAGATCTTTTTAACCTAGAATTATTTTTTAATATGAAATGTTTAATGCCGTGAGTTATTAGATCCTCAATGAAGAGGCAATTATCAAAAACTATTGCACGCACCAATGAGGCCTTTCGATTTTTTAATAGAAAGATCATTTGTTCAATTTCATCTGCTGCAATCGCTTCGTCCTTATCCAGTCCGGTAGAATAATAACCAATTTCAATTTCACTTATATCTCTTTGAAGTTCTTTTATTAGCCTCCTCTTGTAGTATTCAGTGCTGGATTTTTTCATTTTCTTATTTAAACCCCACGCACCTCACGGCGCATGGGGCTTAGTTGTGGTTAAAGTTTAAATTAAACTCCAACGGGATTTCTCGGCTGCGCTCGAAATGACGACCTATGAACAACCCGTCGTCCAGGACGTCGAAACAACCACCTGCTCTATGAGCAGCCGGTTGTTTCTCCGCAATCCATGCACAAGAGACAGCTCCCATTTCTTTTCATCTTGATACTCCCACACGCTGCGCATTGATCACCAGTGAAACCTTGTCGGATAGCATCGCTACGCTTCGAAGTGTCAGTGATAGGCTTCGAGACTTTCATCTCAGCGACGATGGTCGTTGTCATCGGTAATGCTGCCTGTCCCATGAACGCAGCTGGCCTGGAAAGTTTCGCGTGATTTTCCTTGATCTGTACCAAATCTTCGCGACCCAAGTATTCATAGCCGAGCACGCGGAAGATATAGTCGAGGAGCGAGGTTGCCATTTTGATATTCGGATGCTCTTCGACAACGCCGGCGGGTTCGAATCGGGTATAGGTGAAGGTGTCTACGAATTCTTCCAATGGCACGCCATACTGTAAGCCTTTCGAGATGGCGATAGCGAAGCAGTTCACGAGCGAACGGTAGGCCGCGCCTTCTTTATACATATCGATGAAGATCTCGCCCAGGCGTCCGTCCGGATACTCGCCGGTGCGCAGGTGAATCTTATGTCCGCCGACACGCGCTTCCTGTACGAAACCATAGCGCTGTGATGGTAATTCTTGTTTCAGCAGTTTACGGGCGATAGCATCAGAGTAGGTTTTGGCTGAGATACCGACCTCATCGACATCATCATCTTCGGTCAGGGCCAAGATGGACTCATCATCAGTGACTGAGTTCAATGGCTGCGAGAGCTTCGAAGAGTCGCGGTATAAGGCCACTGCCTTGAGCCCGGACTTCCAGCTGGTCCAATGCACTTCGGCAACATCCTCGATGGTCGCATTCTTTGGCATATTGATCGTCTTGGAGATAGCGCCGCAGAGGAATGGCTGCACTGCTGCCATCATGGCGACATGCGCTTTGTAAGCGATATAGCGCTTGCCGAGCGTGCCGCACTTATTCGCGCAGTCGAAAATCGGCAAATGCTCATCCTTGAGGTCCGGAGCTCCTTCGATCGTCATAGTGCCGCCGAGATAGAAGTTCGCGTCACGTATCTCATCCTTCGTAAATCCTAATGCCGCAAGGATATTCGTCTTTGAGTCAGCGATTTTTTCTGTGGTCAAACCGATGCGCTCCAAGGTCGCTGCGGGGATCGTCGTGGTATTGAACGCGAACTGAATGTCGAAGGACTTCGCAGCCTCGGCATCGAGTTTTGCGATTTCTTCGTCAGTGAAGCCTTTCGCCTTTAGCGTTTCTGGGTTTATGCTCGGTGCTCCCTGCAGGGTGCCATAGCCGAGCGCGTATTTCTCGATACGTTCGATCTGCGCTTCGGTATAGCCAAGCTTACGCAACGCTTTGTCCAGAGACCGATTGATAATCTTGAGATAGCCGCCACCCGCAAGCTTTTTGAACTTCACGATAGCAAAGTCAGGTTCAACGCCCGTAGTGTCGCAGTCCATGACCAGGCCGATAGTACCGGTCGGGGCGATGAGGGTGGTCTGCGCATTGCGATAGCCATGCTGTTCGCCCATAGCCACCGCCTCATCCCAGGATCCGCGGGCAGCCCGTAGCAGATAGTCAGGAGTGTGGTTCGCGTCAATGCCGACGGGCTTGATATCTATGTTTTCATATTCAGAGACAGGTACATTGTAGGCCGCGCGCTTATGATTGCGCATCACCCGGAGCATATCTGCTTTATTGTTCTCGTAGCGCGGGAATGGTCCGACGACATGCGCCATTTCAGCGCTCGCCTTATAGGATTCACCTCCCATGATAGCAGTGATGGCCGCTGCGATATTGCGCCCTTCATCTGAGTCATAGGGAATGCCCATGGTCATAAGTATCGTGCCCAGATTCGCATAGCCAAGCCCTAAGGTGCGATAGAGATATGAGCGCCAGGCGATCTCTCTGCCCGGGAACTGTGCCATGAGAACGGAGATCTCGAGGGTGATGGTCCAGAGTCTGACGGCATGTTTGAAAGCCTCCACATCGAAAGCGCCCTCGGTATCATTCATGAAGTGCGCCAGGTTGATCGAGGCTAGATTGCAGGCAGTATCATCCAGGAACATATACTCAGAGCACGGATTCGAACCAGTGATCGGACCATCGGCAGGACAGGTATGCCAGTCATTCACAGTATTGTGGAACTGCAGGCCAGGATCAGCGGATGACCAGGCAGCATAGTTGATATCATCCCAGAGCTTGCGTGCCGGCAGAGTCTTCGCGATCTCATTGTTCGTGCGATAGGAGAGATTCCAATCCTGATTTTTGTCCACCGAATCCATGAATTGATTCGTTACGCGAACCGAGTTATTGGAATTTTGTCCTGATACCGTCGCATAGGCATCTCCCTCGAAATGCGTATCGAAGACAGCCAGGTCCATGCTGGTTTGGCCTTGTTTCACCAAGTCTAAAGCTCGGATGATGTAATTCAGAGGCACATGGCGCTTCAAGGATTGCTGTACGATTGTTTTTAACTTCTCATTCGCGTTGATGTCAGTGGTATTCTCCGCGCTTGCCACATCCATGATCTTGTTGAGGTAATGACTGGTGTTCCATGAACCAGAAATGAGCGCCGCGACTTTCTGCTCCTCTTTCATTTTCCAGTTTATGAAAGTTGGTACATCAGGATGATCGATGTCGACGACTACCATTTTCGCGGCGCGTCGGGTCGTGCCGCCGGAGCGGATCGCGCCAGCGGCGCGATCGAAGATGCGTAAGAACGACATCATGCCTGAGGACTTGCCGCCCCCAGAAAGCTTTTCGCCAGAAGCCCGAAGATTCGAAAAATTAGAACCAGTGCCAGAGCCATACTTGAACAGCCGCGCTTCGCGCGTGATGAGATCGAAAATGCCCCCTTCATTTACCAGATCATCCGTGACCGACTGGATGAAACAGGCATGCGGCTGTGGATGCGTATAGGTGTCTGCGCCAAGCTCCAAAACGCCAGTGTCCGGGTTTACGAGATAATGCCCCTGGGGCGTGCCAGTGATACCATAGGCGAAGGCCAGGCCGGTATTGAACCATTGCGGGGAATTCGGAGCGCCCAGCTGCTTGATAAGGGTGTATACCATCTCATCCTCGTAGGCTTGCGCATCTTCCTTAGAATAGAAATAGCCGTATTTCTCACCCCAGGATCTCCAGCAGCCTGCCATGCGGTAAGCCACCTGCTTAATAGAGGTTTCCATACCAGTGATAGGTTCGCCATGCTCGTCGAGTTTACTATGTCCATCAGCATCATAGAGCGGGACGCCTGCTTTGCGCAGGTATTTCTGAGCTAAAATATCGGTCGCGACCTGAGTCCAGGCTTTCGGTACCTCGACATCCTTGATTTCGGCTATGACGGTGCCGTTCGGATCACGGATGATAGAGGTTCGTTTCTCATATTCGAACATGTCATAGACAGAAACGCTCGGATTGGTCCAACGGCGAGTAATCTTCAGTCCTGGATTGACCGCTCGGACCGGTTCGCCGATATAACTTTGCTTTTTGGCTGAAAGTGGGAGCTTCTTACCTTTATATTGGTTATAGTACTCGGCTATTACCTGCAAATTGTTCTCAAACAGTACATCAGAAATGGCTCTGCGTATGTCTTCTGAGGTCGTGGTCGTAGCACCATGGGTCTTTTCTTCTAATTTCGCTAATGCTTGCTTGGTCACCCGCTGAGAGATCGGTTTATCCTTCATTTTGAACGCTTTTATGACAAACTTTAATCTGACGATCATCTTCGTGGTATCAAAAGACTCGGTTCGACCGTTACGTTTGATGGTGACGTTAAGCATGGGGCCTTGTTTTTTTGTTGGTTAGCGAAGCCGCTGCTGCATGAGAGGACAGCAGAACCTCGTGGGCATGGTTTTTTGGCGCAAAAAAACGCCGAAACCCCTAAACCATAAAAAGGTTGTGGCTGCTTGGGCGAGAAAAGCCTTATCGGGTGGAGCCAGAGAGCCCGTAAAGCTTAAAAGTAGGGTAGATGCGGTTCCGAATGGCTAGTATGCGGTGCTTTTTGTATTTGTGTTGGATGTCAGTGAACACTATATATTGTGGTATAAAGGCAGTATAGCACACTATATGTAGTGGTTCAAGTTTTTAAAGGTTTTTTGGCTTTTTCTGGCTCTTTTGGTTTTTGAAGCGTCGTAAAATAGTACCAAGGTACTACCTGGAGCCACATTTTTTAAGATGCAACAGTGGATAAATGCCGAAGCTAGACATTCTTCTCGCCTGTGTTAGGTTAGAGCTATCGCGATAGGTTGCAATAAGCCAAAACGCTGCACATTCTACATCAGGAGGAGAAGCTCTTGGTACAGAAAAAACAGAAGAAACGGAGCGCCCGTAAGATAGCGGCCAGAGCCAAGCGAAGAGTTAACTCTCACGGCAGTCCTGAGGCTTTCTGGGAGGCTATTGGTCAAGGGTTCATCCCTGAGGCTTTCTGGGAGGCTCTTCGCCAAAGGCTCATTCAGAGGGAGAAGGAAGGCCCTCTCACCTCAGAACAGAAAGCTCTTCTCGAGTTTTTGAACCTGCGTAAGCGGCGTCGACAAGCAGACTTACGGAAACACAATAAGCTATTTGCTGTCATTCAAGGCGGCAAGAAGACCTAGGAGGGCGATCATGATCGGCGGATACGGAAGTGATGACCTGCTGAAGAAGGACCTGCGGAAGATTCGGGAAGGCCTGCGGCCCGCTAACACCGACGATGAAGACACAGCCGAGCTCAGTCTCTGCTGCAAGTGGCCAGTTGTGCTCTCAGACTCGGGGCACAAGGTGTGCTCCAACCCGAGCTGCCGGAAGCAGCATACGCCACCGGAGTACCGGTAAGAAATGGCGAACGCCGTCCCAGACAAGATCGGGGCGGCGTTTCAGTGTAGGTGCTATGCTGTTGCCTTCTCATGTATCAGCCAGCGATAGAGCTGCATGCCGATGATCATGCCGACTATGGGCCCGAATGCATATGCCAGCGAGAATGAGCCAAGCCCTAGCGCTACAGCCGGGTTCAGGATGCCATTCGAGGCAAAGCTCGCGACGATGATGCCGATGAGCAATGAGCCGCCGATGACGATCCCGCTCGCATCGGTCGGTGTCTTGTGATAGGCCACTGAGGCGATACCAAAGCCAAAGATCAGCGCGCCTAAGCATTCTGCTCCAGCGATGATCCATGTGCTGCCCACAGTGAGCTGCAAGGTCAGTGCCGGCTGTACCAGTGTTATGATGTAGTGAAGTTTGAACCAGGCCAAGGAAGCGCCCAAGAACTGGAAGACTATGTAGAGCAGAGCTTCCATCCAATCGATCTTCTTGATGGACCAGAGGCCGATAGTAACAGCTGGATTGATATGTGTTCCTGAAATACCGCCCATACTATAGACCAGAAGCGCTAAGGTAAGGCCTGCGACGACTGGCGTCGGAACTGCTGACGAGGTCGCTATCGAGAGACCGACCGCCAGGGTCAGGATGAACGCACCGAAGGCTTCAGCAACGTATCTATTGAAATGCATAGAAGTTTTATTATGTAGCTAGTTAGACAGCATAAGTGTATCATCTGGCTGGTTTTTTTCTAGAGTGCTACAGTGTCTATGCTAAGCATTAACTTGTTTATATGAAATACGAATTACCCAAACTTGCCTACGGCTATGATGCGCTCGAACCATATATCGACAAGATGACCATGGAGATACACTATACGAAGCATCATCAAGCCTATACGGACAAGCTGAACGGCGTACTTGAGAAGTATCCTGATCTAGCAGAGAAGCCGCTCGAAGACCTGATGCGAGGATTTGCGACCTTGTCCATGGCGGATGCGGATAAGATCGTCTTCAAGAATCATGGTGGCGGCTATCTGAACCATGCATTGTTTTGGGACATCATGGGTCCGACTAAGCAGATCAATGCTGCGCTCGTGAAAGAGATAGAGAAGACCTATGAATCACTGGATGCTTTTAAGGAGTTGTTTGCTGCGACCGCGACCAATCATTTCGGTAGCGGCTGGGCGTGGCTGGTGCGCGACAGCCAGGGCAAGCTCTATGTCTATGCCACCGCGAATCAAGATTCGCCTCTGATGCAGGGGCATACCCCGATCATTGGTTTGGATGTCTGGGAGCATGCGTACTATTTGAAGTATCAGAATAAGCGCGCTGACTATATCAAAAACTGGTGGAGCGTACTCAAACTCATCTAGGATTTGTGAGTTTCTCAAGAGTGTGTTAGGTTGCGTCTATTGGCGTTATTTGTAGTAGTGGAGGAACGATACTTCGGCGCCTAGCGCCTGGAGGGAGGCTATGATCACGGATACCAGAAGTTTCCAAGCGGCTTTGGCAACTGGTGATGTGGATGGTCCTGAAACCTGGCTCAACAACGTGAAAGATCGCCGGGATCTGTATCTGCAGTATGATGATCGGGCCATTGATCATCGCGAGGCAGAGCTCCTGCACGCGTTCTTCGGGAAAGATCTGTTCGATCGCGCAGCTGCTCTCATCGAGAGCTCGGTGCTGGAAAGCAGCAAGGAGCCGCGAAGGAAGCGATTGGCCGAAGAACAGCTGAAGCGCAAGAGGGGATATTAGGCCTAGATACCGCCGGACGTGTGAACGTCCGGCGGCCTGAATCAGGCCACCTTTACAGAACTAGGCTATGGTGATTTAGTAGTACTATAGGTTGCGCTGTTCTCTAGTGAAAATCAAAACAGGAGGGTTCCAGCATGAACTCGTTCATTGGAGCATTCATTGTCCTCTTGATGTCGACTCCCACGACTCACACCAGCGCGTCTCCCCTGAGTGAGGAGGTCGTGACAAAGAAAGCGCCGGCGGCTTGTCTGGGCGAAGGTCTCATCACGTATGAGGGAACTTCCACGAAGGTATTCGTTTCACGCGACGTGAAGCAAGCGATTTTCGTGAACTTGCTCGTCGAGCTTCAGCGCGAAGACTTCGATCATGTCAACAAGAAAACTCTGCAAGAGGTGGATAGTCACGTGACAAAGTCAGGCACGGTGTTTCTGATGGCCGGCCCTCCGAGCGAGACGGTGATTTACATCGAGAGTACGGCTTGCACAAAGCAGGAAATCGCTTCAGGAGCCTGTGCCTGGGATAAGCTCTTTCAGGAGGTGCGGGGGTATATCGAGCGCCTTCACAAGGTGACCATCGTCGAGCCGATCACCGTAGGCTGTCCGAGCGCCGACCCCAGCATTGCAGGAGGGTAACCAGAAAGCCCGCCCCAAGTAATCCGTCAATTGACGGACAAGGGGCGGGCTCGCGTTTTTGGTATGCGTTCGAAGCTCGGCATGGTATACTAATCCTATTAGTTTCGTAGCAGGAGCGAATACAAAAATGTCTCGACATATTTTCAGTTGGAAGGTTGGTGGTGAAGCGGGCTTCGGTATCAAGTCCGCAGGATTAGTATTCGCGAAAATGTGCAACCGCGGGGGCTATGAGGTGTTTGGCTATGATGAATACCCTTCGCTCATACGCGGAGGACACAATACCTATCAGGTCACTGTTGCCGATCATCCTATTGCTTCTACCGCTGAGAATATCGATATTCTTGTCGCGCTGAATCGCGAAGCAGTCATGCGTCATATCAGTGAACTGACCCATGGTGGCGCTATAATCTATGACCGTGCAACAACAGCTATTTCCCTGAACGCGAAACAGAAGGAAATGAATTTAAAATTGATCGATGTGCCACTTCAGGAATTCGCGCACAAAGATAATGGCAAGCTCGTGATGCGTAATACGATCGCTTTGGGCGCGACGCAGGCGCTACTTGGCTTACCTTTTGCCTTGCTTGCTGGTGTCATCAAGAAGACCTTCGCGCATAAACCAGACGCGGTGAAGCTGAATGTGAATGCCGCTCGCCGAGGCTATGAGTATGTGAAGAAGAACTATGCGAATGTAGATTTTAAGATCAAGCTTCCGGTGAGAACGATGGAAGAGGAGATGCTGCTGACCGGTAACGATGCTATATCGCTCGGCGCGTTAGCAGCAGGCCTTCAAATGTATGTCGCCTACCCAATGACCCCGTCATCGGGCATTTTGCACTATCTGGCCTCGAAGGCGCACTCAGAAAAACTTATCGTGAAGCATGCTGAAGATGAGATCTCGGTCATTAATATGGCGCTGGGCGCTTCGCATGCGGGTGTGCGCGCGATGTGCGGCACTTCCGGTGGCGGATTTTCTCTGATGGTTGAAGCCTTAGGTTTAGCAGGTATTACTGAAACGCCATTGGTCATCGTGAATGCGCAGCGGCCAGGTCCCGCGACCGGACTTCCGACCTGGACCGAGCAGGGCGATCTGCGTTTCGTCATGCATGCGGCGCAAGGTGAATTCCCGCGTATCGTGGTGGCCCCGGGAGACCATGAAGAGTGCTTCTATCTTACGGCCCAGGCTTTTAATTGGGCCGATAGGTATCAAGTGCCGGTCATTATACTGACCGATAAATTCCTTGGTGAAAGCCACAGGACCGTAGCACCTTTTGTTACAGGAAAGGTGCGTATTGATCGGGGTAAGGCCATTGTTTCTGATGCGGTATTGGCAAAGATGAAAGACTATCAACGCTATCGTGTGACGCAGGACGGCATATCGCCGCGCAGCATACCAGGGCAGAAAAATGGTATTTTTCTGGCAAATAGCGATGAGCATGATGTCTATGGCATTACCAATGAAGATAGCCAGAATCGCATAAGCCAGGCCGACAAGCGTTTCAGAAAACTGCAGGGAGTCAATCTGGGCGGTGCCAATGTATATGGCAATCCACGAGCGAAAACAACCATTGTTGCATGGGGTTCACTGAAAGGGCCTATCATGGATGCTATTGCCTGGTTGCCAGATCGGCTACGCCGCAAGGTTAATTTTTTACACTTGAATGTCTTGCTACCATTCCCATCTGAGGCGGTGAGTCATGTTCTGAAACATAGAAAAAAGACACAGCTCATCGAGAACAATGCCACCGGTAAGCTTGGCGGGATTCTAAGGCGAGAGACGGGGCTCCAGCTGCACGATCACATGCTGGAGTATGAGTGCCGGCCGCACTAGCGCGGCGTGTTCCTTGTATTTGCGACAGCTCGTCTCAGGCATATTGCTCGAGGGGGTGGCGTTGCCCGCTTTCGTTCCGCTGGCCTACTCGGGGGGCGATTGGAGATCTTTGCGGCAATCATGGCGATCGACAGTTTCGGATTGAGTTTCGCCGGAGTGGCTCTGGTCACCTACATGTCGAGTTTGACGAGCCTCGGCTACACGGCCACCCAATATGCGCTGCTGTCG
>CAYRBH010000018.1:0-967 GCA_964422585.1 uncultured Gammaproteobacteria bacterium
CCATCTTCTGGCTGGCGAGGTTGACCAGCGGCGGCAGCCGCTTCGCGACATCCTTCAACATAAGCCCTGCGACCTGGAAGATCTCATCCTGTGTCAGCGGCTTGAAGACGATAGTACCGTCGAAACGGTTGAGAAATTCTGGCCTGAAGATCTCACGCAACACACCGCCGCGTAAGAGCGCGTCTTTGATTTGTTCGACCGGGGTATTCTTCTGCACCTCCTCCTGAATATACTGCGAACCGGCATTCGAGGTCGCTATCAAGATCACATTCGTAAAATCGATCGTTCGGCCAAGACTATCGGTCAATCGTCCATCATCCATGACTTGCAGGAAGATATTGAAAATGTCAGGATGCGCTTTCTCGATTTCGTCGAGCAAGAGAACAGCGAACGGCGTCTTGCGTATCGCTTCGGTCAAGAGCCCTCCTCTATTGCTCCCCGGCACGCCCAGAAGCCGCGCAATAGAGTCCTGATGCTGGTATTCGCTCATATCGAGCCGCACCATAGCGTTCTCATTACCGAAATAGGTCTCGGCGACAGTTTTGGCGAGCTCGGTCTTACCGACACCAGTAGGTCCTAAGAATAGCAGATTGACGATAGGTCGCTTCTCATCGCGAAGCTCAGCCCGAGCCCTACGCAGAGCCGCCACGACCAGCTTCACCGCCTCATCCTGACCTATAACACGCTCATGCATGATCTGGTCAAGGTTCATAAGCACTGTCGATTCCTTCTTGCTGACCTGAGTCAGCGGAATATTCGTTTTGCGAGAAACCAATGCAGCTATATCTTCGCCGGTGACTACTTTCTGCTCACGCTGCGCTATCCAGGAGCCAGCCTCACTCATTAGATCCACGGCCTTTGCCGGTAAGAACTGATCATGGAGATACCTGCCGGAGAGGTCAATCAGCTTCTCTAAGGATTCATAGGTGAAGAATACTTTATACTTGATCTCCACATACCCGACCTG
>CAYRBH010000018.1:977-5075 GCA_964422585.1 uncultured Gammaproteobacteria bacterium
TCTTTAACCTGTGCTGGAATCGGCACTCCCTCGCGCGCACCCTTGAGCGCGCTGCCCTCGATGAGTTCAACCACGTCACGCGGGGTTGTCGTAGCAATGACCCAGACGCCTTGATGCTGTACTGCCTGCGCCAACACTTCAGAAAGGTCAATATGCTCGGTGCCGGCAGAGCTGACCCCGACAAGATTATGAATATCCTCGATGACCAGGATGATATTCCCTGAGCGCAATACCTCCTGGATGATCATGAGCATGCGCTCTTGCACTTCGCCTGTCTCTGAAGCGCCAGCAACCAAGAATGGTAATGACACGCTAACCAAGCGCTTGTCCTGCAGCATGAGCGGTACCTCTTCAGCGACCATCTGATTCGCGAGGCCCTCGATGATATTCGTCTTACCGACACCCTTTTCACCGACCAGCATCACGCTTTTACCGCCTTCCATCACGCGGAACACTTCTTCGATCTCTTTCTCACGAGCAACGGTCAATGGCAACTGTCCGCCGCGAGCAGCCTGTGTCAGGTCGGTGCTATAGGAATCCAGAATCGGGGTTGCTGCTGCCGTATAGGATCTATTGATGGGACCTTTGGGTTTATTGACCGACTTGGAGCGGTAACGACGATAGAACTCGACTAATGTATTATTGAAATTAACCCACGCGATGACATTCTTGACCTTATCCAAATCAACGGAAAGGTCATACAGAATCTCCTGCAGCTTCTCATCAGCAAGTATCGTTGCCAGGAACACATCAGTCATACGCACCTTCACCGCATGGTCATGAGAGGCGGTCAGATACGCGTTCAGCATGATATTCTTCACCTCACTACTCAGCGCGTCATCCGTCACCAATGGCGGATAGTAAGCAATCTGGCGTTTGATAGCCTCAAGTAGTATTTCCTCGGCTACGCCAAGCCGGGCCAAGATCATGCTGATATCCCGATGATCCAAAGTCAGGCCAAAAAGCTGCAACGGGCGTATCGGGAGCTGGCCAGCCTTCATCGCATAGGGCCAGGCTTCATCGAATAGCTGTATCACTGATGGATCAAGAACGTCAGCTATATTGACTCTGGTAGGCTGTGCCTTCAGGGCATTCTTCCCGCTGATGATCTTACCGGCCACCGAGGTAGCAGCACGATACCAACGATAAAAATAGTACGCATTAGCGACAGTAAGCAACCAGAATGGGCCAGACGACCAACTCGGGGACACGAACAGAAGGTACAGCCACTGCTGCGGATCGAACGCGACCAGCGCTCCGGTCGTGTAGAGTATGAAAGCATTAACGAACAACAATACTATCAGGATGCCATTGATCGTTCGTT
Organism: uncultured Gammaproteobacteria bacterium; assembly: GCA_964422585.1. Classification (GTDB taxonomy): domain Bacteria; phylum Patescibacteriota; class Patescibacteriia; order UBA1558; family 2-01-FULL-52-15; genus CAYRBH01. The sequence goes on from CAYRBH010000018.1 coordinate 2,302, forward strand.
GTACTATCCCGTTCCACTCCCGTAAGATGATATGCAAAGCATCCAGACGATACTCCCAGAAAAGCAGATCTTTCTGCACAACGATATAGGAGCCCGTAGTCCTACACTCCTTGCATGGCTTGATATGATTTATAAAACCAGCACCGTTACAGACGGGGCATACCGTGAACACCTCCTGTCGAGGGGCATTAGACTGTGGCATACCACGAGAAATAAATACCTACCAGACGATAGAAGATCAGAAGCGGTATGCCGATCCAAACAAGTATAATGACCAGCTGCAGTATGGCATAGATAGCGAAGAAAATCGCCCGCCCGACCAGAAGTACGATGCGCATGAAAAAACTGATGACTCGACCCGCGCTATCAGTCTGGGCGAACATCGGCTTAAAGATATTCAAGATCAGAAGTCTGAGCGCTAATTGATCGGACATCGCATGTAGGCTCTTCACTCGATTCAAGACAATATGCTTCAAGCCAACCGAATACCACCAGATAGGAAAATAGACTACATCGCCAATGATATCGATGATGATCGACTTGATGCTAAGAACAACGATGTTTTGTTGCAGCATTACACATAGTATAACACAAAACACGCCGATTGAGGCGTGCTCTAGATATGGTGAAGCGGATCTCAGAGACTCGCTCGGATCCGCTTCGTACTGGCAGTTTTTGCCTGCCAATTATTTTTTGTCGCCGTTTTTCAGCGACGTATTCATAATAGCATAACATTTAATAAAAGTCAATATTCTGTAAAAAAAGAAAGGGCCGCCGGTGTCTTGCGACAGGGCGACCCTTCAGGATTGTATGCGTAGCGCTTGAGTCGCGCCAGCTCACTTTTGTAGGAGTGGCACCCCCACGCACAGCGCGACGATCGCGATAATTCCGAGAAGAACGAGTATGGCGGCGCGCTTGCCGGGCGCAGTCGGCCGAAGTCCATGTTTCACGGCTTCAGCGGCTACATTGTCCTCGACGAAGAGCTTGTACCGAGCCGGCGTGTCTTTCGGCAGTCTAGCTCCTCGCTTCATGCCGCCTCCTTGGGACTGAAAACCTCCAGATCGTTTTGCTTCTCGAAGATTCCGAGGCTCGCGACGGGCATCCGAAATGTCAGGATGCTCTCAGCGAAAGCCGCCAATGAGCAGAACATGAAGAGATTGAAGGTTACTGAGAAGACAGAGGCGACAACCACTCGAGCTCCCCAGAGCGCTCTGCGGCGCAAAGGCAGTCTGAATTCCAAGAGCTCACCCATAGTCCCCCTCAGAACTCGGAAGCAAGACGCTCCCTGTTCGTGATCGCGGCGATCGCGCCCTGAAGGGCGAGAAAACCGCTGTCCCTGGACACGATCGAGTCAAAGTCCTCATCCGCCGCATCGCCCGGGACGAGCGTGTAGAGGATCAGCGGGAGATCGCGGCCTTCTCGCTGAAGCTCATGCAGCAGGTCAACGGCATCCCCGTCGGTGACCTCCCGCTCGGTCACGATGATGTCGACCGACGAATGAGCTACCTTGAGCAGCGCCTCTCGCTCGGTCGCGGCCTGACAGACGCGAAAGTCCGCAGCGATGAGCAGAGCGAGCAACTCAGTCCTTCGCTGATCTGAACTGTCCAAAACCAGGATCTTCGGCATGGTCAACCCCCGTTGTGGAAGAAATCAACGACATCGGTGATGAAGTCACCCGCTGTTACCGACAGGACGCAGGCAAGCGCTATGGCTACAGCAAAGACCAGGCCGAGAATGAGATTCCGCCTGGTTATGAACAGCCAACGCACGCGCTTACGTCGTCTGCGACCTTTCGCAGGGAATAGAACCAGATCGTTCATTCCGCCCTCCCTATAGAACGAGCCCCAAGTCCACCTCCGGTTAACAAGTGTCCTTACAGCACCTCACATGACAGGCCCTTAGTCCTGCCAGGAGTTGCTCCTGCGAACAGCCATCATCGAGCACCATGCTCGACGCATTCTGTCCGAGGATATTTCAAATAACGCTATTGAGCAGACCTGCTCAATAACCATAGAAAATACTCCAATAGTGCCAAAAAGTCAACGCTTAGCGCGCTGACCTAATCCGCTCCATCAACTGGAGGTAAAATCTCACATTATGCATAGTGGCTAGCCGTTGACCCAATGGTTCACCGGTCTTAAATAAATGATGCAGATAGGCACGAGAGTAATTCGCGCAGGCTGCGCAATCGCACTTTGGGTCGATCGACTTCTTATCTGTTTTGAATTTCGCATTTGTGATATTCAACGTAGCATAAAAATCGCCATTTGGTTTTTTTCGTGTCCATGTGAAAAGCCTGCCATGCCTCCCCTCTCGTGTCGGAATGACACAGTCGAACATATCAATACCTCGCTGTACCGCTGCAACGATATTATCAGGATAGCCGACGCCCATGAGATAGCGAGGCTTGTCTTCTGGCAGGAGTGGCACGGTATAGTCGAGTACTTTATACATCTCTGCGGCGGGCTCGCCGACGGCGAGCCCGCCGACCGCGTATCCATCGAATGGAAGCTTGGTGAGTTCACCAGCCGACTGCTCTCGCAGATCCCTGAATGTCGAACCTTGAACGATGCCGAAAAGCAGCCGCTGCTTTACCCGGGGGTTCTTCTTCTCGAGCCGCTGTTTTTCTGCGATGCAACGCTTCGCCCATTCGGTCGTAAGCTGTACAGCATACTCAGCCTGTTTCCGCGTCGCAGGAAATCCTGGAAAATGATCAAATGCCATTATCATTTCGCTGCAACAAGCCTTTTGAATACCGTATGACCCCCCTGGGG
>CAYRBH010000018.1:5085-20589 GCA_964422585.1 uncultured Gammaproteobacteria bacterium
GTCGCTGCCAAGAGCCGTTTGGATACGGATCTACTCCTCCGGGGTGATGCGCAGCTTCCTGCCATCGACATGCGACTGGAACGTCACACCGTCCGCGTCGATCTTCCGCAACTTCGCTAAACTGAATATCTGAAACCCGCCCGAGTCAGTCAGCATTGGCAGATTAGTGTGCATGAAGCCATGTAAACCGCCGAATCTCTTGATGACGGCGAGCCCTGGCTGCACGAGATTGTGATAGGTATTGCTCAAGATAATCTCCGCGCCCAAAGCTTTGACTTCAGAGGCTTGCAGTGTTTTGACCGAAGCCTTAGTCGCGATAGGCATGAACAACGGCGTAAGGACAGGGCCATGCGCCGTTTTCAAAATCCCCACGCGTGCTGCGTTCACCTTTGAGCGCTTCTTAAGAATGAATTGACTCTTGCGCATTACTCTATGACGGTACCCGTGTCGCCGGACTGGGTCGTGATGACTTGATTCGTCATGATACCGAAGCTCTTGCTCTGAAAGACTTCTTGGCCAGAAGCAACAATAGTCGCCGGATTCAAAACCTGCATGATAGTACCCTTGTCCTCATCGGTCGGCACGAGCTTCACCGTGAATGTCGCTTTCAGCGGCAGCAACTTGCTCGAAAAGTTATTGATCTGCCACTCGAGGCGGTTCGTATCCGGATCATACTTGATAGTGCCCTCATCCACATCGCCGGTCGAAACGAAGGTGACCTTCGGCGGCAGAAATGCTGAAACGCTGACGGTATCGAAATCCTGACTGCCGGAATCGAGCGACCAGGCCACCAAGTACACTGTTTTTTCATTGGTGACCGGGGGCAGTTGACCGCTGCCGACCTTCTGGCCACCGAGATTCCAATAGAGGTTCTGGCTGAATACCAGTCCCTGGCCGACAGAAACAACGAAGACTGAGGAGGTCTTCTGCCAATTCGGCAATCCATCCAGCTCGACCGTAATAAGCGTATCAACCGTGGCTCGACCGACTGTCCCTTTCTGGAGCAATGGAGCTTTCCAAGAAATGAGTACCTGGTCACCAGGTTCCATATTCGCGAGGCCCGGTATCTGATCTTTGGTCCAGACGATACTATCTTTGTCAGCGGTGCCAGTCGACTGCACATTTTTACGATCAATAACGTCGCTGTCCATAAGTCCGGTCACTTTAACGTCGGTAATGGGCGACGTGCCTTGGTTCGTGACCTTGAGTTCATAATTCAGCACCTCGCCATAATCGCTATCGAAGCCTGAACTCTGGCCATTGATCTTCAAATCAATCCCCACATCAGGACTGACGACTAGTACGGGCAATTCCTTATGCAGTAGCTTGCGGGTTTGTCCATTGTCTGCCTGACTGATCTCCATGACCCAAGCCTGAGGCCCGTCACCATCGCTTGCGACCTTCGCGTTGATCTTCAATACCAATGGCTTGTCAACGGTGACATCGCCCTTCCAATGGCCATCAACCAAAGCTGGATCAGTCGTCGCTATATCGAAATCCTTCGGCAGCACTGTATTGATATCCAGCGCAGTCAGCGTGTTAGCGGTCAGATCCTTCAGCGTGGCAGTGAACGTGACATTCTGACCAGCCAAAACCTTCGCCGGAGAATCCAGCGTGACATCTATCTGAGCATCCGAGATCAGAGTCTCGACCGTTTTTTTCGCCTCAAAATCCGAATTGATATTGTCTGGCCGATACGACAACCTGAACACTGCCAGCTGTTTCTGGTCTTTCAAGCCGACGAGCTGCCCTTTGATGGTCAATTCTTTCTTCTGACCAGGATCCAAGGGGTCAAGATTCCATGTGGTCGCGGTATCTCCCGTCGGTTTTTCAGAAGAGCTGTCATAGTAGAAGCCGTCAGGCCATTGCACATCAAGCTCAGCGGTACGCAGGGCTACGACATCCTTGTTCTGATAGGAAAGCGTATAGGTCACCTCAGAGCCCGAGACAACTGAGTCGGGGCCCGCTACGGACATGTCGACGCTATCCCCCTGGACAACCGGCGGACGCGTATTCCAATAGTAAAAACCCCCGACGGTAGCGGCGAAAAGCAAAAAAAGGAAAATAATGAACCCCCAGCCGCCTGAGTGGCCACGTTCGAAAGTCTTATACTCCTCTGGTATCGGTCGTCTGCCGAATGAACCATACTCCGAGGACATAGCGCGCACTGAAACACGCGACTGATCTTTCGAGCCGACTTTTTTCAAAGGGACCGGCGTTTTGGGTCCGGCCGCGTCCATATCAATTTTCCTGGTGCTAAACATAGCTGAACAATTTTAATGACTGTAAAGGATAGCTAATGATGTCTTGATAATACACCTGACTAATCTGCAACCATTGCTTCTCCAGACCATTAGTACCTGCCTGTTCCACAATCTCATCCCAATCAGCGCCGGACATAATAGCATCCAAGAACGGTAACAGCCCTTCAGTTAGCAGCATACCATCAGCAGGGTGTCGGAAACAAATGAAGCCTTTTACCGGTTGATAGTAGACATTTCCTCCATTGAAACTCTCCTGGCATACTGCGCATTGCATGAGATTCGGCCGCCAACCAGAGAGCGTCAACACTTTCCAAAGAAAAATACGTGCCATCAACACCTTCTCGCGCTTCGAGAGCGTTACATCGGTCAACCGCTCCAAGGTGCTTCGCAGCAATTCGAACTCTTCGAGTGCCGCCTGGCCGGGCACATTGATGCGCTGGAGTAATTCTACCAGAGATGAGGCTAAAATAAAATCAAACCACTGTTCCCTGAGTATGCTGAAGCTATTAATCGTCGCGGCGCCTGCCAGATGATCTTGGCGTCCTCGTCCTATCATGAGCTGCACATGGGCGAATGGCGCCAAGTGACCCGCCATCTTGCTCGTTGACTTGCCGGCTCCGCGAGCCACGACTGATAATTTCCCGTCACGCGGCGTTAAGAGCTCATAGATGCGATCGGCGCCCTTGAGGGTCCTCGCGTGTAGCACTATCGCTTCAGTTTTGAATGCCATTAGAACGAAAGTATGATTTCTTCGCCATTGACCTTTGCAGCCTGCCCTGTCGCTGCTCCCTCAGTCCAGGACTTGGCAATGGTCTGTTTACAGAGCTGCTCACTAAATTGAGTGATTACCTTTTTCAATGCCTCACTCGCAGTACTGAAGGTGACTGTAATCACATCGCTTGGTTTCAAGCCTTTTTCTTTACGTAATGCATTTGTCGTGCGGATCAGTTCACGGAGAGTTCCTTCGGCCTTAAGCTCGTCAGTCATTGTTATGTCGAGTTTCAATTCTTTTCCAACGATAATTTTTTTTACATTCACTTCGTCTGCAATAATTTCTTTAAGCTCATCAGAAAAATCTGTAGTAACTTCCAGACTTGCCAATGGCTGCCTCACTTTAATACCAGCTTCGGCACGTAACGCATGTGCTTTCTCGACGATCACGCGCACAGCTTGCATATGATCCAGTAATTGCTGATCTACTGTTTCTGATTTGGGCCATTCTGATACATGCACTGAGGCAGCTTCCTCTGCTCCCAACTCTTTCCAAAGATATTCAGAAATAAACGGCATTGACGGCGCCATTAGTTTTGCAAGATTCAGCAATACATAGTTCAAGGTCTGCAATGCTTCTGTCCGTGTTGCTTCATCTTTGAATCGATCTCTGCTTCTGCGAATATACCAGACAGAAAGCTCCTGAATATATTCACCGAGCGCGCGGGTTGCTTCAGTGATATCGTATGCGTCTAGCTCCTTGGTGATGAAGTTGATCTTCTCATTGAGTAAGGCCCTGATCCAGCGATCCATGATATGTTTCGAGTCAGCAGAAGCTTTGACAGTACCTTTCGCATACAATCCGTAAAAACTCACTACATTGAGCAAGGTCATAATAACCTGGCGAGATGCTTCGACAAGGTTTTTCTCATCGAACAACTTAATCTCACCAGGCTGATTGATGGTATACAAATGATACCGGACAATATCAGCGCCATATTTGTCCATCATTTCGAAAGGACTGATAACATTGCCTTTTGACTTGGACATTTTCTTGCCGTGCGTATCATTGATATGACCAAGGCAAATCACATTTTTATAACTCGTTCCTTTGCCTAAGATCGTTGAAACTGCGAGCAAGGTATAAAACCAGCCACGTGTCTGATCAATCGCCTCAGAAATATATTCGGCAGGAAACGCCGCTCCAGAATCGATAAGCTCTTTATTCTCAAAAGGATAATGATGCTGCGCAAAAGGCATAGACCCAGAATCAAGCCACGCATCCATGACTTCTGCTTCACGCTTCATAGCTCCGCCGCAATCACATTGCAACATGACTGCATCAATATACGGCCTATGTAGATCTTTAATGTCTGTTTCAAGTTCAGCAATAGATCCAACGCAGCGATACTTACCGCATGCATCACATTTCCAGATTGGTAATGGCGTGCCCCAGTACCGCTCGCGAGAAATAGCCCAGTCCTTCACGCCTTCGAGCCATTCTCCGAAACGGCCTTCTTTGATATGCGCCGGATACCAGTTTATCTCGCTCGCGTTTTTCAGTAACTCATCTTTCAAAGCGCTCATTTTGATAAACCATGAATCCTTTGCATAGTACAGAAGCGGTGTATCGCATCGCCAGCAGAAAGGATAATCATGTTCATAGTCCAGCACTGAAAGCAGCAATCCTCGCTCTTTCAGATCAGTGATAATGCCCTCTTCTACTTTTTTTGATTTTACGAATTGCCCGGCCCATTTCGTAACACTTGGCAAAAACTTTCCGGCTTCATCAACAGTATGAACAGCAGGCAAACCTATTTCCATTCCTAAATCATAGTCCTCGGCACCGTACATGACTGCAGTATGCACCACACCAGTACCATCCGCCGTAGTCACGAAATTTGCAGGAGCAACGTACCATGCTTTTTTATCACCTGGATCAATGGCGCCCGGGAATAATGGTTTGTATTCGATACCAACAAGTTTAGAACCTTTGAAAGTCTGCTCAAGTGCATAGTCGTTTTTCAAAACTGAAGAAACAAGCGCTTCAGCAAGCACAAAATGTTCGTTGCCGACTTTGACTCGGACATAGTTAATATTTTCGCTGATCGCCAGTGCTACATTACCTGGCAAGGTCCACGGCGTTGTGGTCCATGACAAGATATAATCACCGCTCTGTACCGCGCCTTTGCCTTTGGTCACTTTGAATTTAATAAAGACCGATGGTTCTTTCACCAGCTTATATCCTTGCGCAACTTCATGCGATGAGAGCGACGTTCCGCAGCGCGGGCAATGCGGCACTACTTTATGGCCTTGATACACTAAACCTTTGTCCCAAGCCTGTTTCACGACCCACCAGACTGACTCAATATACTCATTGGTATACGTGATATACGGATGCTCAAGATCAACCCAATACCCCATGCGCCGCGTCATCCGTTCCCACTCTTCCTGATACTTCCATACTGACTCACGGCATTTCTTATTGAATGCTTCCACAGTATATTCTTCAATCTGTTGCTTGCCTGAGATATTTAAAGCCTTTTCTACCTCAATCTCCACTGGCAATCCATGTGTATCCCAACCTGCTTTCCGCAAGACACGATACCCACGCATGGTCTTGTACCGACACATGATGTCTTTGAATGACCGTGCCAAGACATGGTGAAGCCCAGGCCTACCATTCGCCGTTGGTGGCCCTTCATAAAAGACATAGTCTCCGTTCGGAGCTTGTTTCTCCATCGACTTCTTAAAAATCTCGTTTTGTTTCCAAAAGTCGAGGATTTCTATTTCTTTTTCTGGGATTTTGATCATATCGTCAAAGGCTATAGTAGCCTAGAATGAGTAACATTTCAACTTCTCTAGAAACCAGAAAGGACCCTCTGCATGGATGGGTCCTTCATGGTTAAAACAAAAGCGTGTACACCTGCTGGAACATACTCCTCCTCTGTTTCTTCTGCCGCGGCAAGAAGAACTTGTTGCGCGGAGCCGAAACAGTGAACAGATGCGCGCGCTTCAATTGGGTCCTCTGCGTCATAAGACTTTCTTTATTTCCTCAATTGATAAGCGCTTAACATTTTGAAGGTGCTCGATGCGTCTTAAACGCTCGATGGTCCGATCACGATGATAGAGCCGATAGCCGCCGCGACTACGAGCGTCTTCCGGCAATAACCCTTCGCGTGTATAGAAATTAATTGTCGACGGCAATAACTGGTATTGCTGCGCAATCTCACCGATTTTCATGAGCTTCTGAGTTTTACCTTCAGATGCGTGAATAACACGAAAACCCAGGGTTTTGTATTTTTTATTTTTGTTTTTTTGCATACCTTGGGCTTTTGAGCGGTTTGAGCTCGGCCGCCACTCCTCTTCCGAGGGGTATAGGAATAACTATACAGCATAAAGTATAAAGTGTCAAGTATTACTATTTACTTTATACTTTATGGTTAAACAGTTGTTATGCACAGATACGCAGCCGCCACGACTTGCGTCGTGGCGGCTGGCTGTGTATAGCTTGCTGTTACTACTGATCTACATCTTTTCTGGCGCTTGGATACCGAGCACCGAGAGTACATCTGCCAACACCTCTCTACACGTGCCTACCAATGCTATCCTCTGCTCACGCAGCATACCCTCTGCTTTGAGGACTGGCTGTGCTTCGTAGAAGCTATTGAAGGTATTCGCAAGTTCAAAAGCATAGCTTGTCAGAGCGTTCACATTTAAATCGTGCGTCACCCGCTCCAGCACCTCAGGCCACTGATAGATTTTTTTCAGTAGCCGCTCCTCTTCTGAGCTGAGCGCTAAGTGCTTTGGAAACACACATGTCTTCTCTCCAGATTTATCTAGAATAGAAGCCATCCGTGCATGCGCATACTGAATATATGGACCGGTATTCCCCTCCAGCGACAACGCTTCATCAAGGTCGAAGATAATATCTGTTTGCGGACTATAGCGCAGCATAAAGTACTTAATCGCGCCAACAGCAACTTCACGAGGGCTGATCGCCTCTGCTCCCCTAGCGCTTGTTACCTCGTAGGCAGCTTTTTTGATCTGCTCCTCCACTATATCGAGTAGATCATCAACCTTGATGCCAATGCCTTTGCGACCAGACATTGAGTAAACCTTCTTCCCAGTCTCAACGCTCAGATCAAGCTTCTTGGCTGTATGCTCAGATAATGAAACGATACCATAGGAAACATGTCGTAAGTTATCGGCATGCTTCTTGAAACCAAGGCTATCGAGCGTCAGCTTCACCATTGCTTGCGGATAGCTCTGACGCACGTCAATCACATTATAGACGCGGTCTGCATGACCATAGGCGTTGGATTTCTTGCCTTGCTGATTCGTAGTCGCAAGTGGCGTGGCTTGCGGCGCATCTTTCCAGGCGCTATAGAGAAAATCTTTGCCCAGCACATTATATTTCCAGAGATGATAGGCAACGTCTTTCCCTGTATAGGTCACGGTGCCATCTGATTTGACGATGACTTTATCAGGGCTATAGTCATGGCTGTCATAATCCTCTTCTGACTTGATAACCCAGCAACCCTTATTTTTGCCTTCTGTTTCTTTCAGGAACACTGGTGACTTTTTCAAAGTTTCGAATGCTGTTTGCCAAAAACCAAAGCCCAAAATATCACTTTCCCAGACGAGTAAACTATATCCAATGTGAAGCTTACTCATCGTCTCGAGATGCTCTTCGAGGATCTGTGTGGCTAACTTTTTGACCTCCTGTGCCGTAGGATTGGCGCCTTTCTCAATTTCGTGCAGCACTAAGGTTCGTTTAGTCAACAATTCCGGTTTGGTTTCATAAGCCTGGGTGATAGAGCTGTATACCCGCCAGCAAAAGTGATCAAATTTCTCTCCGGGATTTTGTGTGAGCTGTGATTCTTTCAAACCAAGATACGTGTCGGCAACCTGCACGCCCGTGTCATCGACATAGTATTGTACTTCAGTCTGAAAACCAGCTCGCCGCAATACCGTATTGATAGTATCTCCCAAGATAGCATTGCGGAGATGACCGATATGCATTGCTTTATTCGGATTCACGTTGGTGTGCTCGATGACAATTTTTTCTTTCAGCTGCTTCTTGCTACCAAGATCTGTAAGAAAGCCTCCCGCTTGAGCAGCAAGCGATTCCGCGTTGAGAAAAAAATTGATAAAACCAGGGTTTGCAATTTCAGTTTTGTGCACCAACTTCCGGATGATCGCGTCTTCCTGAAGCGCTGCAAGCAAAGTGGCCGCGATTTCGGGCGGTGATTTCTGTATCTTCTTTGCCAGCACCATTGCGACATTGGTCGCGTAATCACCATGTTCCGCAATATCTGGCTCTGTACAAGAAAAATGAAGGTCCGTTACTTCCGGCCATAGGTTCTGACTGATACGAGCAATAGTATCGCGAAGAACCGCATATATATTCATCTTCATATACCGGAGTATACTGGTTTTTATGAGAACAGTCGAGCAATTGCGGTAACAAATGCGATAAACCAGGATCGTATGATAGTTGCGACCGTGACCGAAGCGGTGAGATTAGCGGGAGCTGTTGGCGCTTGCGTATCACCAACGGCTGCGGCCTGGAGTTCATAAGCTCCGATGTCACATTGACCATCGTTGCGAGGGTTGCCATCGTAATCAACGCTTGGGCACGTATAGAGTCCGGAGTTGCCGCCTGCATTGACCTGCGGGGCCGCAGCAGATGCTGCATGATAATCATGGCCCGCATAACTCACGAATTGCGGTGCCGAATTTTTACCGTTCACATCCTCTGGTGTTCCATCGCCGTCAATATCTGCTGCTTGCCACTGCGCCCAGCTACAGTAGGTGCTATTGCCGTATGTTCCAATGCACGGACCTGAAGGATCATTCACTAAATCATAGTTCGTGCGATACCGAGGCTGCGTGCCGCTCAATCCTCCTGCCGTTCCAGCGGTGAATCCAAACCAGCCGCTATGATTTGCGCCATCATAGACGATATTATTGTAAATAGAATAGCTTTGGAAACATCCGCCATTCGCACACACATTCGGCCCGGCACTATCGCCACACGCAGAAGCTGCTCCATGATTCGGCTCTAAGTCCACTAATTGCTGCGCCCAACCCAAGCCTTGGCCGACTGAGGTGTTGTTCCTGATGGTTACGTTCGCTGCACAGTAGCTGTCCCACAGCGATGACTGGTATACCTCAGACCCATCAGTGCAACCAGGACCAGTATCAATATCTGCGATATTATTTTCCATGACGACGCCATTCAGGTCGTCTCCTTCAATGCAACCGTGATTCGTCGCATTCGTACATTTATTTCTGGAGTAGGTCACTGTTGTGTAATTTCTGACCGACATAGGATTTCGCATATGACCGTAATCATTGCCGGTGATCACGATATTGCTTCCGCCGGCTCCATTGATGTTAAATTCTGCATCTAAAAAAGAAGCGCCTGCAGGATCTTCGACAAAATCACACGAGTCGTACCCACCTGATGCACAGCGGACCGCATCATTCACACAGCCCGGATAATGATGCACCCAGTTATTTTGAATGGTTACATTTGAAGTGCCGGTGACATAGAGCGCGCTCTCGCCGTAGTATGGGCTGATCTCGACACGATTATTTTTAAAAGTAAGACCAGTGGTACCAATGTCCTGTACAAAACCGCGCTGATAATTTTCCTGTACCTTAAATCCATCGATCACCCAATTATTCCCGTTGATAAGGATCTGATAACTAGTTGGGCCGCTTGGTGTAAAAACAAGGACCGCGCCAAGTGGATTTGTCGACTTGATGGTACAAGGGGCTTGGGAGGTGCAGCTAAACGAGGCTGAAGCTTGAGCCTGATCAGTGTAGGTGCCGTCCGCGACCGTACAGGTATCTCCTGCCGCCATTTGCGATACGCAATGTTGAATAGTCGCACAGGGTGATCCGCTAGCGCTGCAGGTATTTGACGTATCGCTCCCGGTGGTCGCGACATAGCGAGTTGCGGCAAATGCCTGATGCGCGACACAGAGTACTATGATGCCAATCGCAGCGCTAAGTATGTTCTTTTTCATCTAACTACTCTCCTGTCGCAATACTGTTTAAGTCGCTATTCGAGGTGCCCAGCGACAGACAGCGCATGACCTGATAGGCAGCGTCACCGTTCTGAGCATAGTAGCGTTTGCCGTCTTTGGGGTTCACATACCAGGCTTGCCCGTTCTTTTGAACTTGCAGGAGTATTCTGCCTTTGAGACGATTGATAAGCGAGTTATTGACCGGAAGCTTCCCTGGTCCCAGAGGATTATAGCCTCTAAGGATTTCATCCTTATCACTGAAACCATCGCCATCGGTATCTACCTTAGTTATATCAGTTCCTAAACCTTCTTCCATCTTATCAGGGATCCCATCACCGTCAGTGTCAGTACCCTGGAAACAACTCGAAATGCCGATCGGAATTTGACGTAGATCTGCATCGGTGATACCCAGCCCAAATCTGCTCAACATCTTATAGGCCTCATCACCATTCGCAAGGTAGTATCGAAGCTTTGAGAGTGGTTCAAGGTACCAAGCCTCACCCTTCTCTTGCGTCTGCAACAATATCCAGCCAAGGAGACGATTGCGGAGTGTGATATTAAGCGCAATTGCCCGGGCCTTTTCGCGTGCAATAATATCTTTAATATGCTGAGCAATCGTAGGGTTAGTCGACGTTGATGGCGAAGTTGCATTTGAACCACCAGAGGAGCCTCCGCTGGCGCCGCCATTCGTACCACCACCTGATGAGCTTGGAGGCGTATATGCTCCACCACCACCGGATGAAGACCCACCAGAACTTGACCCGCCGCCAGAGCTTGATCCGCCGCCTCCGCCACCACCGGATGATGGCACGGTGCAGCTTTGTGATAGAGCCGGGCGACTAGTGGTCGTGCCGCAAGAATTCACATCAGTGCAGGTTCTACTCTGTGTACCACCAGAACATGAGCTCCAATCAGCGCATGACCATTGCTCAGTACATTGCTGGGCAACGACACATTGTGTTGTCACAAACGTACAGCTTGCGCTGCAAGAAACCGTACCTGAGCTAAAACCAAGCGTAGTGCACGACGCATTGTTCAGATTTGAACCATCGCACTCTTCTCCTGCGTCAATAACACCATTACCACACAGATTGGGTTGCGCGGGCGGGGCGTCGGTTGTAAATGTTTGATCCGTACTCCATGCGCTCGTATTGGCAGAAACGTCGGTTGAGCGAACATGATAGTGGTACATTGTGCCGGCAGTGAGGCCCGAAAGCGCAACCGTATGACTCGTGACTGCCTGGGCATTACTTTGTGTCTGGCCATAGAAAATGCTCGTGCCATAACCAACATCAGAGTCGGAAGCTTCATTCGTTGTCCAGGTAATAATTGCCGATGTCTGAGTAATTGATCCGGAAGCAATATTTGAAAGCGTTGGTGGCGTAGTATCTGCGGCAATAGAAAATTGAATTGAATAACTACTGGGGTTCAGATTATTACTCTGATCAGAACAGCGCACATAGTAGGTATACGCTTGTCCGTTTTGAAGACCGGTAACCAGTGAGCTATGGCTTGTTCCACCTGTGGTCGTAAATGGATTTGGCAATTGCGCATAGGCAGCATCGGCCGTGCCGTAGCGGCACGTAGCAGCTTCATTGGTTGTTACTGAAATGGTGGTTTGGGTTGTACCAACAGACAATGTTCCGGTTGGCTGTCCGTTTGATAGCGTGGGTGGCGTTACATCTGGAGCTGCTGCAGTAGTAAAGGTGGTACATGTTCCAAAAGCGCTTTCATTAGGTGTTGGAGAAACAGCGTCACGAGCCTTGTTGCGCCAGGCATAGGTCGTTGCATAACTTAGGCTGCTCGGATTCCAGCTTGCGGATGTTGCATACGCCCGCGTCTGGGATGTTGCACCTGTACATTGCGTGCCCTGATACAATTCAAAGTAATATGAAATTGGCGTTGTTGCATCGCTCGCTGTGAGCGCAGTCAGCGTCGGTGTTATGGAGACATTAGTAGCGCTTGCTACTGGGGTACTATTCCCCACACCGGTTGGCGCAGCCGAATCAGGTTGTGCTGGCACTACTGCCGTTGCCTGATTGCTATTGCCTGAAGTGTTGTTTGCGGCATCATATGCCTGCACAACATAATAGTACGTTGTGCTGTAGGAAACTGTTGAGTCCGTATAGGTGGTTCCAGCGGCTGTTGCGATCTGTGTATACGGACCGCCATTAGTCGTGCTGCGTAGAATTTTATACCCAGTCACGCCAACATTATCAGTCGATGCGGTCCAGGTGAGCGTCACGTCGTGTGTTGCGGCAAAAATCACTTGAAAAGCAAAAAGTAAAACCGAGCCCAGGGCACATGTTAACCAAAATTTGGTAGTGCTTTTAGATTGTTTCATGTTTGCAGCAAGTGAACGTTGGTATTAGTATAGCAAAAAAACTTGTTAACGGCCACCCGGCTTTCTCAACCCTTACCAGTAAAAAAATGTAGTACATTTGATACAACACCTGCAATCCAAATGGCGATATGCTCAAATAGCGAAGAAACCGAAACAGATGTTTGGAGGTTCGTAGGGTTCGTTGGCGCTTGCGTATCGGCAGGTACTCCGCCAAATTCAGCTTGAGCCATAGTGGCATTATAGGGGGCTCCGGTGCAGTCGCTATACGACGTACCAACACACACCGAATCAAGATACAGCCAATAGTTTACCGGCCCACCTGATGCAGAGGCATTACCCAAAAACCAAAACTTAGACAGTCCTCGCAAATTTGCGCCGGTCGTACCACCGGCAAAATTACCTGTATCAGCTGTCACGGCCAACACGCCATCAACCCAGACACGCATTTGATCAGAGCAGCCTGTATTACTGGTAGCACCACCCGTGCAGGTGCCGCGCAAATTAACATAGGTCTCTACCTTATGCCAGGTATCCCAGGTTAAGTTGATGCCATTACCAAAATCTAAATTCCATGGATTCGGCGGTTCATCGTTGGCGTAGCCAGGCGTGCCCTGGGCACAGCCGCCCGCCTTCGTACCCGATGCTTCCATAAAGCTCATCCAGCTCATAGGCACCGTGGTATCTCCACCAGTCGCTCCTCGCACATGCGCGAGGTTTATTACATTCTCTGGATTCGAACAGCTGGCGTCGGCGGCAGTCCATGTGTCGCTCAAAATCCACTTCCCTAATTTTTGATGAATCGGATGATACAACGCGCCAGCCGTCCCAGTCGGCTCATTCACACCACTATGTTGACTGTCAAAATACAAGTACTCGACACTATGCCAGGTGTGCGTACTTTTGGTACCAGCAGGCCAATTGCTGCTCGAACTTGAGTTATACGGACCAGTCCCGAGACTTTGATTTAATTCATCACTTGAATTCAAGTATGTTGATGACTCGTCGCCATGATAATGTTTATAGACATAACATGAGCCGCCGCCCGAAGGAGTTGGGATGCCATTCCTCGTTCCTATTTCAGGACCCTGTGCATCCGGGTCATCAAAGCACGTTCGCCCGCCGGTACAGTCACTATCAACCAAACACGAGCAACGAGCGCTACCAGGTGACGTAGCACAGTTAGTGCCTGCGACATAGCTCCCTGAGCAGTAATGCGTCGGCCTATCGTCCTGACGCCAAAAAGTAGAGCGTGAGCAGCCAGTACCTTCGAAAGTGTCTTGCACGATCACTGTTGCCTGGCTTCCATGGATGACTACGAACACACCACTCAATACCAGGAACGGGATAACGATACTTTTCCTCTGAAATGGTATCATATATAGTAGTCATAGTAGCATACTATCAATATAAAAATAACACTGTTTTTCTATGGACCTTGCCCGTAATAAAAAAGCATTCTTCGACTATCAGCACCTTGAGAAATTCGAGGCTGGCATTGTGCTGACGGGAGCCGAAGTCAAATCAGTCAAAGCCGGGCTCATACAACTTGATGGCGCCTATGTACATCTACGGAACGGCGAGGCTTGGCTTATCGGTGCAAAGATAGCCCGCTATGCTAAAAGCGGCGCTGATCAAAAAGACTATGTCCCTGACCATGATCGTAAATTGCTCTTAACCAAAAGAGAATTAGATCAATTAAGAGGTAGTCTCAGCACAAAAGGCTTGACAATTGTACCAGTATCAGTGTATAGTTCGAGACGTTTAGTGAAAGTAAGTATTGCTCTCGCAAGGGGCAACAAGCAATTTGACAAGCGAAAAGCTATCAAAGAGAAAGAGTTCAAACGACGTTTGAACTCACGTGTCAGATAACACGGGGATGTCTTCATTTGATGGTATAGACGACTCGAAAACAGCATGCTGAGCTCCGAGCCCTCATTAAACGGTCGGAAAGCAGAAATGCAAAAAATGTATTCGCGAAAGTTGCTAGCCTGTTCCAGGTGAACAACCTCGCACCAGTTCTAGCATAATTACGTGCCAGGACCGCTCATCAGTCTTTGTCTGAAGGGTTGAACGAGCGCCATTCATCAGACTAGGTTACTCAAGTTCTGTCACTCGCGCGACTAACCGAAACCATGCGTGACTGGGATTGCCTGTTCTGTCAGCCGAAACAGCAATTCGAGACTTCTCAGTTGACTATGCTTGTAGACGTTTTCGAACGCGTATATAACAGACAGGGGTGCGATACCCCTCATCTCCACCATTCATCAGCAGCTCGCAAGATGGATCAAAAAATACTAAACGATATCTAATCACTAACCACTACAACAATTCAAAGACGTTTTTCATATCGCGGACGAGCCCCGCAGCAGGAAGTGAAACGCTTCCGCGTCAATCAATGGATCCGAGTCCCTGAGGTTGTCGTCATCGACGAAGAAGGCGTGAACTTGGGTGTCATGAAAACCAGCGATGCCTTACGAAGGGCGGAAGACCTGGAACTCGATCTGATCGAAGTGTCGCCGCTTGCCACTCCTCCGGTATGCCGCATCATGAACCTCGGTAAATGGCAATACATCCAGTCGCAGAAACAGAAAAAGTCCAAGACGCTTGATGTCAAGATACTACGCCTCTCATTCAAGATCGGCGACCATGACCGCCAGGTGCGGATCGATCAAGCGAGTAAATTCCTTACTAAGGGTCATAAAGTGAAGATAGAAATGCGACTCCGCGGCCGAGAGAAGGCCTATCCGCAGCAAGGAAAAGAGATGATCCTGACCTTTATCAAAGACTTAGGCGTGCCCACAGCCCAAGAACAATCAATCAGCATGATGGGCGGCACAATCAGCGTAGTACTATCAAAGAAAGCATAATATCTATGAAACTTAAAACGCACAAAGCCGTATCCAAACGGGTGAAGGTGACCGGCGGTAAGAAAATCCGAATTCGCACCGGAGGGCAAAATCACTTCAATTCACGAGAGTCAGGTAAAGTAACGCTGAATAAGCGCCGAGACAAGATCTTATCCAAGGTCAACAAGCGACATATTCAGCGAACGATGCCGTATATTTAAACACCACGATAACACCGTACTACTATGCCAAGAGTCAAACGCGGCGTCGGCCACGTCAAACATCGTAAGAATATCCTC
>CAYRBH010000019.1:0-19161 GCA_964422585.1 uncultured Gammaproteobacteria bacterium
CTGTAAATCTGTTGGCTTTATGCCTTCGAAGGTTCGAATCCTTCCCGGCCCACCAGAGCGCATATCATTGCGCGATGTCCTGAGCGAGCGCAGCGAGCCGAGGGACAGGAGAAAAAGCGTTATGAAAAAGTATTTCATCTACCTTCTTCGCTGTTCTGATGCAACATTGTATACCGGGTATTGTGCTGATTTGAAAGCAAGGGAGACTCGACACAATTCCGGGAAAGGAGCGAAATACACAAAGTATCGCAGGCCCGTCAAGATAGTATACTGGGAGTCGTTCCGTTCAAAGAGCACAGCGATGAGGCGAGAAGCGCAGATCAAGTCTTGGCCAAAACACAAGAAAGAGAACCTTGTAAAGTTGCAAGTTAAGCCGTTGTAGCTCAGTTGGTAGAGCACATCCATGGTAAGGATGAGGTCACCAGTTCAATCCTGGTCAACGGCTCCACTCTATTCGTCCCGATATTGTCGGGCATCAATTAATCAAACTAATTAACTAGAGAAAGTATGTCACAGGATACGCTGATAAAGCTTGAGTGTAGCGAATGTCGTCACATTAACTACTACTCGAAGCGGAACAAAAAGACCGTTAAAGAGCGGTTGCAGATCAAGAAGTTTTGTCCGTGGTGCAAGAAGCACACGATGCACAAAGAGAACAAGTAACAGCACCGTTGTGTCCCACTGGCAGGGCCTTTGGGGGTGTAGTGTCAATGGCTAGCACAGAGGTCTCCAAAACCTTTAGTCTGGGTTCGAATCCTAGCACCCCTGCCAACGGGACATAACAATCATCTTCTTGTAGCCATGAAAAATCCTGACTGTGTGTCGGGTTTTTTCATGGCATAGTACTGAAACTCGCTTGAAAGACGAGCAGCAGATGGGCACTGTATTTAGTATATTTTAGGGGATCAATATGGTATATTTATAGTGCAATAACTCAATACTATGAAATCTGAAAAAATGTTCGAATCATTCCCTCATGAAAAGAAAGTGCTGGAAGAGGCGCATCGTGTCAATGAAGCTGTGGATGAGCATCTCGAAGAGCATCCTGATGGCTCGGTGGATACTGTAGGAGAGGTTGCTCATGAAATAATCAAGGAGCTCCCGAATAAGAGATTCTATACTGGCAACTTGGAGCCAAGCGAGCAACAGTGGTTAGAGAATATGCAGGATGGCGGCATCAGGCCTTTGACCGAAGGCTGGGTAGAAATATCACGGTGGACGAAGATTCCTAGTGAGCGTCCTCAGCTGGTGAAGCAGAAAGTAGATGGACTTAACTCTGCGATCCGAATGCAGGATCATATTCTAGAAAAGTACGATACTGATAAAGCTCAGGGAGAGGGAGAATATGCTGACTTAGAAAGTATTGAAGAGGTCATAGAGAGAGCAAACCAGATCCTGCTTCGATGGAAAGAAGCTTCTCAAGAAGAGAAAGATGAACTTAGCCAAGAGGTCACTGGGGTTATCTTACAGCTCGAGCGTTGCCGGAATGAGTTCAAGCTCAGGACAAAAGAGCAGATGGAAAAGGTCATTGGGTTCAAAGATAGTAAGGACAGGATCAATCCGACCGCCTTGGCCGCGCGCACGATAAGCGCTTTGCATGCGGTAGGCAAGCGTATCGATGAGCTGCAAGCTATAACACCCTCCATTGCTTTTCGCAGGGAACTGTTGGTGCTTGAGCAACGGCGCTCAGAGTCGAGTATTCGCAAGGCGGCGGCTCAGGTAGCTTTAGTGCTTCATCATAGTGTGTTCAGCTCCTCGGGCCACAAGGGACCAGAGAGCAGCATACGTCTGGATGAGGTTCGGTATCTGGAACGGGAGGTCAATAAGGCCCTGCATTATCTTGACACAATCTTTTACGCCCCATACAAGCAGCAGGCAGATCAGGCACGTCTGAGCCTCATGCAGAGGGTGAAGAAGCATTTGGGATCTAAGAAGGTTTTGATCGGTAATCTCGAAGAGGTCAAAGAAGCTTTGAGCGACGCTCGACAGGTCTTACTTTCAGATATGTCTGATCTCGGATAACGAGCGCTGAATACTCGAAGAGCGGTTTCTTTTTGAGATCTTGGCGCTGCTTGCATACCTATGACCATGGTCTATAATGATACAGACTTGTAGCAGGGGTATAGAGCATATATGAACACTCAGGAAGCTTTACAAGCATTGGCGCAGAGTCAGCTTTTCGACGGCGTGAATCTTCGAGATCTTGAGTTTTTTGTTTCATCGGGCACGTTTAAGGTGTATAATCCAGACGATTCTATTTATCATGCTGGGTCAGCTAATGCTAAGTTGATCTTCATCCTTAAAGGTAAGATCGAGATAAGTTTCGTCTTCAGCAATCCGCAGCGACATGAAGATCTGATACGCATACCGGTTGAACTATTGGGCCGTCATAGTCTCTGGGGCTATACAACCCTGCTCGAGCCAGGTAAGCAGTATCCGTATCATGTGCATGCCCGTGAGATGCAGGCTGAAGTGTTGGAATTCTCGGTGTTAAAAACCCTGGAACTCGCGAAACGCTCATCTCTGGGAGAACGTTCGATTCTGTATCAACTGGGGCGCGTTCAGGCATTGCGCTCGCGCGAGCGGCAGAGGACTACGGCACTTTTGATCGGCGTCGCGACTGTGCTCATGGAGCAGCCAGCACAGCAGCAATTAGATGAGATGATAAAGTTAATAGCTTTGTCATTTGATGCTGAGAAAGCATTGTTTGCAACCTTCCAAGACATACCGAGAACACTGAAGATCGTTTCTGATTTTGGTTACTATGAGAATCTCATAGGCTTGCAAGAGTCGCTGGATAAAGACACTATTCTTTCAATAGTCTATACAACCAAAAAGCCTTTGAGTATTGCTGCGGCCGATTTTAAACCAGAGCATCGAGCGATGCCCTATGCGCGGCCGCGCCTCATGGTGGTGCCAGTACTTGAGAATAGTAAGCTCATCGGCGCTTTACTATGCGCTGGCAAGCGAAGCGCTGATTTTACAGACGGAGAAGCATTGGCGCTCAGCGCTGTCTCACCCTCGATCGGACTTGCCGCCCACAATAGCGGCCGGCTCTAGTCTCTCGTACTAGGTCTTTTTAATGCAATGCGGTAGAATGGGTCTATGGACAATGTTACGATGTGCCAGGCATGCGGCGCAGTGAATCCATTCGGGGCTGTTTTTTGTATGCAGTGTGGCAAGCCTTTTCGTGAAACTACGCTCTCTACCGCTGTTTCAAAACAAATCATGATGTATGTAGTCAGCGCCCTAGTACCGCCATTCGGTCTTGGTTGGGGTATAAAATATGCTCGACAGCAGGATAGCTATGCCAAGCGTATCGGCATTGCTATCATCGTTATTACCATTCTGTCGCTTATCGTCAATGTGTGGATCATCGCGAAGTTATACAGCGATTATTTCAAATTGCTGAACAGCATCACTGATACGAGCGGTTTATGATCGCCTAATGTCGTGAGGCATGCGGGCCATACGTTCGAAGGAGTCATTGCTATGTTGCAGTCTATGCGATCGAAAACAGCGGTTTTCTGTAGTGTGGCTCTCATTGTGGTTGCGGTCATTCGGCCCGTGTTCGCCCAAACAGTCGTCGATACTGATGGTGATGGTTTAAGCGATCATGATGAGCTGACGATCTATCACACGGACCCGAACAATCCAGATACTGATGGTGATGGGTATTCTGATGGCGGCGAGGTCGCTCATGGGTTTTCGCCGCGCGATAAGGATAAGAAGACCCTGATGCAGGTCGATTCCGATAAGGATGGCTTGAGTGATGCATGGGAAATCAAACTAGGGACTGACCTCATGAATCCTGATACGGATGGTGATGGATTTAAGGATGGTGATGAGGTAGCGACTGGGCATGATCCGTTGAGTACCAGTACGACGCCCATTGAGAAGCATATCTATGTCGATATCAAGACGCAGCAGCTGACCTACTATTTTGGTACTGTAGAAATGGCCTCATTTCCGATATCCGGTGGCATCAAAGGTATGCCAACCCCCCTGGGTGAGTTCACGGTGTTGGATAAAGTGCCGGTCAAGGAGTATAAAGGACCTGGGTATGACCTGCCGAACACGAAATGGAATTTACATTTTGCCACCGGTAAGTACGGCTACTATATCCATGGTGCTTACTGGCATCATAATTTCGGCCATCCGATGAGCCATGGCTGCGTGAATGTGAGCTATAAGAACATGGAGCCGTTATATTGGTTCGCACAGGTGGGGACCAAGATCTCTATACACTAGAGCGCCTATCTCTTGCCCTGTACTTCAGCATTGTAACGCTTGCGTGCATGCGGATCGAGGAGGGCTTTGCGAATACGAATATTTTTTGGAGTGACCTCGACCAGTTCATCATCGCCGATATATTCGAGCGACGCTTCAAGGTCCATCAGATGTGGTTCATCGAGCCGAATGCCTGCGCCATCACCTTTGCTCCGCATATTCGATAACTTTTTTGATTTGCAGGGATTCACTTCCATGTCTTCTGCGCGGCTATTCTGTCCGATGACCATGCCGACATAGACCGGAATGCCAGGTCCTACGAACAGGGTGCCGCGTTCCTGTAGGTTGTCTAATGAATAGGCTACCGTCTCTCCCTGTTCCATAGCGATGAGCGAGCCATGATTCTTTGACTCTATATCGCCGATCTCCCGACGATAGCCCAAGACTAATGAGTTGATGATGCCCTGACCTTTGGTATCAGTAATGAATTCATTCCTATAGCCGATGAATCCCCGCGTTGGTATCTCGAATTCCATGAAGGCAGCGCCGTCCTCAACACGCATATCTTTCATTTCGCCTTTGCGCTTGCTCATTTTCTCGATGATAATGCCAGAGGAGGTTTCCGGCACTTCGACATAGACCTGCTCGAATGGTTCCTCGACGATGCCGTTCTCTTCCTTGAAGATCACATGCGGCCTGGAGACTTGTAGCTCATAACCTTCACGACGCATTTTTTCTATGAGGATAGCGAGATGCAGTTCACCGCGTCCCGATACTACGAAAGCGCCTTCACCGGCTCCGCGTTCCACGCGAAGAGCGACGTCATTCTGTAGTTCGCGGTTCAGGCGATCTTCGAGATTGCGGGAGGTAGAATAGGTCGCTTCAGTTCCTGCGAACGGAGAGGTATTGACGCCAAAGGTCATTTTCACGGTTGGCTCTTCGATCTGCATCACGGGTAAGGCGATAGGTTCATTCGCGTCAGCAATCGTTTCGCCTATCGTGATATCTTCAATGCCGCTGACCGCGACTATTTCTCCGGCAGATGCTGTGGTTACTTCCTGATTATTCAAACCGTCGAATACCATGATAGCGGTTATCTTCGCAGGAGCAGTAGTTCCTGCGCGATCAATATGCACCACCGGCTGGCCTTTGGTAACGGTGCCATTCATCACGCGACCAATAGCGGTACGGCCTTTATAATTGTCATAGCGTACGTTGACGACGGAGATCTGTAATGGTTTCGTCGCATCTCCTGAAGGCGCCGGAACTTCTTTGATCACCGTATCCAGAATAGGGGAGATATCTTTCATACTCGCCATATCTGCTTCAGTGCCGGCAAGTCCATTGACGGCCGAGGCATAGAGCACCGGGAAATTCGCCTGTTCATCAGAAGCATTCAGATGTACGAACAAATCAAAGGTTTTATTCAGAACCCAATCAGGCCGGGCATCTTTACGGTCTACTTTATTGATGACGACGATGATTTTGTGGCCAGCATCAATGGCTTTTTTCAGGACGAATTTGGTCTGTGGCATAGGACCCTCTTTAGCGTCTACTAAGAGCAGGCAGGCTTCGACCAGATTCATGATACGTTCGACTTCGCCGCCGAAATCAGCGTGTCCCGGCGTGTCGACGATATTGATCTTATGATCTTTCCACGTAATAGCGGCGTTTTTACTGAAAATGGTAATGCCGCGCTCGCGTTCGAGTTCATTCGAATCCATGATGGTCGTGCCCATAGCATCAGCATTCCGGAAGGTATGTGATTGTTTCAAAAGCGCATCGACCAAGGTTGTTTTCCCGTGGTCAACGTGGGCGATGATGGCGATATTGCGGATCTTGTCCTTAGGGTGTTCCATAGCCGCATTACTATACTTGAAAGTTCGGTTCTGGTCAATGATTCGTTGAAAAGGGTGACCCGCTGGGTGTGAAGCCAGCGGGTCGAGTTGTCACGTCGTACGATCCCACGCGCGTCAATTGGACAGGCAGTGTTACACTACTCTGTCCATGATGACCCCGCGAGGAGCAGGGTGTTCGACGATTTTGCCGTGTACGGTGATGAGATGCAGTGATGCCAACCAATGAATGACTGGCCACGCCGGGTCTTGTTCCCCGGCGGCATGGGATAGCTTGGGGGAGCGGGGAGCTCCGTGGTGGTTATTATGGAGGCCTTCGCCGCCGGTCAGCCAGGCGAGCCACCTGAGGTTTCGGGCGGTATTCCGCCAGTTCTGATACCCATACCCTGGACCGTGGCCGAGGCCGTTGATGGCTCCGGAGAGTAGGACATAGGTGACGCCGTGCGTCACATACGCGATGGCTCCAGCGACGGGTCCGAAGATCAGGCACCAGAGTACCAGGCCAGTGGCCATGCCCAGGAGGTTGTGATTGAACAGGTAGTCCAATCGATCACGTTTGATGTCCTTCGCATAGGTTGCGATGGTCTCCGGATCCTTCGCCTCCTGGGAGTAGTACTTCACGTTCCTGAAAGTGACACCCCAGACGCCGTGATCGAGCGGGCTATGAGGATCTCCCGGCTCATCGGTGTGTGCGTGATGCTTACGATGCACAGCGACCCACTCGCGGGGGACAATGCCGGTCATAACCCATATCCATAACCGCAGCCAAGGTTCGAGAACTCGACTCACCACCAGTGAGCCATGGGTCAATCCCCGGTGGAGATAGATGGTGGTGATGAAGATGGTACTGAGCAGGGCCGGTGCAGTCCAGAGCAGAGCGATCAGTATCCGCCACATAGGTCGTCTCCTTATATAGAGTCCCTCGTGGGGGACACCTTTGGGTTGATTGTTCACTGCATGGTAAAGGACGTGCCCGAAGTATAGTGCGGTTTCCTCAGACAAGCAATATGAGGGTTACTTGACAAAATAATTAGTATATAGTATAGTCTATTGTTAGCTAAAAATAGTAAAAAATCTATGCTGTATAGAGCCAAAACATACTGTATTGCTTTCATCGCTTTCATCTCAGCGGTGTCTTTGCCATTGAGTGCTCAGGCGCAATTGATGCTGCAAATAACGGATATATCAGTAACTGACATAACGGATACACGAGCTATTGTCCATTGGACGACGAATGTGCCTGCTACGGCCCGCATAGATTTCGGTTTGGATACTTCCTATGGCACGTATCTCACTATCGGGTCAGAACAGTTCTATGATCATGAGATCATGCTGACCAATCTGACACCGCTCAGTACCTATCATTTCGATGTGACTTCTACAGTAGGATCACAATCTGTCACAACATTCGATCGAACATTCCAAACGACCGCGTATGTTGATACGACCATTCCGGAAATCAGCAATGTACATGTTGCCTATGTAACCGCTACCCAAGCGACTTTTCAATGGGAAACAAATGAAATTGCCAATTCAATAGTCAAGTTCGGGAAGACCTCAGTATATACTGCTCAGGCTGGCAATGGGTATATGGCAAAGATACATGACGTTACGGTCGGTGGGCTTGCGCCGGGGACGAGCTACCACTTTCAGGTTGCTTCATCTGATCCTGGCAATAATACAGCCTTTGGTAATGACATGAATATCATAACATTGTCTAATACCGAACCTGAGAAGGTACCTCTTACGATCTCCAATGTTCGCCCGCTCACGATTAACGATACGCAGCTCGGCACGAATGAAGTTACCATTTCTTGGGATACGAATAAGCTGTCGACTGGTGTCATTCGTCTGGGTACCACGACTTGGCTCGGTCAGAATGTGACGCAAAGCTCTTCATTCCGGACCTTTCAGCATAGCGCCCTGATCAGCGAGCTGCAGCCAGACACGCTGTACTATTTCGACCTCATCTCCTATGACGTGTTCGGGGCAGGTATCGTTTCTGACATGTATACTTTCAAGACCAAGAAGATCCCTGTAGTTTCGGTCACAACGCCTCAAGCCCCTGAACAGGTACTCGTGCTTGGATTTTCAACGCTTGATACTACTTCAGCGACTGCATTGTATAAGATACAGGGTACAAGCGATATCTATGCGATCCTTGATGGGCAGCGCTATCGCATGACTGGCCCTAAGTCACTCGCGGAATACGCGCATCAGTTGCCGGTGAAGGATAGTACGCAGGCGACGCTCGAGAATTACCCATTAGTGCATTTGGTGAAAGCGTCGGATGGGAATACCGTGTATTATCTCTACCGTCGTGCGAATAATCGCATATTGAAGTTAGCGATACCATCGCCCGCAGTGTTCGCTTCCTATGGTGCTAATCGATGGAGCGATATTGTATCGCTTGATCCGACTGAGCTAGCGCAGTATCCGAACGTATCGTTGGTTCATGTACCGGGTGACACGACAGTCTATTTGATTACTGGTGGCGTGAAACATGCTTTTTCTTCACAGTCTGCCTTCCAGAATCGAGGGTATGTATCCTCAGACGTAGTCGATATAAGCCGGATTCACTTGAATTACTATACTACTGGAGCAACACTGCAATAAGAGTTTAGTAGAGAGATGGTAGTAGAAAGCGCCCCAGGCCAAAGGCCTGGGGCGCTTCTGGTAGAGGCGATAGTAACTCTGCCTGTATCTTCCTTGTGCTATACTAAGAGTATCTATGTCTAGAACCAAGAGCAAGCCGATATTTCTGTTACGACCAACATATCTTGCTGCTATCAAAGGCTCCGTCGACGCAAGGATGTTCCGAGAGTCTCATT
Organism: uncultured Gammaproteobacteria bacterium; assembly: GCA_964422585.1. Taxonomy (GTDB): domain Bacteria; phylum Patescibacteriota; class Patescibacteriia; order UBA1558; family 2-01-FULL-52-15; genus CAYRBH01. Next base: position 8,918 of record CAYRBH010000019.1, read on the forward strand.
TCAAGATCCGGGGAAAGGATATCGAGGTCCTCGAGCATGGCAATCTTGCTTGCGCGTTCTATGTAAGTTCACTACTTAAGATATTCGACCTTATTTCTGAGCTACATACAACCGTGAATGCGGTAGAGAAAGATCTGCTTACATCGGGCTGGAAAGATATACCTACACCTCGAATCGGCTGTGTTGTGATCTATAGTCTTAAAGTAACCTCTCCCAATGGTAAGGCCCATAGGCATCTTGGCTTTTATATTGGAGGCGGGACGGTTATTGATAATAATGCTTTGAAAGGCGCTCCTATGCGACACCGTTGGAAGTATCGGCCAGTCGAGCGGCTGCTGTGGCATCCGAAATTGAAATCTTAGAGAAAAGAGCCCTGTATCGTGTTGTTTGATACAGGGCTCAGGTACTGAGGGAAAGATCGACTAGTTAAGTGCTTTCCAGCTGAACTTGGCAACCGCACCGCCGGTATTCTCATAGTATTCCATCCGGATGGTGTGATTGCCTGAAGCGAAGGTACGGTTGACTGCGTAGGTCGGTGATCCCTGATCGACCCATTTGTCGATGACTAACTCGTCGTCCAGATAGAGTCTGACGCCGTCATCAGCGGTCACTGTGAATTGATAGGTACCTGCATCGAAGAAGAGCGTCTTGGTCCAGCGTGCGGAGAAGTTGTCGACCGGTAGTGACGGATCAGGAGATCCTTGCCCCCAATCGAAGTTGATCGTTGAGTCGTTACGAGTGAGGACAGGGCTGCCTGAAAGGGTTTTATTGCTGAAGTACTGGCCGGTGTAGGAGCCGATTTCTGAATACGGCGTCCATGAAACTCGAGCGACTGCACTGCCGGTGTTCTCGTAGTACTGAACTTTCACGGTATGCAGACCTTCGGTGATCTGCATAGCTGAGCTTGAGTTGGTTTCGCCTTGATCAAACCATTTCAAGACCAGCGGAATACCGTCAACATAGAGTCGAACGCCATCATCGCTGGTTGTCATGAAACGATAGATTCCGGCAGTGAAGTAGCGCGTTCGAGTTGATTCCATTACGAATTTATCATTCGTAATAGTTGGGTCAGGTGAGCCGCCGCCCCAGTTGAAGTCGATACTATTATCGAGTCGGGTAAGGTTCGGGGTAGTTGTCGGAATTGCGGGCGACGATCCGGCGGTGGGCGTATTCCAGTAGTTTGAAAGCCAGCCTTCAGTGCCGAGATATGTGTAGTTGAAGTGCATGATGGCTCCGCCACCACGTTCGTAGTACTCGACGCGCAGCGCGTGATCACCTTCAGTGAGGTATTTCGTAGCAGTGAAATCCTGCACTACATGATCCCACCATGCATTGATGATCAGCTGATCGTCGATGAAGAGTCTACACCCGTCATCACACGAGATGGTGAGGGTATAGTTGCCTTCAGCGAAGAACCGTGAGCCGGTGAAGCGCGCAGAGAAATTATCAGGGTTGATACCTGCTGCAGGCGATCCGGTGTCCCAGTTGAAATCAACTTTCGGCACATGCTGTGTGACCGCAGGCGTACCGCTGAGGCTATTGTTGTTGAAGTAGTCAGCAGTATAGTCTTTGCCGATCGTGAATGTGATTGGATCAGAGACATTGACCGTATGCTGCCCGACGGTCCCTTGCAACTGATATTGGTAGGAGTCATTCAGTGTCACTGCAGTATCAGTCACCGACTGAGTGTTCGGGGCAAAGCCACTGCCAATGGGCGATCCGTTTTTCGTGATTTGCAACTGATCGTATCCCAGGGTGCTCGCGTCTTTCAGGTTCAAGTTGACTTGCGGGTTCGTCATACTGAAGCCAGCAATAAAGATGCTTGGTGCGACAGATTGCGTATTGCTGTTCGCGCATTGTCCAATTGTGTAGTTAGCACTGGGGACATTCGAAAAGAATCGAACCGTATCTCCAGCAGGCCAACTGGTATTCCAGATCAAGAGCCCCAGGCTGCCATCGCCCTTCTTGAAGAGTTGTGCGGCTGGATACATCTTGTTTTCGAGAGCTGAGACAATGCCATTATTGTACCAGCAGCCTTCGTCGCTCACCGGAGCGCCATAGGTGACTGGCCCGTTATTGTAGCGGTACATATTCCAGAAGCCACCACGCACCGCATAGGCATTGGCAGAACCGGTAGTCCACAGGATCACACCTCGCTTTTCAAAATCCGAATCATCGAAGTTTTGGACATAGAGATTCGGGATTGAAGTGTTATCCCATTTGTGGACATAGACACCGTTCGGATTGCCGCTATCTGAGGTTGGCAGTCCAAAGTGAGCCCGGGAATTTCTGATATAGGCCCGGTAGAATGCCTCGGAAGATCCGTCGGTTTTCCAGTCGCTCGTATCAGCCCAGTACCCAATCACCGAGCCGTTGTTGGAGATGTAGGTGCTTTGGTTTGTAAAGTTGCTGTAGCCGGACATTGGTTCAGGTTTTTTGCCGACATATTGACCGTTCTCAGGACATTGCAGAACAAAGTGAATATGCGCGCCAGCATACGGTCCGGAACAATTCACAGATTTCGCGTCGCCGGTATTTCCAGTAAGGCCAATAATCTGGCCTTGCTTGACATAATCACCGTCTTTCACAAAAAGTGAACCGACGATCATGTGCGCGTATCTGGTGCGGCATCCGCCAGGGTGATTGATCCAGAGATTGACACCCCAGGTTTTGTTGTTAGTTTCGGATACAATTTGAATTGTGCCTGCTGCTGCGGCCAGCACTGGCTGACCGTACGTTGTAGTGTCGCAATTCTTTGCGAAGTCGAGAGCATAGCGCTCATCAGACGACTGGTAGTACTTGTGGGTTTCCTGGTCTGGAGGTATCGAAGGGTTAAAGTATCCGTGCGTCATGATCCAGGTTGCATTGTACTTGAAGGGCAGCTTGAGATCGATAGGTGTTTGGCTGAATGCGAGTGAGCTCACTAGTAACAACAAACAAAAAATCAGAACTTTTTTCATGACAAACTCCTCTCCCATGTAAAAGAACGACACGGAGCTCAAGACCTATTCTTGAGTGCCGCTGATCACCCTGTTTCGTATCAGCGAAACTCAAGCTATCGAAATTTGATTGTCTTTATAATATCGCGATAAATTCCACCGTAATCTGAGATATTGTATACAGTTATAAACATTGAATTCCCTTTGGCCATCGTTACGAATTCCGGAGAACCTTTTGCCATTTCAGTGTCTTCACCAACAGCCCAACGGTTTTCACCAAGAGTTTGGATTTCTCTAAAATTTGTGAATGTGAGCATTGATTCTAGTGGTGAGTCATTCCGTTCTGCTAGCAGTTCAATTTTTTTCATAGTTTCTCCAATCGGAGACCTTGTTGGAGGATACAGTTCGAAAGAGGCTCCGTCACCGTAAGCTGTCCAATCAGGTGGATAGCTCAAAGTAACTGTAAAGGGCGCATATCCGCTATATTCAGTCACGGTAGTATGATCAAAGGTACTGGTTTTCCAACCAGCAGGTATGTCAGTGCCCTGAGTATTTTTAATAATGGGCACATAGACAATTTGTTTTTTGATGTATAGATCATTTTCAACCATCAAAAACCCGCTCAAAGCAACAATGCCAATGAGCAAAATGAGGTAGAATTTTTTATCTTTATCTAATTTCATTCCCTTTTTTGACTATCAAATCAGTTACATTCATTAGATCGTTCCATGAAAATCTCGTTAGCTTATGTAGTACCTGTGTTCGCTTTTCAGGCTCCACACGTACGTGTTAAAGAACGTTATTTTAATCCGTATAACCGTAGATTATCCTCCCAATCATTCTTTCGAAACCGCCTGAACCATCGTTTGATAGTTGCCATAGAATTGTAAAACTAAGTTGTTTAGCTTTGTCTTGGTCTTAGTTTCACACTATTCTGAGAGCCGTTTTTAGAAACCGACGGCTTATATTTTTATTTCTATGGTTCGCTTTTTTTGTTTGAAGTTCTCTTGTTAAAATTTTTTTACGACGGCTTTTTTCTCTTAGATTAGTAACATTTCTACTAGTATTGTATCATGTAATAGAAAGATGGGAAATAATTTGAGCAGCTAGTGTATACTATTGGTATGAGTGAGAGACGCATTTTTCAAGACGAAGACCTGCAGCATATCTATCAGAAGATGCTGGAATGGCTTTCTGATGGAGAAGTATCAGAACGACGTCTCATTGACCGCATCGTTCGTTTGAAACGGCTTTACCCAGATAGCGTGCGGTATGTTTTTTATACTCAGAAAAATGCCGAGAAGGTGATCGAAGTGTTACGTAAGCAGGATCTGGTCAATGATCGTCGCTATGCTTCGCGTTTATTTGAGTTATTGAAAGATAAGAAGGATGGCATGCGTGCTATTCGTAGGAAAATGCTCAGTCGGAAGTTGCCGGCCAATATAGTCGATCAAGTGCTAGGGGATTTTCAGAATTCTGGACAGCAGCAGGACTTAAGAAAAGTTATAGCGCTGACCCGTTCGAAGTATCAGCGACTTCAGGAGAAGTATGGCGCTGATCCGAAGAAGAAGTATCAGATTCGGCCTAAGCTCTATGCCTGGCTCGCGATGCGGGGTTTTGGCCTTGAGGAAAGCAAGGTTATCCTTGAAAAAGCGCTTACATAAGGTATTAAAGGCAGACCATTTTTAGAGGATATTGACAAGTATGCCGATAGGTGTATGCTTATTTCAGCGTTCGTTGTTATTCACACCTGTCTGGGCTAAAAGCCAAGGAGGAGGAGAAATGTCGAAGAGGATGCTGAGGAGCGACCGGATCTTTCGGACCGATGCTGACGACTCGGCGGCCGAGCAGATGGCTGCTCATTTGAATCGCAATCATGTCGGCAATGCTCGTCGGGACCCGCGACTGGAAAGGTCATCGTATGTCGGCCCGCCGGTCGACAACCTGGATCCGGAGACAAGGATGATCCTCAAGCAGGAGAAGCGCATTCACGAAGTCGTCGATCTCAAGGGGATTCGACGTGAAGGCGTCCTCAGGAACAGGGACCTGATCGAGGCTTCCATGGGCTTCATCATCGACCCCCCGAAGCGCGGGGTCACCCTGGAAGCCTGACTACTTCCTATCACTCGTGGAGAGCCCGAGCACCACCGCACACGCGACCCTCGGGCTCTCATCATAACTATACTTGTGGTATACTGTTGTTATGCTGATGAAACTACTTACTAAGCGAAACCTCTATCTACTCGTTCTGCTGATCTCGCTCACCGCGATGCTTGGCAGTTTATATTTTAGTGAGATTGTGGGATTAACTCCGTGTGAGCTCTGTTGGTATCAACGGATACTGATGTATCCGATCGTGCTACTGACCATCGTTGCGCTGACCTTGCGCGATGTTAAGTTCCCGCGGTATATCTTACCGATGAGTATACTGGGTATGATTATTGCCGGTTATCATTATCTATTGCAGACCTGGAAACCCGCAGCTGAAAATACTTTTATTAACTGTACGAAGGGCAGCGTTGCTTGCTCGACTATTGATATCAGTTACTTTGGTTTTATTACTATCCCGCTCTTGTCGCTTACTGCCTTTGTATTGATAACGATCATACTCTTTTTTAGTTTCCGTGTTGATCGCTACTCATAGCTTGCAAGATTTTTCAGAAGTGTGTTAGGGTTGTCAGTACGACTATGTCAGACGAAATCAATAATCAGCAGTCCCCGTATGTCACGAAAGAGGATAATCCGGACCCGGAGTATCAAAAGCTCATGGCCGCCTATCGTGACAATCCTTTCCATGACATCACGAAAGATGCTATTGAGGACTATGCGAAAAAGGTAGAGGCTCAGGCCGCAGAGAAGAAGCCGGAAGAGCCTGCTCTGTTATAGACCAGCTGTAGTATGTTGGGTAGTATGCTCGCCTGTGGCGAGCATTTTTGTGTTATACTTATGAATAGCTATGCTAGGACCAGTTGCTTTTCTCAAAGGAGTATACTATGGCCGCTATGATAAAACCGTCCATTACACCGCATCGGCTGTCCTGGCATTTCTTGGGCTATTGATCTGGCCTAGTGTCCTCGTCCCAATAATCGTCATCGGACTTGGTATGATGAAGGAGCTTCGGGATATGCTAAGGCCCGGAGATCATTTCGATTGGTACGACATGATGACGAATGTCGGAGGAGTCGCTACCGGCTCTATAGCGTGGCGCCTTATCGAACATTTTCTGTAGATAGCAGCAGCTATGGAGGAGAAAACAAAAACACATCCGAAAGCTTGGGTCTTGAGCGTTGATATGGGATATGGCCATCAACGGGCCGCTTATCCATTGCGTTACCTCGCGGAAGGTGACATTTTGAATGCGAATAACTATCCGGGTATTCCGGCGCAGGATCGTAAGATATGGCGTAACTCTCGTAAGTTCTATGAGTTCATCTCGCGCTTCAAACAGGTGCCTTTGATCGGAGAGGAGGTTTTCGAGCTCTATGACACCTTGCAGAGCATACCGCCGTTCTATCCGCGTCGAGACTTATCCCGCCCTACCTTACAGGTTACGCAGATCATGTCGCTGATACGAAAGTCAGATTGGGGTAAGCATTTATTCGACAAGCTCAGTAAGAAACCCTTACCGCTCATTTGCACTTTTTTCATTCCCGCATTCATGGCTGAATATTTCGAGTATCCGGGAGATATCTATTGTTTAGCGACCGATACTGATATCAGCAGAGCATGGGTCCCTGAGTATCCGTCCCGTTCCCGGATACGCTATTTTGCGCCGACCTATCGGGTGGCCGATCGTCTGAAACTCTATGGGATCAAACCGGATAATATTTTTCTTACGGGTTTTCCGTTGCCACTTGAGAATCTCGGTAGTAGCCATTTGACGCGATTGAAAAAGGATATCCTGTATCGCCTCGTCAATTTGGATCCGAAGCGCAAGTACTACCAGCAGTACCATGCTACTGTTCAGGAGCATCTTGGTGCGCATGCGCTGCCGCGACACTCGCTACATCCATTGATGCTGACTTTCCCGGTCGGAGGAGCGGGTGCCCAGCGCGAGCTTGCTGTGCAGGTCCTGAGAAGCCTGAAGAACAAGATCCTTCAGCATCAGATCAGCTACACGATGGTTGCCGGTATTCATAATGAGGTCAATAGCTATTTCAAGTCGGCGGTCAGGAGCCTTGGTTTGACGCATGAGCTGGGTAAGCATATACATATTGTGTTCGCCAATACTAAGTTCGACTACTTTGATAAGTTCGATCGCGCTTTACGTACTACCGATATACTGTGGACCAAGCCCTCAGAATTAAGTTTTTATGCAGCCCTGGGCATCCCTTTGGTGATAGCGCCGCCCATTGGGTCTCAAGAGCGCTTCAATAGACTCTGGGTCGAATCCATCGGTTGTGGTGCCTATCAAGAGGATCCGGACTATACTGCTGAATGGCTATTCGACTGGCTGGAGAGCGGTTGGCTTGCTGAAGCTGCTCTGCAGGGGTTCATTGAGGCACCCAAATATGGCACCTTTAATATCGAGAAGATCATCTCAGAGAAGATCATCGATATCAGGCAGCTTGGCACAGTATTACCATATTAAAAACTATAGGTTGACAAAAATATAGTAATGTGGTATGATAGATTCAGTATGAAAAAAGAAGATCCTAACCATTCACATAAGCAGCATTGGTTATTAAAGGTCTTTTTTAGTGGTGTAGCCTTTATGAGTTGGATGCTCTATAGACATATGCCTGAAGAAGAACGCAATAAAGTACATGAGATATTGTCACTACGTATACACAGGGCAACACATGCCTTAGTTGATTTTATCATTCCGCATGAACGCAATGGCTATCAGCCAAAGGTCTTCCAGGAACGGTCAGTCAAGAATATTCTGCTTACGGTCGTTATCATCAAGGTGGCGCTCATTACCGCCTTGTTTGCGGTCTATCCGAATCTCGGTCAGCTCGAACAGGATATCAGATCGCAGATGTATGATCTGACGAATCAATATCGTATCTCGCGAGGAACGCATCCTTTGAATGTAAGTGCGTATCTGGAAGAAGCGGCTACGGCGAAAGCGAATGATATGATCGCTGAGAATTATTTTAGCCACTATGGACCCGATGGTAAGAAGCCATGGCAATGGCTCGATCCATCGCAGTATGATTTCAAGGCGTTGGGTGAGAAGCCTGGCATGGACTTTCTGACCGCTGGTCCTGTTTTTAGAGCTGTACAACCCCGTGCTTGTGTTGAGGTCGACTCGCGTGAAGGCCCGGGGCCTTACGAATCGGCCTGCGGGTGCGTTTTCCTCGTCGATCTGGGCCGCCAGATACTCCCACCGCAAGCCCGCCGTAACCGACAGCCGCTTGAAGTGCCACGTATCCATGGCGTAAATCCCCAGATCGTGATTCAGGCGCGGCGCGGAGTAGGTCGGGGTATTGTACGCGGTGATGCTGAGCGGCACACCGTTGGTGTAGTTGTAAATCGCGTCGCCGTTGGCGATGTTGTTGAGCTGGGCGACGCCAAAGGTATCCTGGATTCCGAACTTGATCTGGTGCGATCCGTTGACGTAGGTTCCCGATGAATTCCAAAGGTAGCGGTCATACTTGGCGAAGGTGTTCACCGCTCCCGCGATGCTGCGCGCGTTTTTGGTCTGGTCGAATTCCTGCGCGCCCGCATACCAGGCAGGCGTAAACGGAACCTGCTGGACGCCGTCGTGATAATTGATGTTGTAATCCAGCTTGGTCAGGGTGGCGCCCGCCTGCAACAGCAGCCTGGGCGTAAGCGTGGTGGTCCACCTGCCCTGGAGAATGTAGTACATCTTGGGCCGGCGTTCGAGCGAAGAAACCGCCGGGTTGATGTCGGTAATCTGGCCCCCGGTGACGACGTCTTGTTCCTTGGTCTTCCAGTCCCGAGTCCACGTGGCGGCGAACTTATTCTTGGAATTTACCTGGTACGTCAAGCGAAGACCCCCGCTATAAATGTAGCTTCGCTCCACTCCGGGGCTTCCATCGAGGTTGAAAGAATTCGCCGCTTGCACGAAGGTGAGCTGTTTGCGCCCGCTCATCAGGAACCACAGCTTGTCCTTCTTGATCGGCCCGCCCAGGGCGCCGTCGAAGTCTTCAATTTTTTGTACGGCGGATTGACCTGTCACGCCCCGGGCAGTGAGAGCCGCGTCCACGTTGCTGCTCACAAACTTTGAGGGTACGTAGCCCAGGAACAGGTTGCCGTGGAATTGGTTGCCGCCATCCCTGGGAACGAAATTCGTATAGACGCCGCCGCCGGTAACCTCCACCGATACATTGGTGTTTTGATAGGTAACCTCTTGCACCAAGGCGTTGTCGATGTAGATCTGAATCTGGCCGTCCGCCTGCGTAGTGTTCACCATCATGCCGTCGAGCTGATAGGTATCGCGCCCGGATGGGTTGCCGTGCGAGATCATATAGGTCTGCTCGATCTGCTGGGATCCGCCCACGTCGGGTTGGTTGAGGTGGACGCCGGGCGTATAGGAGCCCATGGACTGTGGATTTCGCGCGGTGGGAAGCGCGTCCATATCGTTGCGCGTCAAGACCGAGGGGTGCGCCACATTGTCGATGTCGACAGTGGCAACCCGAGCTTCCACAGTCACCGTTTCCCCCACCGAGCCCGGCTTCATGGCGCCGTCGACGGGTACCGTCACGTTGGCCGGAAGCTCGATCTGCTGCCTTACGGCCGCGAATCCTGCCATAGTGAACGTGACCGTGTAGGCGCCGGGACGAATATCCACGATGGCATAGCGTCCCTCGCCGTTGGTGGTGACGATGCGTGATCCTTCGATTAACGCCGGACTGGCTGCTTCCACCTTCACGCCGACCATGATGGCGCCTGAAGTGTCCCTGACTTGTCCTGAAATGGCGCTCTGCGCGAGGGCCGTCGACAAGGACAGAGCAAAAAGAACGGAACCTGCGAGAACATGGCAGGCGAACCTGATGTGAGTCATTTCACGCCCCCCCTTTTCTGAGGCTCTGGTGTTGAAAGGACGATATACCATCGCTACATCGGCGTCAACGGGGGTGTTGACACGGGGTGTCGACACGGGGGTGTGGACCATCCCGCGCGTGACCACTGGGAGTATACTGAAAGGCGCTGAGGATTCCAGAAGTGGAAGTCTCGGTTCAGGGACGGTGAAGTTCTGTTACGGCAACCAGGAGGGTCTAATGTCATCGACCAAAACCCTAGCCAGCCTGCTCATCCTATTAGTGACAGGCGGAGCGACCGGCTTCGTCTGCGCGCAAGCGCCGTCCCAAGCGGCGAAAGACCAGCCCACGTTTG
>CAYRBH010000019.1:19171-19856 GCA_964422585.1 uncultured Gammaproteobacteria bacterium
CCTTCCCATCCACTGGAGTAACCTTGACCCCGAAAGGATGTCCGGGAATGGGGAACGGCGATCCCGCCACGTGAGCGAGCGCTCCATTCGCCGCGATGTGGAAAGCAGTGATCGAGCTGGAACGTTACGAAATGGGAGTATACTGAAAGGCGCCGAGGATTCCAAAAATGGAGATCTTCAGTCAGGGATGTTGAAGTTCTGTTAGGGCAACAAGGAGGTCAGATGCCATCGACCAAAACCCTAGCCGGCCTGCTCATCTTCTTAGTAACAGGCGGAGCAACCGGCCTTGTCTGCGCGCAAGCGCCGTCCCAAGCGGCGAAAGACCAGCCCACGTTTGCAAGAGACATCGCCCCCATTCTCCAGCGATCCTGTCAAACCTGCCATCGGCCGGGAAACATCGCTCCGATGTCATTGCTGACGTATCAGGATGTGCGGCCCTGGGCCCGGGCTATCAAACAGCAAACGATTCAGCGCAACATGCCGCCGTGGTACATCGATCGGGCTGTTGGGATCCATCAGTTCAAGAACGATCCTTCCTTGAGCGACCAGGAGATCGCGACGATTTCCAAGTGGGCGGACGCGGGCGCGCCCCTGGGCAACGAGGCCGACATGCCGCCTCCCCGCAAGTTTGAGGATAGCGACCGCTGGCACATCGGCAATCCCGACGTGGTCGTGAAGCTAAAGA
>CAYRBH010000020.1:0-19016 GCA_964422585.1 uncultured Gammaproteobacteria bacterium
AGCTGGTTAGAACGCCTGCCTGTCACGCAGGAGGTCGCGGGTTCGAGTCCCGTCCATCCCGCCAGAATAGCTATAACGAAAACCGCCGTGATGGCGGTTTTGTGGTATACTTAGAATAGTAACAAATGATTCTAACTAATAAGTAACTATCATAGGTATGAATAAAGCAACTGTGTATGTCGTCATCGCCGTCATCATCGTGCTCGGCGGAGGATATGGAGCCTATCATGCTATGCATATGCCCCAGAGCGAGAAGCCGGCCACCGTCAATACAAATGTAGCGGCAACTGAACAAATGACGACGAAAACAAGCCTTACATCGCTCCTGGCCGAACATAAAAGCGTCACGTGCACCTATAACTCAGGGAATCAGAAGGGGACTATGTATATCGCCAATGGTCATATGCGAGGAGATATAGAAATGGCAGCAACAGCTACTGCGCAAGCATATACTATGCATACTATCAATGATGGGCAGTGGAATTATAGCTGGGGTGGTCCTTTGGGCGAAACGCAAGGAGTGAAAATGAAGATGATGGCAACGACTAACGCAAATGTGAATGTTCCTGAATATGAGGCACAGACAGGAATTTCAGACGCAGCCATGGATTACTCATGCACTCCATGGACAATGGATGCGACTGTATTCACGGTGCCTGCTAATGTGAATTTCAAGGATGTTGCCACTGTGGGCGGCACGATGCAGGGAAGTGGTCAGGGAACGAGCACTACTACGGTGAAAGGATCGGTCAATGTGAATGTACATACGAACGTTAACGCGAAGGTGGATTGCTCTGTCTGTGATCAGACACCGGAAGGGATTGCGCGTATACAGTGTCGACAAGCTCTGGGTTGCTAACAGGCGGTATAGCTCTGGTACAAAGAGTCCCTCGATTTGTTCGAGGGACTCTTTGTAGTGAAGCGTGAGTGATGTCACTTAGGGATATACGGTCAGCGTGGTGACATTGTACTGCATGGCATCTGATGTTTCACAGTGTACCTTGAATGTACGCACCTGCTTGACAACAGGCAGTCGTATGAAAGCAAATGAGTATCCATTCAGAGCTATTCGTTCATTGTTAATATAGACAAACTGTGGATCCGGCGATGAACCTTCGATCATAATCTGGCTCCCGCTCTTGAATGTTTCTCCCAAGAGAGGATCGGTGACAGCGCAGTTATTGAATTGTATCCGTTGATTACTATAATTCGCTACAGCTATCTGGTAGGTATCCGGCTGGTTTGGATCGAATGCTTCAACGGTGGCATAGCCAGTTGTTCTAGTCGCTTTTGGAGCGGTGGCAGTTGCGGTAACAGTGGGATTCAGCATACTCGGTAATTGCTGATGCGCGGTATTTGTCGTTGCAGTATAGTTAGTCGATACCTCCGGGCTAGGCATGACATGAGATTTTATCGTTAACCCGAGGGCCATAGCGCTTGGGATAGCGATAGCGATAAGGAGCGTTTTTTGTAAGGGACTCATATTCATAATCCGGTTGATTAATAGTTATGAGCGCTTTTCTGTATAGTAGATGACGTTCTATCTGGGGACTCATTACATGACAGGGCTTTATTTTGCGAATATATGGTGTTTTTTTATTCAATCCCCCGTGGTATACTGTAAGTATGAAACTACTTATTGTCTACGCGACGAATTCGGGCGGTACGAAAGAAGTCGCTGAGCTTATTGCCCGAGATTGTATCTCCGCAGGACATACCGCGGAGCTCAAAAGCGCTGAGTATACCACGCCCGATGATCTGAATGGCTACGATTGCGTCGTACTCGGTTCTTGCACCTGGGAACGCATAACGCCAACGAAGCATTTCGAAGGCCAGCTGCAACAGCATATGGCAGTCCTGCGTGACAAGCTACGTGGCGTCGATCTCTCCGGCCGGAAGCTTGCTATTTTCGGACTTGGCGATTCGAGTTATACGAATTTTTGTATAGCAGCGAACCATCTCGAGGTGTTAGTCAAAGAGTCAAAAGCAACGCAAGCGGGCCCGACACTGCGTGTCGATAGCTATTTTTTCGACCTTGAAAATAATCGCAAGAAGATAACTGATTGGACCAGAACGATGATGCGCTCGATAGCTTAACATATATTTTTTCCAGCACCCTTTCAAAAAAGCCCATAACTGGGCTTTTTAGCATAGATACAGTGTGTAGAGGCCGGAGCCTTGACATTATTTGCCATATATGAGATACTGGCCCGTCATATTTATCAAGAAAGATACGATAGTAGGCACTATCATTAGCCAATTTTAGATGGAAAAACAGCAATCAATCTCGATCATTGTCCCGACGCTGAATGAGGCCGGGAATATACCACATTTGATACAGCGTATTCATGACGCGCTCGCGAATAGCGGGACATGCTATGAGGTTATCATTATCGATGATCACTCGTCCGACGGTACGGTCGCATCAGCGCAGAAATTCGCTGCTTTCTATCCGGTGCGGGTGTATTTGAAGCAGGGTCTTCGAGGTAAGGCATACTCATTGCTCGAAGGCTTCGAGCACGCGAAGTATGATTGCATTGGCATACTTGATGCTGATCTCCAGTATCCGCCGGAAGCATTGCCGGGAATGCTCGACAAAATCGCTCACGGCGCTGATGTTGTTGTTGCTAATAGGGTTAATCGAGATGAATCAATACTGCGAACGGTCATCAGTACATCGTTCGCTTTTGTGTTCGCGCGACTTCTACATGGTTTGAACTGTGATGTACAGTCCGGCATGAAAGTGTTCAAGCAAAGCGTCCTGAAGGATGTTGATCTTGACCCCACGCCGTGGACTTTCGATATGGAATTCCTTATCGAGGCGCGCCAGCACGCACATACGATCGAAACGGTCGTTATCCCATTCGCCGAACGGGCCGAAGGTCAATCAAAAATCAATGTGCTGAAAGCAAGCTATGAGATCGGCCTCAATGCGCTCAAGCTGAAGTTCAAGAGACGCAAGCCGCAGCACACTGCGCCGACTGAAGCGGGAACCATGATTGGCGCTGGGGTTACTCATCGTGGCAAACAGTTCATCACACATTCGACCCTGGATCACAGCGTCTCTGCGTTGGAGACCTTCATGCCATGGCAGAAAAATACCATGCTGCTGATCGCCGCTCTGTTAGTGATCGGTCTCGTTCTAGCTCCGATAGGGACCCTGACCACTTTGGTCGCAGTATTAAGTACAATTTATTTCTTTGATGTTATATTCAATTTCTATGTAGTCCGTCGCAGCTTGAAAACCCCGCCCGAAATTCACTATACCGATGAGCAGCTTCAGACCATTGATCCCGCGATGCTGCCGTTGTACAGCATTCTCTGTCCGCTCTATCGTGAGGCGCATGTGTTACCAGGATTTTTGAAAGCGATTTCTGATATCGATTGGCCGAAGGAGAAGCTCGATGTACTGCTGCTCCTGGAGCAGAATGATCCCGAGACCATCGCAGCCGCCGAAGGCATGGATCTGCCTTCCTATGTTCGTATTGTCGTTGTGCCGCATTCGATGCCAAAGACAAAACCAAAGGCGTGCAACTATGGTTTGTCGCTCGCTCGCGGAGAGTACCTGGTCATCTACGACGCCGAGGATATCCCGGACCCCCTGCAATTGAAAAAGGCATACCTAGGCTTTCAGAATGTTGGTCCGGACGTGAAATGTTTGCAGGCGAAGCTTAACTATTACAATCCTCAACATAATCTACTGACCCGTATTTTTACCGCGGAGTACTCGATGTGGTTCGATGTCATGCTGACAGGTTTGCAGTCCCTCAATACCTATATCCCGCTGGGTGGCACAAGTAATCATTTCCGAACGAATGATCTCCGTGAGCTGCAGGGTTGGGATCCGTTCAATGTCACTGAAGACTGCGATCTGGGCATACGCCTTTTTAAACGTGGATACACGACTGCATTGATCGATTCGACGACACTTGAAGAAGCGAATAGTCATCTCGGGAATTGGCTTCGTCAGCGCTCAAGATGGATCAAGGGGTATATGCAGACCTATTTAGTACATATGCGCAAGCCGGCCGAGTTCACTAAGGAAAGCGGCCATCACTCTTTCATTTTCCAGCTGATCGTCGGCGGAAAGATAGCCTTCGCCCTGATCAATCCACTGCTGTGGGTCATGACGATAGTCTATTTCACGTTCCGACCCATCGTTGGCCCCGCGATCGAGCAGCTGTATCCGCCAATAGTCTTTACTATGGCTGCGCTGTCTTTGGTCTTCGGTAATTTCATGGCCTTGTACTACTACATGATAGGCTGCGCCAAGCGAGGGCAGTG
Organism: uncultured Gammaproteobacteria bacterium; assembly: GCA_964422585.1. Taxonomy (GTDB): domain Bacteria; phylum Patescibacteriota; class Patescibacteriia; order UBA1558; family 2-01-FULL-52-15; genus CAYRBH01. The sequence continues at coordinate 4,285 of CAYRBH010000020.1, forward strand.
GCAGCTTATTAAGTATGTGTATCTGGTGCCGCTCTACTGGCTGGCGACCAGTATAGCTTCGTATATCGCTTTGTATGAACTGTTCATGAAGCCGCATTTCTGGCAGAAGACACGGCATGGTATCACCGTCGCAGGTATCCCTATATTCCAGCGCCTTGGCGCTAACCTTCGCTCAGCTGGTGTGACGCCAGTTACGGCGCTGCGTCGAGCGCTTGCTCAGAATACCTTTGCGCAGAAGATCAAGCGTATGATCCCTGAGCAGCTTTCACAGGGCATTGGGGCATCCGGAGGCATTCTGATCATGAGCATGCTGGTGACGAATTTCCTTAATTTATTGTTCAACGCATACCTTGGCAGGGCGCTTTCTTTCGAGGATTTAGCGGTGGTTACCTTGGTGAATACGCTGTGGTATATCGCTGGTGTTTTCGTAAATACTATTTCTGGTACGGTGACGCAGCGCGTTGCCTACCTTACCGCGCAGGGTAAGACAGAGGAGGGTGCTGCCATCACGCGATACATTCGCTCTCGATCGTTCAAGGTCATGCTTGGCATTTCAGCGGCTTGGCTTGCTTCCATTCCTTTCCTTACAACTTTTTTCAACCTTTCAACGGCCCAAGCGCTCGTGATATTCACGCCGGTATTCTCACTGGGCGTTATTGCTTCAGCGAATAGGGGCTACTTAAACGGCGTCCTGCGCTTCAGGGCGGTCGCAGCCTCGATGCTCATTGAGGTGCTGTCGAAATTCGTGATCGCGACATGGGCTGTAGCTTTGGGTTTCCCAGCGCTTGCCTATCTTGCCATACCTCTTTCGATCGTGATCGCAGCTTTCGGGACTTTCTTCTTTATTCCGAAGCTCAACACCACGGCGCTTGAAACAACTGAACAGCCATTGCGCTTCCCCCATACATTCTATGGAGCTTCGCTGCTGACTAGTCTGTCTACGGTGATGTTCTTGAGCCTTGATATTATCCTGGTGAAGCACTATCTGACGCCAGTCCAGGCAGGGCAGTATGCTTTCTTGTCTCTGGTGGGGAAGATGATCTACTTCTTCGGGTTCCTGCCGAACGCCTTCATGCTTCCGCTCGTTCGCCGTGATGAGGGCTTAGGTCGTAATTCTGAGAAAACCTTCCAGCGCATTTTCTTGGCGTCGCTGACGCTCGTCGCTATCGGTATCTTTTTCCTGGGGCCGCTCGGCGGTGCTGTGGTACCGCTCTTGCTCGGAACGAAAGCGCGGGTCATCGAGCCGCTGCTCAATGGCTATGTCGCGGCACTCGGTTTCCTGACACTCTCGAGCATCATAGTATCCTATCACCTAGCGAAGAAGCATTACTCCTTCCCAATTCTTTCATTCCTGTTCGCGATCGCTATGGCGGTGGGCATTATCAGGTGGCATGGTAGCGTTGCCCAGGTCGCGGAAGTTCTGTTCGCTGTATGCTCATTCCAGCTCTTCACCTTACTGACCATGCATATTGTCAGAAGCCAGCTCCTGAGCATACGCAGGAACGTAGTTGATTTTGTCGAGGCGTTCCTGCCCACAGATCCGATGCCGTATATGGCACCAGGCAATAAGCGGATACTTATTTTCAATTGGCGCGATACTAAGCATGTTTTTGCCGGCGGAGCAGAGGTGTATATTCATGAGATCGCGAGGCAGTGGGTCAAGCAAAACCATCATGTGACCGTGTTCTGTAGTAATGACGGTAAATCATTGCGCAATGAGATCGTCGATGGCGTTACCGTTATACGCAGAGGTGGTTTCTATTTTGTCTACCTGTGGGCCGCTCTGTACTATGTGCTTCGTTTCCGCGGCCGTTATGATCTCATTATTGATTCTCATAATGGTATACCATTCTTTACGCCAGCATTCGCACGCGTGCCAGTATACTGCCTGATGCATCATGTGCATCAAGAGGTGTTCCGAAGATCCTTGCCGAGGCCGCTTGCTTGGTTCGCGCGATTCCTCGAGAAAGACGTTATGCCGGTCGTCTATCGCAGTACTCCATTCATCACGGTCTCAGAGTCGAGCAAGCAAGACATCCAGGCTTTAGGTTTGGGAGCCGCTGGTATTGATATCGTGCATCCGGGAGTTAATCTACGAAACCTTGCGCCAGGGGAGAAGAGTCTGCATCCGACCATTTTATACCTCGGAAGACTCAAAGCATATAAATCCGTCGATGTCCTGATCCGGGCCTTTGAAAAAGTAGTAGCACAGATACCAGACGCAGAGTTGCTGATAGCCGGAGGGGGAGAGGAAGAGAGTACATTGAAACGCCTTGCTTCGGACTTGAAGCTTTCCGATCATATTTCTTTCGAAGGTAAGGTATCGGATGCTGATAAGGTCTCTTTGATGCAGCGTGCTTGGCTGTTCGTGAACCCGTCGTTCATGGAAGGTTGGGGTATCACGACTATCGAGGCTAATGCCTGCGCCACGCCGGTAGTTGCTTCGAATGTGCCTGGTCTTCGAGACTCAGTTCGTAATCCTCACACCGGGTATTTAGTTGAGCATGGTAATGTAGATAAATTCGCTGAGCGGATGCTGAATATATTGAGCGACAAAGGATTGCGTCAGCGAATGTCTATCGAAGCATTAGCTTGGGCAGGACAATTCGATTGGGAGAAAAGCGGTTCGCGGTTCCTGGCTATTATCAAAGAAGGTTCAGAACGCTCGTAATATGCCGAATCCTCAGAACTTACAACAGTTCCCCGAGACCATCGGCGAATTCCGCTTAGTCGGTCCGTTCCAGGAACATCGGATGTATCGTCGTTTCCAGCTGGCAGAGTATGCGGCGCCAGATGGCCGCAGGGCTATTGCGAAACGATGGATAGGGTCGCGGTTCAATATGAATTATTCTCGATTTCGAAACGAGATGCGTTGTTATGCTGCCATGGACTCCTTAGATGAGGAGGATCGTAAGTACTTTCAGACGCAGTTTCCTCAGATGAAGGTCCCGAAGCTGTTTAGGATAGAGGGGGCCGATCATCAGAATATGTTACTCATAGAGAAAATAGCAGGACTGCCTATCAGCACACTCCCGATCGCTGAACAAGTTGAACGCTATGAGGCATCGCTTGCCTATTTACGAGAGTTAAGCGAGCGGGTCTTTCACGATAGCGCATTGTCACGCCGCGCATTGTCAGGCCACATCCTGCGATTGCCATTAGTAAGTATCCGCGCATTGTGGAGACGACCGCGCGAATGGCGCTCTATAGCGATAGCGACTCGTTATTGCCTGCAGAATATGGGTAAGCTCATCGCTGATAAACGCTTACAGTTCGTTCATCGTGATCTGCGGTCCGAGAATCTCATCGTCTTGAACGGGGTAGTGACGCTGATCGATTTTGATCTGTCGCTGCTCATGCATCCGTTTGTCGATATCATTGAAGTCACCCTTTCTTGCTGGGAGAATGAGGCAGTGCGTGCCGCCTGGCTCAATTCAAAAACAATGCGCGCTATCCTTCAGAATCCTAATGACCGCGCGATATTCCAAGCTTTAGCAGGCTATGCCGCGCTTTTCGAACTAGGAATGACTCACGCAGACTTGGCGAATGTCCTCTCATTCATAGAGTATCTGCGGACACTTGCTGATCCTCTGATGACTCGATCCGCAGAGGATGCACGCCAGGCCCAGGCTAAGCCTCGCATTATCATGTCGAACTATGATGATATCCATAATCCATTCTATGGTGGTGGTGGCGCTGTCGCGATTCATCAAGTCGCGAAACGTCTGGTCTCTGAGTATGAAGTCGTCGTGTTAACTGGTCGCTATGCGGGCGCGAAAGATGCTTGCATCGATGGGGTGCACTATCGCCGTATTGGTACGGCCATGTTCGGACCGAAGCTGGGGCAGTTGCTATTCGCCTGCATCCTTCCTTGGTATGTGATGCGTTTGCAATTTACTATTTGGATAGAGAGTTTCACGCCGCCATTCTCGACATCTTGCTTACAATTATTCACGAAGAAAAAGGTAATAGGCCTCGTACATATGCTCGCTGCCAGCGATATGTGGCGTAAGTATAAGCTTCCATTTCAGTTCATTGAGCATCTTGGCTTGAAGACCTATCATCATTTCATCGTGCTCACGAAAGAGGATGAAGCAGAGATCCGCAAAAGCAACAGGATTGCTCACATTGATGTCATAGGCAACGGGGTGGAGTTCCCGGTACTCACTGATGTAGCTGTTCCAAAAGAGTATATATCATTCATTGGGCGCATCGAGGTCAATCAGAAAGGACTGGACCTGCTCCTGCGGGCCTATGCGCAGGTCGCTGACCGCATACCGTATACCTTGGCACTAGCGGGCAACGGGGCCCCTGAGGAACTTGCTAAGGTTCATGCGCTCATTGAAGATCTTGGCATTGGAGGCAGAGTTCGTCTCCTCGGACGCGTCTCTGGCTATGAGAAGGATGCGCTCTTTACTAAGTCTATATGTACCGTTCTTCCATCGCGTCATGAAACATTTTCATTGGTAGCACTTGAAACCCTCTCATACAATGTGCCCTTGCTTGCATTCGATATTCCTGGTCTGCAATGGCTGCCTGATTACTGTTGCGTGAAAGTGCCAATGTTCGAGTATGAGCAGCTTGGTTATCAAATGCTTCAGTTGGCCACCCATGCAGAGATACGGGATAGGCTCATCGCCCAAGGTCGTCTCTTTATCCAGCATTTTAGTTGGCAGGAGATCTCTGAACAATATGAAAGTTTAATAGCAGATGCCCTACAGACGATATGAAAGAGCATTTTATAGAACATATCTTGCGAGAACGTATACCGTGCTATTTTATTTCCCCGCATCTGGATGATGCTATTTTTTCGGCTGGCGGTCTTCTACAGCGACTTGCGAAAGGAACTGAGTGCACGGTCATTACCGTGTTCACCGGGAGCTCAAAGCCATACACGCTTTCCGCCAGAGCATTTATGAAACACTGCGGTGTACCAGAAGCGGACCGGCTCTATAGTTTGCGCCGTGCGGAAGACATACGTGCCGTTGACGCGATAGGCGCACAGGCTATTCACTTATCATATGAGGATGCCATCTTTAGGAAGAAAATGCGGCAAGGTTTCTTCAGTCGACTAGTGCCTGAGTTTGGTCATCGTTACCCCACCTATCGTTTCCATATTACCTCAGGTGTACTAGCAGATGAGGATAGGGCATATATGGACCAGATCGCCGCAGAGCTGAAGAAGACTATTGATACCAGCAAGCCATATATCATCTTTTCGCCGCTCGGTATCGGTGCTCATGTCGATCACATCATCGTTCGTGATATATGCGTGAACCATTTCGATAATGTCATTTTTTGGAATGACATTCCATATAGCGCGAAGCACTCGGCTGATGAAACCTTCATTACTGAGCGCGGCTTGGTCTCTTCGAGTATAGATTTTGATCATGCAGAGAAGGATCGGATAATGAAGCTGTATACAAGCCAATATGCTATAGTATGTAGAGATTCACGTACATCTGAACTGCCAGAAGTATATACGATGCGAGAGGAGGGTTCTATGAAAACGACAGTTTCAATTGGCATACCTGCCTATAATGAGGCGCTGAATATCAGGAAGCTTATTCTAGCTTTGTTGTCGCAGCGCATGGAGCGCATCGAGATCAAAGAACTTTTGATAGTCGATGATCATTCGACTGATACAACCGTCGCGGAAATATCCTCGATCATTGACCCTCGCATTCGCCTCATTAAGCATGAGAAACGAGGCGGTATCACCATAGGGCAGAACCAGATCGTCGCAGAAGCTACGGGAGATATCCTGGTGCTGCTCGATGCGGATATATTGCCGCAGGACGAGCATTTTCTAGAAGAGCTATGCCGTCCGCTCATAGAGGACGAAGCTATCGGTCTCGTGGGCGCGCAGGTCATAGCAGCACCTGCGAAGAATTTCCTTGAGAAGGTATTAGCGACGAGCAATGAGTTGAAAACGGAGATCTATACTAGGATCAATAATGGACATACGATCTATCTTTGTCATGGTCGCGCGCGAGCTTTTTCGAAACAACTTTACTCGATGATCCGGTGGCCGAATGCTTTCGCTGAGGATCAATACTGCTATTTATTCGCCCGCAGGCATGGCTTTAACTTCGCTTATGCGCCTCAGGCGGCTGTTATTTTCCGATCGCCGTCAGTGCTTTCGGATCATTTCAAGCAAAGCCTACGGTTCATCAATGGACATAGAAGGATGCTACGCGAGTTCAATGATCCTACCGCTCCGCGAGAGTATCGGATACCACTGAACGCCAGTACACCGGTAGTCTTTCGATTCCTGGCCAGTAAACCTATTACTACCATATGGTATCTTGGTATTATGGTCATTACTCGGGTAGCAAGCGTATTCGTGAGTCTTGATAATACCTCATCGTTTGAGCCTGCGTCGTCATCGAAAAAGATATGAAAAATAAACTCGCTATTCTCGCGATCATTATCATAGCGGGCACACTCTATGCCCTGACGCTTCGTGGTATTCCAGGAAACCCTTCTCCGTCAGATTTCAAGAATAACCTTGATCAGCAGGCTAAGCCTTTTGAATTATCACCAGAGCGAGGCCGTTATGTGCACTTAGTGGCACTTGCCGATTATGGCCAGTATAACTTAACCAAAGAGCTTGCCGAAGCTGCGTTTCCGGATGTCGGCGTCTATGATGGTAGATACTACAGCTATTTTGCACCCGGCATCGCTTATTTAGCATTTCCTTTTTATGAGATCGGCGCGCGGTATAATCTCGCCCAAGTTGGTTCATTCTCTTTCATATCTTTTGTCAGTGTCCTGGGGCTTATTTTTTTGTTCCGTATAGCCCGGGATATTTTGAAACTGCCACTCTGGGCGTCGCTCGCGTCAGTTCTCATCTTTGCATTTGGCTGCACGGCATGGAGTTATGCCATAACGCTCTATCAGCATCAGGTGACGACCTATTTCATGGCATCATCGTTCTATGGTGTCTGGCGTTTCCGCAAAGGCGGCTATTGGAGCTGGCTCTGGGCTGCCCTCGCATGCCTCAATTATGGTTTGGCCATCATGATCGATTATCCGAATGCACTCTTGCTGCTTCCGATTATGATATACCTCTTGCTCTCATCGTTCGATGTGAAGCGTTTGGCTGGCCGGCTGTCAGTGGCTTTCCGTGCTGAGGTATTGCTTGCATCCCTGTTCTTTGTTGTGATCACGGGACTGCATATGTATCATAATACCGTACACTATGGCGCATGGTACCACTTGAGCGGGGGATTGCAGTCCTATCGATATGTCGACCCGACTTTAGACCCGGTGAAAGCAGCGCAAAATGGTATCGCTCCACAAGATCTGAATGCCCAGAAAAATATCGTCGGCTTCTTCCGTGAAGAGCAATTGCCCTTCAGCTCATATACGCTTTTCATATCACCGGACCGTGGCCTGCTGCTATATGCGCCGATTTTTATCCTGGCTCTATTCGGTATGATCTGGCTGTATCGTCGGCAGATGAGTTTGGAGATCGGGATTCTGTTCGCTCTCATTGCGACCAATATATTCCTCTACAGCAGTTGGGGCGATCCTTGGGGAGGTTGGGCATATGGACCTCGCTACCTCATACCTTCGATGGCATTCTTGGCACTGTTCGTGGGTGTATTTCTTGCACATACGCGTCAGTGGCTTGTCGCCCGCGGAGCGACCTTTCTTCTCTTTATCTATTCCAGTGCTATCGCTCTGCTTGGTGCTCTCACCACGAATGCTGTGCCTCCGAAGATAGAGGCCGATAGCTTGCATACGAAGTATAATTTCTTGCTGAATATTGATCTCTTGAAGATAAGCAAGAGCGGCAGCTTTGTCTATAATACCTTCCTTTCGGGAGCCTATAGCCTTGAGCAATACTACGCGGTTATATGGAGTTTTGTCATCATCTGTATGGCAGTGGTTCTATTCGTCATTCCTTATATTGACAGCAATGATTAGATTTTCTATATCACTGGGCTGGTTAGATCCCATTCGGCGCGCATTGGCACGCCGCAAGGTTGCATTTTGGATCGCAGTTTCTGCGACCCTGCTTGCGATCATTGCGACGGTGATAGCCTATCGCCTCGATGTTATCGTGTCCTATGGCGATGCGGAGTCTCATTTAAATATCGCCAAGCGCGTTATTTCGAGCATCACGCCAGGCTTGGCTCAGCTGGGAGGTATCTGGCTTCCGCTGCCACATCTTTTAATGGTGCCTTTTGTTGCTAATGATTTTCTCTGGAGATCAGGACTTGCTGGCTCCATTGTGTCAGGAGTCGCGTATATTGTCAGCTGTGTGTATCTGTATAAACTCTTGGAGTTGATCACGAAACGTGTCGGTCCGGCACTGATTGGAACACTGACCTTTATGTTGAATCCGGCGGTTTTATATCTACAGTCAACGCCAATGACTGAATTGTGCCTGATAGTATTCTTCATCCTTTCCACATATTTTTTCGTTCGCTTCATCTATAATCAACATGATTTTCTTGCTTTCGTCTACGCGGCTTTCTATGGATTTTGCGCGACATTGTCGCGCTATGACGGTTGGTTTTTAGTCCTGATCGAGGCTGGTATTGTCGCAATGCTCTATGTGCCGCGGGTGCTAGATATGTCGAAATGGCCTTCTTGGCTCGGCACCCAGAGCTGGAGGCAAGCATCCGCGAAGGACAGTGAGACTCCCGCCTCGCGCAAACGTATCTGGCATGAAATGGAAGGCCGGCTCTTCTTTTTCTCAACGCTCGCTTTTTTTGGCATCTTACTCTGGCTGCTCTGGGATGGGCTTATCTTGGGAGATCCACTGTATTTCACCCATAGTCAATTCTCGGCCAATTCACAGCAGCAGAGCTGGCTTGCGAGAGGGGAGTTGCCGTCATACCATCATCTGTGGTCGGCTTTTTCTTACTATTTCGTCACTGCGCTTAATAGCGCAGGCGTACTTATCTTCTTCGTCGGGATCATTGGTTGTATTTCATTTTTTGGCCAAAAAAAGAATGCCCATCGATTTTCCATTGGCTTGCTGCTGCTTACGCCGTTTATCTTTTATGTGGTGACCCTCTATCTGGGGCAATCCGTCATTTTCATCCCGCATCTGACGCCCACGACATTCGATTGGACCTTGTTCAATGTGCGATATGGAGTGATGATGGTTCCGGTGGTAGCTTTCTTCGTTGCGTATGTTCTGTGGCGAGCTCGCCCTGGAGCGAAATGGCTCGTTCTCTTTTTGATACTCGCGCAGTTTGGTCTCTATGGGGTCGGCTATTCCCAAGTGCTGTCCTACCGCGATGGTACGGTTGGTCTTTCTCAAGCCAAGCATACGGATGCGCAGGTGTGGATGCAGGAGCATTATGACTCAGGCTTGGTTCTGATCGATGACTTCGCGCGTACTCTGAGCGTCATTCGAAGCGGCATTCCTATGCAAAATACTATTTATGTCGGTAATAAGCCATACTGGGAGGATTCGCTTCGGGCTCCTGAGAAATATGCGTCATGGATCGTGATGCAGAAGGACGATACGGTTTGGAACACCTTCCTCGATGGTGGACCTATGGAGGGGCGCTTGTATAAATACTTTGACAAAGCGTATACTTCACCAGAAATTATTATTTTTAAACGCAACTCAAGTGTCGCGGCTGACTCGTTATAGTTTACTAGCGGTGCTGTTAGTAGGTAGCATGCATTCGTCTCCGGCTCATGCCGCGGATGCTGCTCATATATGGGCGACGCAGTCGGTCGATACTATGAAGTATTCGCGTGATTTTGCGAATACGAAGAAGAATGATCCATCGTTCAAAGCGACGATCCAGAAGCAACTGCAGCAGATCGCAAGCACCGGCGCGACCTATGTGGCTATCGCGACCCCTTATGACAGTGAATTTTTACCTTTCTTGAAAAGTTGGGTCGATGCGGCCAGGAAGCAGGGGCTCCATGTCTGGTTCCGAGGGAATTGGTCTGGCTGGGAAGGTTGGTTTGGGTATCCGCGTATCACACGCGCTCAGCATATCGACAAGACGCGGCAATTTATCCTGCAGAATCCGGACCTGTTCGCAGATGGGGATATATTCTCCCCCTGCCCAGAATGTGAGAATGGTGGCCCAGGCGATCCTCGCATGACGGGGGATATAGCTGGCCATCGAGCATTCTTGATCAGTGAATATCAGGCCACGAAGCAGGCATTCCAGGATATTAATAAGGACGTCATATCGAATTATATTTCCATGAATGCCGATGAGGCTCGTCTCATCATGAATAAGGACACAACGAAGGCGCTAGATGGGATAGTGACTATTGATCACTATGTGAAAACACCTGAGCAGCTTGATAAGGATATCACCGATATCGCTGAGCAGAGCGGCGGCAAAGTAGTACTTGGAGAATGGGGCGCGCCGATACCAGACCTCCAGGGTTCTATGACGGATGCAGAGCAGGCTGCCTGGATTGATAGCGCCTTGAAGCTCCTTTCTCAGAATAAGAATGTCGTCGGGCTGAACTATTGGATTAATACCGGTGGTTCTACTGAGCTGTGGTCAAGCAATGGGATAGCTCATACCGCTGTGTCTGTACTCCAGGAGTGGTATAAACCCCATATTGTCTATGGTTTCGTGCGGGATGAGCTAGGCGCTCCTATTGAGAATGGGATCATACGCACAGCCTATGGCGATGTAGCTATTGGCGGCGGCGGGTACTATCGCATGAATCTCAGCATACACGGCAATACGAGCGTATCAGTGATAGCCCCTGGGTACATCACCAAGGCCTTTAGCTACGCGAGTAATGATAGCTGGGTAGATGTCACGCTCGTGAAGCAGAAGAAGAGTTTTTTCTACCGCGTGAAGCAGATTTTGAATATGATTAACCCTTGGGGGCCTGCCTATGCGCCGATCGTTCGATAGTATGCTATACTTAGGAGCATGATACACGGTCTGCACAATATTCATCTCACCAAGCGAGGCAAGGAGGCGGCGGAACGCCGCCTTTTGTTCGATAAGGTTATGTATTTGGTCGGTCTGTTCGCGCCGCTGATGACCGTGCCGCAGATTTATAAGATATGGGTTTACCAGGACGCCGGTGGTGTTTCCGCGCTGTCATGGGGTGGCTATATGCTCGGTTCGATCTTTTGGTTCGTGTATGGGATTATCCATAAAGAAAAACCCCTTATCATTTGTAATGGAGTCGCGGCATTCTTGCAATTCTTGGTTGTTGTTGGTACGCTCTTTTTTTCGTGAGAAGTACGCCTCCGTAGTTCAATGGATAGAATGTAGGTTTCCGGTACCTAAGATGTAGGTTCGATTCCTACCGGGGGCACCATGTAATTACCTTAGTCACGCTTAGTATGATCTTCGGAATAGATCTGCAGCAGATAGTTCAGACACTGGGATATGTAGGAATTGCGCTCGTTGTGTTCGCCGAGACCGGCATTTTTTTTATTGGCATGATATTGCCAGGCGACAGTCTCTTATTCACGGCTGGCTTCATCGCTTCACAAGGATTACTCCATATAGTGCCGCTCACCCTCGTAGCTTGCATTGCTGCTACGCTGGGAGGAATGTGCGGCTATACAGTCGGTGCCTTCATGGGGCCTCATTTGTTCAATCGCAAGGATTCATTTTTCTTCAATCATGATCAGGTAGACCGGGCGCATGTCTTTTTCGAGAAGTATGGTGGCAAGACTTTGGTACTGGCACGATTCATTCCATTCATTCGCGCCATTGCTCCTGCGGTTGCTGGGATTGGCAAGATGAATTACGCTAAGTATTTTTTCTATAACCTGATCAGCGCGATTGTATGGGGTTTGAGCACCACGCTGCTGGGTTATTGGCTGGGCGCCTCTGTTCCGAATCCGGATAAGTATCTGCTTCCTATCATAGCCTTGATCATTGTGCTCTCAGTATTGCCATCGGTCATACATGTGTTGCGAGATGAGAAATCCCGATCTCGTTTGATCGCGATGCTGAAGAAGATGGCTCGCAGATAATTGTCAGAAAATGTTGAGCCCCGCGTCTCTCCAGAGAGACGCGGGGCGGGGCTAGCTGACCTTGGTGAGGTCGAATCCTTTCGTGCTGGGGTCGTGGTCCTGGCCGCAATCCTTGCATCGGTGGCAGTCGAGGCAGAACACTGTCTGGCATCCTTTCTGCGTGTAGCAGCGCCCGCAGGCTTTCCGCTCCGTGTTCAGCGTGACGCGCTTGCAGAATTTGCACCATCGTTGGGCGTGATTCTCGACCGCGCTGGCCGGCCGCACTGCAGGTCGCACGAATTGATATCTCATGTACGAGGCTCCTTTTCGTTGAGAACGTTGGGAGTATTTATAATAGTTAGTATACCATTATTATATATTATTGTCAATAGAGCCTGATGCAGCTACTAAGACCAGTTTATGTTAGGATACAGTTATGATTAGCTCATCACGATCCGCTGTAGTTGCTCTAGTTCTTGGCAGTACTATGGCTCTCGCCATCATACTAACTACATTCTCTATCCTGATAGGTAGTTTCTCGTTCGAACATTTTATCTTTAGTAGGCTGCATCTTGAAGAGACTTCCGAGCGCGCAGCAGTACAAGTAGCGATACGTTCATACCTTGCTGGCGGAGTCGATTTGCCAACCCAGCTTTTCACTGAACGTGAGATACTGCATATGCGGGATGTTCGTAGTCTGATGCAACGGGAACAGGCTTTGAGCGCTGGGCTTTGCATAGCACTAGGTATCATTTTTTGTATGAGTTCACGGTCATGGGCTGTATGGGTACCTATACTTCGCGGCACCGTGTTGTGGCTGGCGGCAGTGTTGCTCCTCATAGGCCTTATCGGAGGATTATATTTTGATCAGCTATTCACCAGCTTTCATCAATTGCTCTTCACGAATGATTACTGGCAGCTTGATCCAGCGCAGTCTGCTTTGATACGAGCCTATCCGCCCGAGTTTTTCCAAGCATTCGCTCGGTATAGTGTGTATATACTGATAGGCATCTGTGTTGTTTCGTATAGTGCTCTGAGTTGCCGTTGGCAGAGGGGTAAAACAATGGTATCCTAACATTCTATGGATCTTGCGAATAAAAAATGTGTACCCTGCGAAGGAGGCATTGACCCCTTCACCTCGGAGCAAGCTAAGCCATATTTGGATGTAGTGCCGGGCTGGACCTTGGCTATGGATGGCAAGAGTATTCATCGCGACTACAATTTCCCTGATTTCAAACAAGCCCTTGCCTTTGTAAATAGGGTGGGTGGCATCGCTGAGTCGGAAGGGCATCATCCTGATATTATGCTCGGCTGGGGGAAGGCTTCTATTTCTTTGACCACGCATGCGATCAAGGGCCTCTCAGAGAACGATTTCATTCTCGCATATAAGATAGACGCGGATTACGCCTAAGATGATCCTATGATGAGGAACGCTCAACACCACACGCAAGCTCAGGAGAACATGATAGCCGAGCAACTAATCGCTCGGGGGATCAAGGATGAGCGCGTGATCGCAGCATTCCGCGAGGTGCCGCGTCACCAATTCGTCTTACCGCAGGACATAGAGCACGCATATGAGGATCATCCTTTGCCTATCGGTAGCGGGCAGACCATTTCGCAGCCCTATGTCGTCGCGTATATGGTAGAACAGCTTAAGCTGCAGAAAGATGATACTGTTCTAGAGATAGGTACAGGATCCGGCTATGCAGCGGCCGTCATGTCGCAGCTCGTCGCCAAGGTATATACGCTCGAGGTGGTGAAAGAGCTGTATCAGCGCGCATCAAGGATCGTTTCGCAGCTACATTACCGGAATATTGAGTGCCGTTTGAGGGACGGTAGGGATGGATTGCCAGAGGCGGCACCGTTCGACAAGATCATCCTTTCCGCCGCTCCTGAAGAGTTGCCGATGGTGCTTTTAGATCAATTGAACATAGGAGGCAAGCTTATCGCGCCCGTTGGTTCCATTAAACTATTCCAGAAATTACAGCTGATTACTAAGCGAGCCGAGGGCGATTATGAGAAGAAGGACCTGATGGGCGTATCTTTCGTCGAGATGCAGTAATATGAGCCCACGTTTCAGGTATAGTATGACTGCTGTTCTATGGATGGCGGTTATTTTTTATTTCTCGTCACTGCCAGATCTGAAAAGCGACCTGCCAACGCTCTGGGATTTCATAGTGCGCAAAATCGCCCATATGTTCGAATTCGGAGTTCTCTATGCATTGTGGTGGAGGAGTCTGGCTGGTATTCGGCATCGCTGGGTATGGTCATTCGTCATCGCCATCATCTATTCGATATCGGACGAATTCCATCAGAGCTTTATTCATGGCAGGGTCGCAAGTCCTATTGATGTGGGCATCGATATCTGCGGTATGGTCATTGCTGCCGCGCTTCTGAAAAACAAAACCGCCCGTATATCTCACGTATGTGATTGAGCGGGCGGCTTTGAACAGACCTTATTATTTGACTGCTTTCACGATAGCATCGAATGCTTTCGGATGGTTTTCGGCGAGCTGTGCTAGTACCTTGCGATCCAACTCGATATGTTTCTTCTTGAGTGCTCCGATGAAGCCGGAATAGTTCAATCCGCGCTCCTTGAGCGCGGCCCCCAGCTTAGTTTGCCATAAGGCGCGCATGTTACGTTTCTTGTTCCGGCGATCGCGGTAGCTATAGACGCCAGCTTTAGTGATAGCGACCTTCGCTAAGCGGATCTTTTTTTTGCGTCCCCATTTGTAGCCTTTGGCCTGCTTGAGGATATTCTTACGATGTTTGACGTGGCCGACGCCGCGTTTGACTCTTGGCA
>CAYRBH010000021.1:0-9090 GCA_964422585.1 uncultured Gammaproteobacteria bacterium
AGTTTCAGGTATTGGATCTACGACTACTGCCACTGGTACAGCCACCTTTTCACTCTATGGCACCAGCGATTGTATGGGTTCAGCGCTCGCAACTCAGGATCTATCATTGAGCGGAGGGGCAGCCTCATCGGACGCAACTACTACCTTGGCGATCGGTAGCTATGGCTACAGAGCTGCGTACTCGGGAAATGAGATGTATGCAGCGAGTATGGGAACATGTGAACCATTCACTGTTATTGCGGCGACGACTGGTTTAACGCCGACGATTGCCACTGATGTTCAGAATGCAAGTAATATAAGCGTTACCGGAACCACTGTTGTGACAGGAACTGTTGTGCATGACTATGCCCTCGTGTCTGGCAGCAATGGAATTCCGACTGGCACCATAGACTTCATGCGGTATACCAATAGCACCTGCTCCGGAGATCCGGCTGCTACAGAATCAAACACAGCTCTCAGTGGGAGCGGCGGCGCGGCGTCGAGTGGCTTTACGACCGTAGCAGGAATGATGTCATATCGTGTACATTATGATGGCAACGGAACCTACAATGCCGCTGATGCGGGTTGTGAAACATTGACCGTGCAGGATGTCGTGCCTCCTCCAACTGGCGGAACACAATGCCCGAATGGTTTGATCAATGGTAGATTGTATATGGTGCAGGGTCAGGCCAAAGTATATTTGGCAGCTGACTGCAGGCTCAAAGCATTCAAGGGCAATGCACTTGGTCATGCCAAAGGTAAGAAGTTCCAGAATATTATCCCATTGCCTGCAAGCAGCGTCGATGCAAATGGGAACATCATCAATACCTTTAGTGTCATCCAGTTAGGCCAGAAGCCAGACTCGAAGAAAGAAGGTAATGAGAAGGATTCTCAAGAAGGCAACGGCTCACATGGCAATGGTCATGGTAAGGGCAATGGAAAGGGCAATAACGACGATCAAGGTGAAGATGATTAAGTGAAAAGGTAATTGAAAGAGCAAAACTCCAGGTCTGCGCAGACCCTGGAGTTTTGTGGTGTAGAGAATCTGTTCGTGATCTACACTCAACTCAAAATGTCGCAGTCTGCGGTGAGCCCAATCCCGTTACATAATCGTAGTGCCTACGCGCAGTACAATAGTAGCCGCAGTCACCATTGGTTCCACTCACGATGTCACGAAAATAACTTGTCGCCTCTGTACTGGCTTTGTCAGCATACAGACGTGCGAGCTCTGCGGACTGACCAAGTGAGTGAATGGCGGCCCATTGGGGAGCGCCCGCAGAGGTGCCGCCGACGGTTCGCCATATCCCCAACCGAACAATGGGAAAGCCTGATTGCGGATCTGCATCATAGGAGACATCGGGTATAGCGCGCATGCCTTGAGCGTGCGGAATAGCATAATCCGACTGATACACGGGAGCTTTTTCGTAGGCGCTACTACCTCCGCCACTGCCACCCCACGCGCTCTCGCGATGAAATGATCCATTTGAGTTGAATGAGATCGATGTGCCCCCGACGCCAACGACATTCGGCGACGAGGCGGGCCACGATGCACCAGCGCCATTGTCTCCCGATGAAGCAAAGAACACAGCATTAGTTTTGCTTACAAAGTGACTATCAAGAGAAACCTCTTCAGGGAACTCGGCACCGCCCCAGCTCATCGATATCGCGACAACATCTGAACGATGTGCAGCGTAGTCAACCGCTTTGAGAAGATTGGCGCCACTCGGGGTTGTTGCTTCAACCAGCAGTATCTTCGCGCGCGGAGCAATGGCATGCGCCCATTCCACATCGAGTGATGTTTCGAGCGCCCAGCCGCTGTTCTGTTTTGGAGATCCGATCATGTGTTTCTCAAAACAATCATTCTTCGTGGCACACATAGGCAGATTGAACGCCGCGCTGAAATCGTTCAAGTCTTTTTCTATCGATAGGTCATTATACGCGCCGATGATGGCAATGGTCCCATGCCCGCCATCTGCAGGAAGATGGTAGATTGCCTTGATCTGATCTGGTGTTATGCCCTGTGGCTTCTTCCCCGTGCTCTTATACACATGTAGTGGAGGACGGCCCCGATAACTTGAGAAATGATACGCGGCTTGCGTTTGGAAGGGCTGTGCGCACATGAAGAGCGTAACTGCTATGACAGCACACGACTTATATAACATACCGTTAAATGTTAGCTTGTTAGTATACCCGGTTTTTTAAACAAAAAAGGACGCAATGCGCCCTGTTTAATAATTTTTATTCAAGAAGTATTTTACCTTTTTAGATAATTCTGTCAAATGCTCAGCTACTCGAACGCAGACTGAAGCCTGGAATACATAGCTTCAGACACCGCCTCGGGTAACGAAATTTCGCCGAATCGTCGAAGCAATATGAAAAGGACCACCTCTTGTTGAGATGGTCCTTAGGGGTAGGCTTGTGTCGTCACATTAAATTTAATTAATGAGCGAAGCAAGTTTTTTGGCGAATGAATTCATCCACTCATCCTTGACGTCGCGAGTGATGTTGCACTTCACAATTCGTAGTGGGTGCATGGATGGAGCAGTTGGGTTAGTATTGAATGCGTCCCACATGACATGGAAGGGTTTAATCAAGCCAATCTCAATCATTTTGAGTCGATCCGGGGTGAGTTTGGAAGGCAGCGTGAAAGCAACCATGTTAAGCATCCGTGGTAGTAGCTTAATGCCATGGATTGAGCGTAGGAAAGAGTGAAGTGAGTCTGCTCTTTCAGTGGCACGAGTGTGTAGTTTGGTAAAACCTTCGCGCCCCTCAGATTGGATAATTGCCCAGCATGCGGCTGCATGCGCTCCGGATCGTGACCCGATCAGAGTATCGTCGTTTTGGCTACGAACGTATCCTGTTGAGCGTTCGATATTCTTTTGTAGGTGCTTGCGACAGATGAAGATGCCTTGTGCCATTGGTGCTTGACCCATTTTGTATGGGTCTACAGTTAGAGAGTCGACTTCTGGAACTCTGAAAGCCCATCTGCCATTGGGATCGATGAATGGGTAGACAAAGCCGCCATAAGCAGCGTCGACATGTACGTAGAATGCGACTTCTCCCTGCCATTTTTTCCGTAGGCGATCTACGAGCATTCCGACGCCATGGGTGTCATCCATCGCGCCAGTGAGAGTGGTTCCTTCATTGAGGAACAGGATGAAGCGGCGAATACCTTTTTTTTGGTATAGTTGATAGATCCTCCTCTCGAGTTCCATAATGTCGATCCGCCCACTCTTATCTGCTTTTACGAAGTGGAGTCCGTTGCCGTCTCTAGCTGGCTTGAAGATGTGGTATGCGAAGGTAGGGTTCTCCACAAGAGGCGAACAGATATGACATGGTATCCAGGACCCTTCGCCAAGCCCCAAGATATTACAAGCTTTCCTAAGGGAGTAATGGCTCATGGGGGAAGCGAGAATACTGACCCGTTGATCTCGGCTACAGGGTATGTCTTTACGAAGCTTCTCTCGCCCGATCCAGAGACCCATGATATTTGCTTCTGTGCCGCCAGAGGTAATATAGCCGTCGATCAAGCTTGGATTGGCGCCAAGTAAATCGGCAACCATGTGAATGACGTCACGCTCCAGATCTTTAATGCCATCGAATCCTTTCTCACCGAGACCTCGGGTGTGACAGAGTATCGCATTGGAATGTTGAGCCTGGAATGCTTGGAATGTCGCGAGTCCGAGTTGATGTGGCGACATTGTCGGAAATCCGAGAATTTTTGTCGTAGAGTAAGATGCGTTCTCGCCAAGTTTTTCGACGAGTGTTTTTTCGATTTTTTCTTTGGGAGTCGCCTGACTCGGCCACCGTTTGCACAGGTCCGGCATGGCATCTGTATTCATAACAATTCCTCATTTTTCGTGCTGCTGTTTTAGGGATGGATATTCGAGGTTCATGACGCGTCGGACTTCCACGATCGTTTCTGATGCGATAATCCTTGCCTTTTCTGTCCCATTTGTGATCGCTTCGTTTACAATTGACGGATGTTGTTCGAGTTGGTTCCGCTTGTCCCGTATAGGATCCAGCATAGTGTTAATAGACGAGGCAAGTCTCATTTTACACTCAACGCAGCCGAGTGACCCTGATCGGCAGCCAGCAGCTGTTTCTTCGACTCCATCGGAGCGGAAGATCTCATGATACGAATAGATAGGGCAGATAGTGGGATCGCCAGCATCACCCTTGCGCTTTTTCTGAGGGTCGGTGAATCCAACTCCAATTTTTTTGGCGACGGTATCCTTCGAGTCAGACAGGTAAATGGCGTTGCCGTAACTTTTGCCCATCTTCTTACCATCGCCAGACAGGTCGCCCAAGCGCGGGATATTACCTAGTTTAGCTTGAGGCAGTGTGAAGACTGGAGCGTACTGGCGGTTGAAAGCGCGCGCAACGTCCCGCGTAAATTCGATGTGAGGTATTTGGTCCGCCCCGACTGGTATCAGGAGTGACTCACTAGATGTCGATTGTTGGCCGAATAACAGAATGTCAGCAGCTTGTGAGATCGGGTATATGATGAAGCCAGTATTGACACAGTCAATACCGCCGTGTTCGATCTCTTCCTTGAGTGTGGGATTCTTCTCGAGGGCGCCCATTTTCACCAGGAAGGTAAAATAAGATGTCAGCTCGAAAAGCTCTCGTAGTCTGGACTGGAGCACGAACGAACAATGCTCATAATTGAGGCCGACCGAAATCCAATCGATCGTTACTTGCCTGACTGAATCTTCGAGATCCTTGACGCGGTCGAAGTGTGTGGTTAAAGCCTGAACATCTGCAAGTAGGTAGTAGCATTCGTATTCATTTTGATACTTCAGCCAGTTCTGCAGTGCGCCGACATAGTGCCCAAGATGAAGCCGTCCGGTTGTTCTCATTCCCGAAAGAACTCTTCTGTACATCTGTATGCCTCCTTTTTGCAGGTTAACCGCATTGAAAACAACTCTATTGTGGCCATTCAGAGTGGTTAGTGTCATCGCTTCTGAAACACTAACGAAATGCATGGCACATCTTATCTTTAATCTTGTTCTGAAATCGAAAACAGGCCGATGTAAACATCCCCATGGCATATGCATATGACAATAAGAGCAGTACTACGCATGATTGAGTTTAAGTAATGTATCGCTTTAACTCAAATTTTTGTCAAAGAACCCTGGAGTACTAAATGGACATTGGTCCTTCAGTGCTCGTTTCTGCTGATGGTCAGTAACCAGCACTCAAGGATTGTAAATATATAATACCGGCGGTCTTAATTAGATTCCTTGGTAAAATATTTTGATTCCCCCAATATTCATAGCCGTTTGGCCCGATAGACGGCTTGAGATTTTTCTAGGTATTCAATGAATTTTTTGCCATCGTCGTGCCGAATTTTATAATTTTGTACGGCTTTCTTTTATCAAAATACTAACTTTACAAAAGTAATTGTATCAAGTAATTTAAGCCAGTGGAACTTTAATATGTAAATAGTGATATCCCTGGACCACCTAAGATCTAGAAGAGAATAGTCTCCTGCATATATTTTGATTAACTTATTAACTTATTTCGAAGTCGTGTATATGTTCCTTCAGAACGCCGGCGTAGCTCAATTGGTAGAGCAGCGGTCTCCAAAACCGTAAGTTGCAGGTTCGACTCCTGTCGCCGGTGCCATCACGAGGTCAGGGCAATGCTCTGACCTCTTTGCTTGACAGAGTTTTTCGCATCAAGTAAATTGAAAATACGCTTCTTTGATAATCATAAATCCCATAGCTAGGTCCTCTTGCAGCGCGAGAGGGTTGGGCCTAGTTAGTCTCACAGATGTGAGGCGGGTAATCTCTGCACAAGTGGAGGTTCGGCTTCCTCCGTAATCATAGGATAATCAATTCCGGCTGATGGCGTATGTCTAAGGCGTCCGAGTTGATGAGAGAAAACGATCTTCGGAGATCCGTTTTTGAATAAAAGGTGGTACCACGAAGACTCTTCGTCCTTTTGCGCAATTATTTTTTTATTGCGTCAAAGGATGAGGGGTTTTTATTTTTTCCCAGTCGTTCATTTCAATATTTTCAAACCATTGCCTATTCAAGGAGGCTTGTCATGCGAGAGTTTCTAGGTAGATTTAAATTTCGTCCTGAAGGTAGTTTGCTTGTTGGAGTCGAGCGCGAATGCCATCTGATAGCGAATAATGGCAGCATTGCCCCTATTGCAGAAAAAGTTCTGAGCTATTTGGGCGTCGGGGACCGATTCGGCTACGAGCTTTCTGCTTGTCAGCTTGAAGATCGCGCAGGACCGTGCAAATTAGATCAATTAAGGGAACAGTTGCTCAGTAATGACCTGGAAATAAAACAGGCAGAGCGGGTAGTTGGCTTTTCGCGCTCGTTCTTTGAGGTGGCTCCAGATGACATGCCGCTCGATGTGTATCCGGACCCGACAGGTAGATACCAGCGCATAGTCAAGACTATCCCAGATAATGTTCTTCTGGCAGCATGTCAGGTGATTGGTATTCATGTGCATATTGGGATGCCCGACCATCATACTGCGCTCCGCGTCTATAATAAAGCTATTGGTCACACCAAGGCTCTCTGTGAGCTTGGAGATGGATCATATGGTCGCCGTATGGCTATCTATAGGGTTATGGCGCCCGATTATATACCACCTCAGTACAAGAGCTGGCAACATTACTACAATGAAGCGGTCACGAAGGGATTCGATGCGGATCCGCGTAAATGCTGGCATCTCATCAGGATATCCGTGCACGGAACGATCGAATTCCGCATGTTTGGATCGACCGATGACCTGGATAGGATCATGAGCTGGGTAACGGCATGTTATAATACATGTCGTCAGGCGATGGTGTGACACGGGAGGAGGGAGGGGCTATGTGTAAAGTATCCTCTCCCTCCGCTGACTTAGAATGAGAATAAGAATATTTTGACCGCGAGTAGTATTATGATTAATTAATAAAGAATCTATGCGACTACCTTCGAATATTTGGCAGTTCAAAGGAGCTGACCAGAGTGGTCCAAATGTACTCGTACTTGGAGGAACTCATGGAGACGAACTTTCAGGTATAGAGGTGTGCCGTCGGCTTCTCAAAGTGCTTGGTGTTTTAGAAATGCCAAGCTATATTTACCCACGTTCTGAGATCGTAGGGAATCTATTCGTTGGTTTCGGGAATCCAGATGCTATACGCAGTCATACACGGGCAGCTTCTTCCGGTAGAGACTTGAATAGATCATTTGTTATTGCTGAGCTTGAAAGAGAACCATCCTCAGGTGACAGCTCAGATTTGAAACGAGCTCGTGAGCTTGCGCCTCTGCTAAGGCAAGTAGATTATTTGTTTGACATACATGCAACGAGCAATCCAGCGCCGGCATTTATATGTTTCGGTAAGCTCACGGAGCGTCATAAAGATATATATCAACGATTCTCGGTAGATCGAATATTGATAGATTCGAATGGTATTATCGCTGAGGAGTACCATCTACCTGAACAGGCTACTACTGACTACTTTGTTGATACCTTTGGCGGCAGCGAGTGGAGCAGAAAAAAATTTGGTCATCGTGTAGGTACAGCTATCTGTTATGAAACTGGCCACGAGTCAGATATGAGTCGAGTTGATTTGGTCTTTAAAGATATTATAAAGCTGTTATTACACGTAGGTGTAATAACAGCTGCCTATGTTAAAGCGCTAAATGTAGATGCATCTGAATTGAAGTCAGATCCTATACAGCAGTCAATGTATGTATTGACGCAGTGTGTTCATGCTCAGTTCGATGGATTCAAATATGAAAAAAGTATGGATCGCGGCTGGCAGGAAGTGACCAAAGGAACTATGCTCGGCACTTATGGAAATACTAAAAAAGAGTATATTGTTGGCAATGGTATAATGCTTTTTCCGCTAGCTGCCCATAAGGTTGTAAAGGGTAAAGGGCTTTATTACTTAGCCCAGAGAGTTTTATCATAGTAGGAAAATAGTCTAGAAATAAAAATATCGAACGAAATTGCTCTATTCATACCTATAGTATAGGAAATCTCAAAGTACTCAGGTCACCCGATAAAAATTGTAGTGGCGGAGAGGGCGGGATTCGAACCCGCGAGGGTTTTTTACGCCCTGCCTCGTTAGCAGTGAGGTGCTTTCGACCACTCAGCCACCTCTCCGTGTGTATTGACTAGGTTTTATAAGGAAAAAGCTATTGTACGATACAATAAAGAATAGCCAGTGTCAATCATTTTGAATGACCAAATGGACCGAATATGCTATACTATTTCTATGGCAAAACAAAAGGATGACGAAGTGATTGAGACCCAGGAACAAGAACCTGATTATGGGGAAGTGTTCGTGGCCTGGGATTTCTATGAACATGAAACGCAGGAGCGGGGTCGATGGTGGTATATCATCGCTGTAGTCGTCGTGCTTATCCTCCTGGGGTATTCTTATTTCGACCATAACTTTTTATTGGCAGTGATCGTTGTACTGACGATACTCATCTTCGTTATCAGTGAGTTACGCGGTCCAGACTTCCATACATTCGCGATCACTGAAGATGGCTTACTCGCCGGACCACAATTTTTCCCGTATGTCGAGCTTAATAACTTTTTTATCATTTATCAGCCACCGGCAGTAAAGGCGCTTTACTTTGATCCGAAGAGCATCTTGCGCCCACATATCGGTATCCCGCTCGGAGACCAAGATCCGAATGAGATCCGCGAGCTACTATTGAATTATTTGCCGGAAGACCTTGAGAAAGAGGAGGAGCCGACCAGTGATTTCTTAGGTCGATTGCTCAAGTTTTAGTTGACAAACATTGTCAAACTCACCAAAATAGTATATGGTTGACCTGCCTCAATGAGGCAGTTTTAGTTAGCGTACAACTAAGACATCTGCAGGTGCCCGTAGCTCAGGGGATAGAGCGCATGGTTGCGGTCCATGAGGTCGCAGGTTCAATTCCTGCCGGGCACACCACTCGATAGACATTTGAACAGCCTGTGTAGTATGCCGAAGCGTATCCTTATTTTTTCACTGACCTACTTTCCCTTCATCGGCGGGGCTGAAGTCGCACTCAAAGAAATAACAGATCGCATACCGGCATCAGACTATACCTTCGACCTTATAACCCTTCGTTTCGACAGAAGTTTGCCCAGATTCGAAGT
>CAYRBH010000022.1:0-6986 GCA_964422585.1 uncultured Gammaproteobacteria bacterium
CATGGTAGTACTGGGCTTCGCCTGGTGCGAGAGTAGGTCATCGCCAGAACAATGCCACTCTTTTTGATTTCCAATCTAATTGTCTAGTACTCCAAATTCTATTAGTAGTTAATGGTCGCTTAAAGTATGATATACTGTTGATAGCAGGGACTATCCATTAGTAGTCGTATCATATGAAAGCACTATGGTATGCCGGCAAGCACAAATTAGTCATCGGCTCCATTTCGAAGCCGCGGATTAAACCTGATGAAGTCTTATTGAAGGTTAAAAGCGTCGGCATCTGCGGTACGGATCTGCATATTTATCATGGCGGAACCGATGTAAAGCCTGGTACTATTATTGGGCATGAGTTTTCGGGTGAAGTTGTCGCAGTTGGCCAGCATGTGACAACCATAAGAGTAGGAGACCGGGTCGTTGCTGAGCATGTCGTGACCTGTGGCAAGTGTTATTATTGCCAGCATGGTAAACCCAACCTCTGTGTAAGTGCGAAAGTAATTGGCTTACATCTTCCAGGCGCATTACAAGAGTATATGGCCGTGCCAGCGAATCTGGTGTATCAGATCCCTCGAAGCATTTCATTCGAAGAGGCAGCTCTTATAGAGCCACTCACCATCGCGCTCTTTGCAACCTCATCAGCCGGCTTTCTGCTTGAGAAGAATGTGGCGGTTATCGGGCAAGGTCCTATTGGTGTACTTTTGGATCAAGTCTTAAGCGCGGCCGGCGCACGGGTCATCGGCATTGACGTGTTACCCTCGCGTTTGCAATTCGTGAAGAAAAAGCAGTGGGCACATGCGGTGTTGAATTCAACTGACAAAGAATTCATAAAGCGTTTTCATGCTTTAGTTCCGATGGATGTTGATGCCAGCTTTGAAGCCGTAGGCAAAGAAACGACTGCTGAGCTTGCGTTTGATATCACCCGGCGAGACGGAGATGTATTCTTGCTTGGTGTTTTCGAAAAGCCCGCAACGATTGATTTAATGAAATTGATTAAAAAGGAGCTGAACGTTTTTGGATCATGGACTTGTTCATTTTCTTTTCCTGCTGCGATCGATCTGGTAGCGCGTGGTTCCATAGATCTCAAAAGTTTAATAACGCATCGCTATCATTTTGACGATGCGATACGGGCGTTTGCTGACGCCAGCGACTATAGCGGCAATCGAATGAAGACGATTATTAATTTTTAATATTCGCAATGCATTATGAGCCCCAGGAGGAATGCAGGCGGTTTTACCCTTGTTGAGCTGCTCGTCGTTATAGCCATTATTGGTATATTAGCATTAATTATAACAAGCAATGTGCAATCAGCAGCTCAAAGGGCGAAAGTTGCGCGCGCTCAAGAAGAGATGCGGCACCTTGTTGATATTATTCAATTAGCAAAGACAGAGAAAGGCGTCTCATTACATGATATCACTGGACATTGGGATAGTGCGGGTGAAGCAGGAGTCAATTGCTTGGCAGATTACCCAAGCGGTATTGATCTTCGGAATGTTCCCACGTCAAATACGTGTTATGCCAGAATGAAGCAGGACTGGGATGCAATAGGTCAGGCGACAGGACTCAACATCGATATGAGTGTTTTTTATCGGGACCCTTGGGGGAGTCCGTATCTATTGAGTGAACGAGATGGGCGGAATGATTTAGGTCCGGGCTACTGTCAGCCTGATGTTGTTCATAGCCCTGGACCTGATGGTAAGTCAGCGTATAATGGAGAAACTACCGATCCTGCTACCTGTGCCACAACACCTACGCTACCGCATTGCAGGCATTATGACCAAGATAATATGCAGCTTGTTGGTCAAGGCAATCCGTATCTTCTCAACTATCCTGCTATCGTGCCATCGCCGCTAGAGATGTTTCATACTGCTGCGAACGGCTGCTAATACTGAGCGTCTGATGGTATCTTTTTTTCCGAACACAGCCGTTAAGCCTCTCAGCGCCCATGGTAGTACTGGGCTTCGCCTGGTGCGAGAGTAGGTCATCGCCAGAACAATGCTACTCTTTTTGATTTTTGTCTGCGTAGCTAAGACGACAGGCGAAAACGAGGCACAAACAAAATTACTCCGAGCGCCTCCCTGCCGGCAGGCAGGGCTTTGTTGTTGACTGGATCTACAGTACATGGTTAGATGGTCTATTCACTAAAAGGAGGGGATGTTCATTGAATAGACAAAAGAAATTGAAGAGAAAGGTGGATTCGCTCCTCGAGGAGTTCAAGCAAACGAAGGAGTATGACCATCTGGTGCCGCCAGGTGGGCGACTTGTGATAATTTCTAGCATCGACGTCTATCACCCTGGCAATATTGATGATGCGTTTCGAGATGATCCGAATGTCGTCGTCGCGCCCGCGGACCATGATTTGATGCTCCAAGGACGGCTCGACAAGTTGCACGGGCACCTAAAGTCGGAGCTCAATAGGTGGGCTCAGCAGCATCAGCTGCTTCGAGGTAAAGAAAGTGTTTGTGTAGATGTCCTTATCATTCCATCGAGCACTCAGTTGCCGGTTGGGGGGGCGTAAGGGTTATGGACGAAATGTCTAAGTCCGTCAAACCAGCTGTTTTCGGGACCTACGTGTATGCACTGAGCGTCGGGCCGGTAGTCCACCCGGAGGGTATTGATAACGAAAAATTCGTTATCTTCCTGAACCGCAAGGAGCTTGATTGTCTCATGCGTTTACTCGGCATCTCGTCTGGCGATGCATTAAGCGGATCAAACCCCTCCTCATAAGCCGCACCGGCGACAAAGTCGCGTCTCACAGGTGCGGCTTTGTCTTTTTATATGCCTTTGCTAGTATTTGGTTATGGCATATTGCGCACGATGCAAAAGAAAAATAGTCAGCGGCTATTCGCTGTGCTATTCGTGTATGTCTAAGGAACGAGCTGTTCGTACCGCTCGTCATGGCACAAAGAGGTGCCGTTCCTGCGGCACTATCATTCCTAGTGATAGATTATACTGCTACGCACATTCACGAAAAGTGAAGTAATGAGCAATGCTATAGCATATAGTATTTTAGGGTTTTGTTGTTTGACTGAAAACACAACCTATGGTTAGATAGCAGGTCTGCAAACAGGAGGAGGCGCACTTTGAATAGTCTTAAGTCGATACGATACAAGGCTGAGGATTACCGCAAGAGGCTCCAATATTTTGCCTACACAATCGAAGCTTTGGATCCCGAAGATGAGCTGGTGCTGACGATTACCGCCAGGCCCAAGACCCCGTTCCGTGAGAGGGTGTATGTCCGCGACCAATGTCGCGTTCGCACATCGAGACTCATCGCGCCGAAGTTGAATGCGAGAGACTGGCAGCGCATCTTTGCGATTC
This sequence comes from uncultured Gammaproteobacteria bacterium, assembly GCA_964422585.1. GTDB lineage: Bacteria > Patescibacteriota > Patescibacteriia > UBA1558 > 2-01-FULL-52-15 > CAYRBH01. The sequence continues at coordinate 3,316 of CAYRBH010000022.1, forward strand.
CCTGGCAGCCAGAGCAGATGGCCTACTTGGGAAAGATCAATGCCGACGGATACATGGTCGGCCTTCCGCCCGCAGTGTACAGCAACATCAACGGTCGTCTCAGCAATGAAGGTCTTCCCTATCGACTGCACTCTGATCAGAGAGGGGTTCGACGCCAGCAGTTCGAACTGCAGGTCATCAAGATGTGGAAGGTCGAACGGGAGTAGCCGCACCCACGACAAGGTCGCTCAGTAGAGCCGTGATTCGAAAACCTGAATATTTGGTTGACGAGTCGCGGCTCTTTCGCATGGTTGTACGCCCGCCTATCGTGACTGCCGTGAGGCAGATAGTAGGCAGGGTTTTATTTTTATTGCGGACCTAAGTATGCTATGCTATGTGTATCTATGAAAAAAGGAGCACGAGGCTTCAGCCTTATTGAATTGTTGGTTGTGATCACTTGTCTTATTTTACTTGCAGTCATTGTCACTCGAACTGTTGAAAATGCTATTCCTAGGGCGCGCGACGCGCGTGTGATTTCCGAATTCTCTGATCTTCAGAAAGGATTAGCGGCCTTTTATGCGCTCTATCAGGTCTATCCCTGTGGAGATAACTGGGTCAAGAATCCCGCAGACAACCTTTGGTATAACATTGACACTACAGTAGATGGCAAATCTTTTTTGCAGGGAAATGTCGATCCGGCAAACCAGGCAACGGTACTTGCGAATTGTCCAGGCGTTCAATTCGGTCTCGATCATGATCATTTTATCGGCTCTGATACAACGAAGCCGATCGATCACCCGCATCCTGGCGGCAATCCATGGACCTATAGTTATTTGGCTTCCGCTGATAGAAAAAAATACATCATGTGGACCACGCTTGAAGCAAGCCCAAACGTTACGGCAAATGATGGAGGCTTATGTCCGAATCTCTATGAAGTTGGGAATGGTCTCGGGGTGATCAAACCTATGACGGATTATTGGTCTGGCGGAGGGACTTGTTGAGGAAACATCGGATGAATATCTTTTGACTTGGTTTTAATGGTATGTTATGCATACCGTACGGGGTGCCTTGTAGAAAGCGCATCCTTTTTTGCTCTTTTACAGGAGTGAGCCTTCTCTTCAGGACAGCGATCAGGCCTAGAACATGGTCACTGCCCTGAAGAGAATATCTTGAGCCATACAGGCTTGGAGGCGGAGTGGTCGAACCATCTCCGATATCTTCTTCAGGCCTGGAAGCTAAAACAGGGTCTATGAGACAAGCTATCGGCCTCTTCTTCAATGTGCTGGTACTCGTTATCCTGCTCAAGATCTTCGCTCCGGGATTGGCGGACCAGCTGATCGAGCTACTCGGCAAGCTCCTTGCCCTGGCTAATCAGCTCCTCGATGCAGCGATACAGCAATCGCAACAGCAGCAAGCTGTTAGCCTGCTCTCGCTCGTCTGAGGCCCGCTACTAGAGGACTACTGGCTCACACCGCTAGTCCTCTTCGCATTGATTCATAAGTGTGCTAGTGTTTCGATATGCGCTATATCGTCGATTTCCATATTCATTCTAAATATTCTCGTGCGACCTCAAAGCATCTTGACCTTGCAGAAATTGCGAAGTGGTCAGAGATCAAGGGCCTGGATATTGTGAGTAGTGGCGACTTTACACATCCCACCTGGTTTGCAGAGATCAAGAATCAACTAATCGAAGATGGCAGCGGCCTACTTTCACATCCGCACTATACGAAGATGAAGTTTATTTTGGGGGCTGAGGTCGCCTGCATCTATCGTCATCGTGATCAGACGAGAAGAGTACATCATGTCTTGTTAGCTCCTTCCATTGCAAGCGTTGAAAAGTTAAACGCTGCGCTTACTGCGCGTGGCTGTAAGCTCGCTTCCGATGGCCGTCCGATACTCGGCATAGCATCCAAAGAATTGCTGCGGCTGATGCTGGAGATCGATGATCAAATGGTCATGATACCAGCGCATGTCTGGACGCCATGGTTCGCGCTCTTCGGATCTAAATCAGGCTATGACGCCCTCGAAGACTGCTTCGAAGATTTATCAGAGTATATTTTTGCCCTTGAAACGGGTCTCTCATCAGACCCTATGATGAATCGTGCATTGTCGAAGCTCGACAGATTTGCTCTGGTCTCGAACTCAGATGCTCATTCAGGTCCGAAGCTTGGTCGTGAAGCCAATGTGTTTGAGTTGCATGAGGAGAGCTATGCTAGCATCATTGACGCTCTGAAGACACGCGACGTAAAAAAATTTTTATACACCATAGAATTTTTCCCAGAGGAGGGTATGTATCATAATGACGGACATCGGGCTTGCAGAGTATCTTTCTCGCCACAAGAAACAAAACGTCATAAGGGTATTTGTCCAACCTGCAAGAAGTCTTTGACGGTCGGCGTGCTGAACCGTGTGGATAACTTGCGTGACCGGGAGTTTGGCACAGAGCCTCCGGGTATGATCCCGTATAAGCATATCGTCCCACTGCCTGATATCCTCGCAGATTATGTTCAGACCGCTGATACAAGCCAGCGGGTGATGAAATTATTTTTTGAGATCATACGCCTTGGCGGTAATGAGTTCAATGTCTTGCTTGATGCCCCGCTTACTGATCTTACCCAGTGGATGCCGCAAGACTTAGCTCAAGGTATCATTCGAGTACGCGAGGGCAAGCTCACAGTAAGCCCCGGTTATGACGGAAATTATGGTAGTGTTAGCATTTTTTCTGCTGCTGATCGCAGCAAGCATACTCAGGCAAAACTTTTGTAGAGAGCAGGTTCGTGCCACGCTAGCAGTGAGGACAGCACTAGTACAAACTACACAAACAAAAAATCCTACTAGAACATGGTACGTAGGATTTTTTGTGTAAAGACGTGAATTAACTTCGCTTTTTTGAAGACTTTCTCTTTGTGGTCTTCTTTGCCTTTTTCTTTGCCTTTTTCTTTGCCATGAGTATGCTCACCTCCTTTCGTATGAAAGATTTGAGTAGTTACAGAGTACTCAACTCCGCTTAGTATACTATGTTTAGAAAAAAAATACAATGCAATTTTGCATTGTCAAGACGAGACCATCAAATAAAAAGCTTACCTACTGAGGTAACTGCCGAACGTGTGGCTCACTATCCATCCCGTGAACGGCGCGAGAAGCCCGGTTGCATGCATAATGCCGCCGATCATGAAAAGAATTCCTATCAGTTTGTAAAATAATCTACTCCCACCCTCAGTGTGAAGATATTTTTCTGCGAAAGGTACTGAACCGAAGTTCTGCAGCATCCAGTCAGCCTTCCAAACGAGGACGAAGCCGATACCACCGACGAGCAGTCCTACGATAAGCTGTCCAAATGACCAGGTGTATTGGCTAGTATCCATACTTGCTACAGTATAGCAGTATTTTGGTATTAAAAAAAGAAATTTTTCAACCGAGTTCTGGCCGAAGGCAGTGGGACCAGTTGCATGGTGGGCACCAAGGGATTCGAACCCCTGACCTTCTCGGTGTAAACGAGACGCTCTAACCAGCTGAGCTAGGTGCCCTGGTGGGTGATACAAGATTCGAACTTGTGACCTCTGCAATGTGAATGCAGCGCTCTAACCAGCTGAGCTAATCACCCTCACATTAAGAGATTGACTCAAACAATAGTAACTGGTGGACCCGGCAGGATTCGAACCTGTGACCTCCTCGGTGCAAACGAGGCGCTC
>CAYRBH010000023.1:0-6597 GCA_964422585.1 uncultured Gammaproteobacteria bacterium
CTCCTTAACTACCAGTGGGACTCCGTTTATCAATAGAGGGAAAAGCAACGACAGATGGTTCATTGATAATAATACCCCGCTTCGGAACATGAACCAGGGTATAGGTCGTACCTAGATCGATCGCGATTTTCTTAATAAACATTATCGTATCTCCTGAATAGTATAGAGCAACTGACCTGTCGGCGTCGTAATACTGACCTCATCACCAACTGCTTTGCCAAGTAACGCCTGACCCAGCGGAGACTCCAGGGAGATCTTTCCCGCGCCAGGATCAGCTTCAGTCGCACCGACTATCTGAAAGGTCATCGAGGTCCCGGCTTTATCAACCACCACGGTACTACCGACGCTCACGCCAGAACCATGAGCAGCGTCTGCGACATGCGCAGACTTAATGATCTGAGCGATCTCTGAGATGCGTCCTTCGACGAAGGCCTGCTCTTCCTTCGCTTCATGATATTCAGCATTCTCCGAAAGGTCACCAAAATCCTTCGCGATACGTATACGATCAGCGACCTGAGCGCGCTTCTCTTTCTTCAGATACTCAAGCTCCTTTTTCAGCTTCTCCAAGCCTTGAGAGGTAAGTATGATTGATGCTGACATGATACTTCTGCTGTATAATGGATGAACTCTATATGGTTTTATTAGCACCGTCAAGTTAGGTCCGCTGATTGAAATACCACTCTAGAAATTGTCGTGCCGCTGTCACCGCGAGGCCACGCTCACCGCCCTGTTCGACCAGTACTGTGATAACGATTTGAGGCGCATCGAACGGAGCAAAGCCCGTGAACCATGAATGCGGGTCCTTATTCGCGTTGAACTGAGCTGTCCCGGTCTTACCAGCGACCGGCACATGGACTGACTGCATGCTTTTGGCAGTGCCATCCGTCACGGTCCGGCGCATACCTTGACGGACAATCCGTATCGTATCAGCTGATACGAACTTCGGATATACCTTCGTGTCTTGATACGGTATCTCCTTATCTCCAACCCTATACTCTCTCAGCACATGCGGCGTTGTGAATGTACCACCGCTCGCGAAAAACGAAGTATAGTGAGCTATTTGCAGCGGGGTTACGGTCAGGGCTCCCTGTCCGATTGAGAGGTTATAGGTATCACCTTGATACCACTTCTCGCCCTGTTGTTCTTTCCAGGCCCTACTGGGTACAAAACCGGACGCTTCACCAGGCAGATCGACGCCAGTTGGCGCGCCAAAGCCGAATAGCTTGGCATATTTATCGATGAGATCAACGCCAAGACCAGGGGTCGTGTCTGAACCTCCTCCGACGATGTAGAAGAAGGTATTAACCGAATCCGATATGGCCTTATAAATATTGGTTATGCCATGACCGCCAGGAAGCCAATCCGGGAAGAAATGACCGCCCACATGGATGCCGCCGGTGCTATTGACCGTAAAGGTATCATTGATCACCTTTTCTTCAAGGGCTGCAGATGCTATGGCCAATTTGAAGACCGAACCTGCAGGATACATCCCGGCTATCGCGCGCGCGAACAATGGTTTCTTCGGATCCTCGAGAAGATGCGCATAGGCATCAGGAGCGACCTTCCCGGTGAAGATAGCAGGATCATATGAAGGCACTGAAGCCATACCTAAAATCTCTCCCGTATTCGGAGCCATGACGATACCTGCAGCTGGAATACCATTATTGAGCTTACTGACATTGGTTAGTACTTCATATAACTTACTTTGTATATCAGTATCTATGGTCAGACCAACATCAGCGCCTTTTTGCGGAGGCGTAAGAGCAAGCTCATCCTTCTCACGGCCCAAAGCATCGACCTCGAATTTCTGAAAACCATCATTCCCACGCAATACCGACTCATACTGTTTCTCGATACCCGACTTACCAATGACATCGTTATATTGATACGAAGGGTTATGAGCGAGTTCATCAGCAGTAATGCTACCAACATAGCCAAGCGTTGGCGCGAGCCCCTCATCGACCAAATAGTCTCGCTGCGGGACGAAGCTTACTTGCAGGGCAGCATTTTCAGAGGACTCAATCAAGAGCCGCATAGCGGTATCGTAGGGTATATTATCCGCAATGAGCTGCTCTTGCCCTTGCCGCCGAAAATTAGCAAAAATCGGGTGTAAGCGCTCGGCCTGATCAGGGAATATCCCTTGCAAGTAGGCCTCCAGGGCATTCGCTTGTTGTTCATTCTGAAGCAATTGCGGATTAACATAGGCCGAAAAAGTGGAAACATTCTTCAACAATGGGCGCTGATACCGATCATAGAGTATACCGCGCGGAGCCTTCAGCCGGACAGTCTTGATCCTATTCTTCTCAGCAAGTGCGAAAAAATCAGATCCTCGTATAACCTCTAAGTACACGATGCGAATGAACAGCGTGCCGAATACCAAGGCTACGAAAATATAAAAATAGAGCAACTGTTTATTTTTCAAATTCTTTCCAAGCCAGCCAGAAAAATCCGGCATGAACAGCAGATTATCTCCAGAGGCTCTGGTTGCGTTGAATCCAGAGAGTTTACGATCTTGCACTGATCCTTCCTGTATTTTGAATGGATTATCGCCGCGCATATCGATACAGCCTCGCTACTAGTTGCGCTACAGCAAAGCAGATGAACGATGCTGCCCATGCACATCCGATAATCCCGAGCAACTGATAGATAGTTCCTATGCCATGATAGTAGTACTGAAAGCCATTCAACAGGCCTGATAGAACGAATAGAGCCGCTACATACCATATGCTCGCCAGACCGAACACTACGAGTGTGCTGAGCATCTCCTGCCGAGGACCTATACTACCTTCCAACCAATGCGCCAGGAGTACAGCCACGAGCAACATGCAGACATAGGGACCCAAATACTGATAATGCATATCAGCGAACAGGCCGGTCATAAGCGCCACCCAGACAGTATACTGATAGTCCGCATACCGCTGAACAAGGAGCACCACTATCAGTAGCGCCGGCATCCAGGCATAAGCTGTCGGATTCAAAAAAATCATATAGAACGCAACCGCAGCATAGGACAGTACAGCAGCTCCGATGAACTTCATAGGCCTCGAAGTATTGATACGATACTTAGCTGGGACATGTCGGCAGCAGGAAGAACATCGGCATAGGCGAACAATGCATCGGCATTTTCTGTGACCTTTTGCACCGTGCCTACGACAAAGCCCTGCGGGATCAACGGTTCTAAACCTGAGGTTACCAGTATCGTGCCCACCGGAACAGTCTTCACATCACGTATATACTCTAATCGAGCACCCGTGCCCAGCGAACCGCGCACTACCCCGCTCGTGCTCGTGTCATCAAGGGCTTTAACCGCTACCCGGGCACTATCGGCGGTGAACAGCTCCAGGGTCGAATTCTTGCTGGTTACTTTCAGGATCTTACCGACCAAAGTGCCGGTACTCATAACCACCGGTTGTCCCACGATGATCCCATCATCGCTGCCAACGTCCAGAGAGACCAAGGATGGCGACAAGGGATCTCTACTAATGACCGTTGCCATAGTGTAGGCGTATTTTTTGGTTGAGAAAAAATGTAGCGCTTCACGCAAACGCGCATTCTCATCAGCAAGGCCTTTCAATTGAGCCACCTGCTCAAGCAGCTGGGTACGTTCTGATTGCCATGCCGCTGGCGCGTTCGCGCCAGAGAACTCTGAACGAGCGCTACCCTCAAATATAAAAAGTTGCGACGACACCCATCGCCACCCGCCGAACACATTTAATGCCACAAGTACGATACTACCCACTAGAGCAATAGCACCAGCCCAACGATACGGGCGAGCATTCGATCTCATAGATATGTCTTAACGCTTAGATGAAGGAAGGATCATTCCTTGCGAATTCTGTAGATCCTCCAAGATCAAGCCCGCCCCCCGTACCACGGTCGTCAATGGATCATTCGCTACATGCACAGGTATCCTGGTTTCGCGTTCGATCAGTTTATCGATATTGCGCAAGAGCGCGCCGCCGCCGGTAATGACCATGCCGCGCTGATACAGATCAGCGACGAGTTCGGGCGGAGTGTTCTCGACCGTTACCTTGATGTTCTCTACGATCAATTTAACCATACGAGACATTGCCTCGCGTATCTCAGAAGAATCGATGGTTATCTCTTTCGGCAAGCCGGTCAAGAGATCCCTGCCGCGAATCAGCATTTCAAGCTCCTCTTCCAGTGGGAGTACCGAGCCAATCTGTATCTTCACTTCTTCACTCGTCTTTTCACCAAGCAAAATATTATACTTCTCGCGTATATACTGCACGATCACATCATTGAGCTTCTCCCCCGCAAGCTTCAACGATTTCCATGTTACGATACCCCCCAAGGAAATGACAGCGATATCAGTCGTACCGCCACCGATATCGACTATCATATTTGCCTGCGCTTCCTGGACCTGCAATCCTGCTCCAATAGCAGCGGCCATAGGCTCTTCAATGAGGTACACTTCTTTCGCTCCGGCCCCAATGACGGCATCTTCCACCGCTTTCCGTTCAACTTCGGTCACATCAAGCGGAACTCCTATCAATACTTTAGCCCGCGGCATGAAGGCGAAATGTTCCTTCTGTATTTTATTGATGAAGTGCTTAATCATTTTCTCAGTGACTTCGAAATCAGAAATAACGCCGTCGATGAGGGGACGAGAAATCGTGATATAGGAAGGAGTTTTACCAAGCATGACTTTGGCATCATTGCCAACAGCCAGTATCTGCTCCGTGCGATTATTCACGGCGACGACCGAGGGCTCATTGATGATAATACCCTGGCCAGCGACATAGATGAGCACCGATGAGGTGCCCAGGTCTATACTTATATTCTTGCCGAAATTACGGCCGAGCAGAGTGCCGAAGAGTGCCATATTAGGTGAATAGTTTCGTTATCCCATGCAGAATATCACTACCATAACGCATTACGTCGCGGTAGGTGACCGCCAATACCAACAAAATGAGCAGAGAAAAACCGATAGTATGGAATATATTCTCAAGTCGCGCATTCACTGGTCTACCTTTTATTTTCTCAATCAAAACAAAGAGAACCCTGCCGCCATCGAGAGCTGGGAATGGCACTATGTTCAAAATGCCCAAATTAATAGATAACATGGCAGCAAAATTAATAAGATATGGCAATCCTAGCTGAGCCACCTGGCCAGTCAAGACCGCAACACCGACTGGGCCGGAAATCTGGTCACCTATACCGACTCCATGGAGCAGGCTCGACAACAGACCCCAGAACGCCATCACTATCATGACCATCATGACCACTGTAGCCTGAGCGCCGCGGTACCACGCCTCGAAGAAGCCATAGCGAACTATACCAGCGAGAACCATACTGACGCCAAGGATAGGCTTATCATGGGAACCATAGAGCTTAGGGGTTGCGGTTACCGTGATGATCTGCGATCCTCGCTTCAACATAATCGTAATCGGGTCGGATTGATGTTGCTGTATATAGGCGATGACATCGTCGGGCTTCTGGAATGAGCGCCCATCGAGGGTCTGGAGTATGTCCCCGGGGTGTATCGCGGCATCTGCAGCCGGACTCCCCTTTTCAACATCAATAACCAGGATGTGAGCATCACGGATCTGCTGGGCGGTGCTTGTCGTGCTGTCAATCTCCTGCGGCATCCCGAGCATGAAGCCGAGTGAAAGCAAGATACATGCCAAAATAAAATTCATGACAACCCCGGCAGAGAGTATGCTCACGCGCTGCCAGGCCTTCTTATGTGAGAAACTATCGGGATCGCTGGCCTCTTCTCCTCCCTCTCCCTTGATCTTAACGAAACCTCCTAATGGTATCCAATTCAAAGAATAGAGAGTGCCGCCACGACGGATACCCACTATACGCGGCGGGAAGCCAAAACCGAACTCATCCACCCGCACACCCATGCGCTTAGCGGTAATAAAATGTCCGAACTCATGGACAAAGACCAGGAGCCCCAGGATGATTACAAAGCTGAGTATCGCGAAAAGCATAGTTAGATGGTCATGATCTCCTTTTCTTTCTCAGCTGCGACAGCATGCACCATGTCATTATAGTCTTTTATCATATCATCAAGCTGCTTCTGACCCTTGAATTTCTGATCCTCTGACAGCGAACCCTCCTCTTCCGCTTTCGCTATATCAGACTTCGTTTTCTCCCGCTGCTGACGTAGTGTCACCTTGCAGGCCTCCGCCTTCTGATGCAAAAGCTTTACCAAATTCTTCCTATTCTCCTCCGTCAACTGCGGAAGGGATATTCTGATCAGCACTCCATCTATGATGGGCATGATATTCAAATCAGAGGTGGCGATACCTTTCTCGACCTCCTTCAAAAGCGCCTTATCCCAGGGCTGTATGATGATAGTGCGTGGATCAGGTGCTGTGATAGATGCCATATGCACCAAAGGCGTCCTCGCGCCATAGGCTTCAACGGTAATATGTTCGACCAAAGCCGGCGTAGCCCTGCCCGTGCGCAGAGTCGCTATATCATTCTTGAAGTAGGCGATGCATTCATCAAGCTTCTGCTTGGTGTTGTGTATCTGTTCCATAGATGAGGCTTAGTTTTTGGCTGGGGCGTAGAAACCAAGATAGAGTTCGCCGTTCGTATCAGGAGCAGCGACCAAGAAGCGTG
>CAYRBH010000024.1:0-6266 GCA_964422585.1 uncultured Gammaproteobacteria bacterium
GATACCATGGAACGAGGCATTTCTTCTGTGGAATACTTCGCTATATCAACCTCATCGCGCTTTGAAACTTTCTCGGCAACTGCCTGCCCGAGATCCAACTTCACCCGTTCGGCAATATCCAGCGCGACGCGCAAGCCGATCGCTATATCAGCGGTCACATGATCTGAACCGACCGGCAGTATCGCCGCGTGCAGCAGCTCTCCCTCTTCGAAAATAGCTACCGACGTGGTGCCCGCACCGATATTGACCACCGCGACACCCATATCCTTCTGGCGTTTCGTCAGCACCGCCTCTGCTGTTGCTAATGGCGAAAAGATAAGGCCTTCGATCTCCAACTGCGTGCGGTAGAGACATTTCGTGAGAAGCTTCACCTGAGCGCTTTGCGCCAAAATGATCTGAGTATGCGCTTCGAGCTTGATGCCAGTCATACCCAGCGGGTCTTTGATGCCGCTCTGATTATCAAGATTGAAAAATTTCGGCAAGACATGCAGTATCTCATAGTTCGGGCTCACCGCGAGGGTCTGCGATTGCTCAATGGCCCGATCCACATCAGATTGCTGGACTTCGCCATTCGGCTTACCTACGGCAATGACTCCCTGGCTCTGCACCACTTTCACATGAGCGCCATTCACTGCAACGACCGCTCTCGATAACTGCCCGCCGATCATCCGCTCAGCTTTCTCAAGTGCCTCAGAAACTGAAGTCACCACATCCTCAAGATCAGCGACCGTACCCTTGGTCATGCCATGCGATACAGACTCGCCAACGCCAATAAGATGCAGCTGTCCTGAGCCAAGCGGCTGGGCCACCACAATACGTACGGCGCTCGAACCTATGTCTATACCTGCTATAGTTTCTATCTTTTTCATGAGTAGCCTTATTTCAAGCTTTTTCTGTTTTTTCTCTTAGTTACGGTATGCTGAACTTCTTTAGTATACTGAAACTTTGCTGATTTGCCAAGATTTTTCTTATATTCTGCGGCGAGTCTTCGCTCAAGAGCTTCCATCGTCACTGCCTCGCCAGCTGCTTCATGGTCATAGCCCATGAGATGCAGGGTCGCATGAATGCACAAAGCCTGAAACTCATCAGCCAGAGTAGTTGCATGCTCCCGCGCATGCTGAGCTAGCACCTTCGCACAAAACACTATCTCCCCGCAAGCCCGCTCCTCACTCGCTACGCTGCTCTGTGGCATATCGGTCTCAGCATATCGAAAGGAGAGAACATCAGTCGCTGTATCTTTTCCTCGATACAGCAGATTCAGGCGACGGATCTCACGTTCGCTTACGAATACGATCGAGATCGGCCCATGCGGGTGAAACCGTCGAACGACCACCGGCTCGAATGCGCGAAGCCACCGAACTGGTATGCCTTTCGGCACTGATGAAAGGACGAACAACACAAAAGTCTATGATGAAAGGACCATGAAGTGATCCAGTACTAAGGTAAAGATGGAAGGATAGCGGATCACTGTTTCGGTGTTCAAATTATACTTGATGACAAACATCTTGCTGCCGACAGCAACATAGACCTGCAAGCCATCCAATGTTTCGATAGCTTCATGGCCGTCAACCTTAATGATCGTAACGCTATTTGGATTGTAGTCATGGCTGACATTCTGCGTATACCATTCCCACGAGGTCTTACTCCCAGGATTATCCTTGACTGAAATGCTGAAATTCTCTCCCGTACCAGTAGTGATAAGCGTTTCTGATCCATCAGCATCAGGCATGCTGACAACCCATGATGTCGGATAATAGAAACTGAACTTCTGCTGATCATTGGTATAGAGCTTGACCAATCCTGCCTGATCCAACTTAATGGATCCGCTCTGAATCGGGCTATAAAAATTCTTAATCTCTATATTGTCTCGATAGCCATCGCCATCAGAATCGGGATTCACCGGCGAGGTGCCGAACAGACTCTCCTCTGCAGCTGTCAGGCCATCTCCATCAGCATCAAGATTGCTCATATCCTGAGGAGTGGTCGGAACAGGATTGTCAGTGGTCGATGGAGTTGCGGGCGTATTATTAAAATCCTCTGGGTGCAAGGCGAGGCTCCCTGCGGGATAGGTCTTACTATTGAACAGCAATTGTTTCTCGATGGTCAGCGTAATGGTATAGGATGTACGGTTATCCCGAGGAGCATAGTCATATTCTTTTTGTGTCAGAGGGTCATTGGGCTGCGTCGCCAGTATATCCTTCGGGATGGCATCCAAGAGCGGCGGATAAGCGTTGAACTTCGTATAATAATCCTGCAAACTTTTCGCCAACAGTACAACGTCTTGCGCTCGCTGCGCATCTCGCGCGATCATCGTCTGTTCATCCTGAGCCGGCGTCGAAGTTGTAGTCTGATGTTGCGCTGGCGGTTGATTCGTCGGTGTCGACGTCGCCACTGGCGTTGGTGTTATGGTCTTGACTGGCTGCACAGGCGCTTGTGGAGCCGGGGCTTGCGCAAACAATCCGAAGACATCGCCTCCATTGTTAATGTAGTAATAGGCTCCATAGGTAATACCTCCAAGCACTACCGCAACGATACCAATGATCACGAGCATCCTTGCGCCAGATCCACCCCCAGATGAAGATCCCGCAGCAGGCCGCGAGATCCGCGGCTGCGAACCGCCGAGCATGAACTTATCAGGCATGGTGTATATGGCGCCTGAAGGCATAGCAGGCTGCTCCGCAGGCGCATTCTGCTGTGTCGGCATCGAAGCCGGGCCACTATTCTGAGTGTTAAAGTCTTCTGGCATGTATACTAACTTAATAGTGCTGACAATATTACTTCGTGCTAGTTGGGGTGCTGGTATTCTGAGTAACACCAGCCACGGGCAGCTTGCCTGGTCCGTTCGGATTATAGCCATTCTGCACCTCAACGCCATCCTGGTATCCATCGCCATCGGTATCAGGGTTATTCGGATCAGTCTTCCAGATGAAGATCTCATCATGGTCTGACAAGCCGTCATTGTCACTATCCGCGAGCAATGGGTTGGTATGGTACACTTTCACCTCATCATAATCACTTATACCATCTCCATCCGTATCTTTCTTCGTTGGATCCGTACCAAGCGCTTTCTCTTCAACATCAGTCAAACCATCACCATCCGTATCGATAAGCGCATTCGTCGGGATGCTCGGCGCTTGATTCGCATTCTGATCCGTGGTCGGGTTCTGCTGCGTTGTGGGAGTTGTATTCGTTGTGCTATTCGTAGATAGGTTCGTCGCAGGTTGCGCGGGAACTGCGGGTGCTTTGAAAAAGAAATAGTACACGGCCGCACCGGTCACCAGCAGAGCGCCTATAACACTCAGCATAACCTTCAATCCGCGACGAGGTCGTTTCGTGCTCCATTGATCTACCTGAGCAAGATTCGTGAGCGGATTTGGCGGACCAATCTTCGCTCCTTGCGCATTAGGCATGGTCGGAGCTGACATCGGAGGCACTGGTGTCAATTTACCTCCCTGTACCGCGCTCTTCAGTTCGGGCGTGGGGTCAACCTTACCGAACATATCCTCCACTTTTGCCGGATTGCCAGCTACAAGACTCTCATCATTCTTCTTTATATCTTCGAACATACGTACATGTCATTAAAAATCTTCTAGAACTGTTTAGGTTTATTATGCACTAGAACCGGGATGTTATCAATGAGTACAAAGTAATCATGATAGTCGGCTACTTGAGGATTATACACATTTACTGAGTCGACCGCGCGATGATACAGCACGATGCTCTGCAACTTCACACGATTACCTCCATAGCTTACGAGCATATCACCGGTGTTCAGCTCCCGAACCCTCTTCCAGACCAGCGAACCCTGCTCATAGACAGCCAGAGGATGTTCTGAGGTGACTTTGAGCGCTCCATTGATAAGGTAATAATCCATACTTGGACGCACTCTGCGTTCCTCAATATATGAGGTTTGCATCTGGCCGCTGGCGGTATCATAGCTGATGATCGTATCGCCTTGCTGTAAATCCTCTATATTCCTCGGGCCTTCGGGGGTCAATACTTTAGTGCCAGTAGCAAAGCTCCCGCCTCCTCCGCCTGGGCTTCCACCGCCGCCTGTACCTCCCCCTCCTCCGGAGCAGGTCTGTGACCCACAAGCAGCACTACAAGCGCTAGGACAAGCGCCGTTGCCAGAGCCAAGGTCGCAATCCTCAGGACCATTCTTGATACCATCCCCGCAGTATTGCCCGGGACCATAGGGGCTGCCTCCATTCAGATCGATACCAAACTCAAGGCGACAGTAAATGACATTCTGAGTACAACTATTACTCCAGATCCATTGAGCGCTGCCGCCTATGAAATCTGGATAGTTGGTATTGCAGAGCGGGTAGCTGGGATTACTCGTATACGAGAAGGGGGCTTTCCAGGTACCTGCCGGATCATTCGGATCGCAGTCAGAGAAGCCATTCGAGTTATTATCAGGGCAATCGATCTGATTCCAGCCAGGAGTATAGGTGTATGAGCACGCCCAGCCGGCTGCATTGGATTTTGTATAGAAAATAGTATTGATAGTCGGACTGGTATACACTGCTTCGAAACTTCGCGGAGCAAGACCATTCGGGGCCCAGACTTTAATGGCAATAGCATTCTTCCCTGAACGCTCCCATGATGAGGCAAGAGAATTTCCCGCAGCATCCACGGGACGTAGATCTGAAGGCATTGTCGGGGGTTGATCAGGAGCAATGGTAACGGCAACCGGGTCTCCGAAGCTCGTATCCAAGTTGCCGGCTACCTTATCGCGTTTTTCAATACGCCAGTTACCAGCATTATCAGTACCAACAAGATACACACTATTCGCGTCCATAGTGATGCTCTGTCCGAGATCACCATTGGACGAGAAGACTTGGCCATTGGTGCCGAAGCCAGATACAAGAGCCCCCGTCGTGGCGTCATACTTATTGAGCTCCCAGTCCGTGGTATTCAAAGTCCCGAATGCATAGATGCTATTATTCGCTGTATCCAGAGCGATGCTATTCAAAGCTGTATTACCGACAATATCGACCCTCCCGCCAGTACCAAAGAGCGGGCAGGCTGTGCCATCGCAGAGCTGCCCGGTGCTCAGAAGACGTTTTTCAAGCCGTGCGCCAGCCGCAGCACCCATGTCACCCACGACCCACATATAGGTGCCGTCCGTGACCAAGGCATGCGGATTACCCACCAAGGTATCATTGATCTGATAGTTAATCGTTCCGAGCGTCAAACTATACTTAGCTACCCTCCAGTGGTCAGTCTTGTCCGTACCAACAACATAGATACCATTAGCATCCCCTTGTATGTCGTCAATGAGCTTACCATTATTAGGCGAAGTGGCTGATGTAATGAGGGCGCCAGTCGTGCTGCGCTGCTCGATGAGCCAGTTATAGTTGTTCGCTGGACGAGTATCGCCCCCTAGATAGAGATTGCCGTCCAGCGCAAGACCTTCGAACTCGCCGATCTGGGCATAGTTCATATAGCCTATGCCATTATAACCAGTGTCATAGGCCAGGGTGCTCGTCAATCGTTTTTCTACACGAGGGACAATGCCAGTAGCCTCACCGACCGCATAGAGTCTTGCCGTGGAAGGATCAACAATAATGTTATAAGATACGGGCGAACCCGAACTCAAAACTGATTGTACCGGGTCACCAGTTCCCATAGTTCGCTCTTCGAATCGCCAGACCGATGAGGCGGTATTATTCGTATTATCGCCATATACATACAAGTTTGTGCCGTCATTGACTATCTTCTGGGGCCTACCGCCATTGGGCGCAGGGATCGTTACTATACCAGTCCTTGCTAACTGAGCAGAAACGGTCGGCACAGGGGCCCACCGTAGCACATGCTTCCCTGGCAAGAGCAGCGGAACAACAGCAACTACCGCTGCTATACCACTAACGAAGATAGCGCCTAGTAGTACGCGGCGCGCGTTCTTCTTGATTGACCTTGAAAAAGATACTGTGATCATATGCAATTGTGATTACGGCGCACAACTATTGCCTGTCGGCGGGCTCTGCACGCTCGTCGAAGAATAGTCGGCACCATTGGGAGCAGGGTCAACGGAGCACGTCGACGAAGGACTATTGAGCAACATGAGCTTCCCGTTCAAATACGCTACATCAGTTCCATCCGACCAGATCTTCAAGCCGAACGCCTCACATTGCGTGGTCTGAGAAACGCAGGTGGCCGAGCATTCGGTATTTTGAAGTCCTGGTTTGCCACCAACGGTATTATCCACGCATGACTGAAGCGTCACGGCTGCTGGCGGATCACAGGTCTCAACCCCGACGCAT
>CAYRBH010000025.1:0-5876 GCA_964422585.1 uncultured Gammaproteobacteria bacterium
CAGGACTAGATAGATGATCATAGCTCTCGCAAGAGAGAACAGAATTCGGCTTATAAAATGATTAAGGCATATACGGCATGAAGAAGGTCGATCTTGTTACAAGCCTCGTGCTCGTTCCACTGGATTATCTGATGTTGGTCGCTGCTGGGATGACCAGCTATGCGTTGCGGTATCAAGGGTTCATTACCCAGTATCGACCAGTTTTTTTCGACTATCCTTTCGATGAATTTTTTCCATTGCTCCTCGGCATCTCCGCCGTAGGAGTTTTGATTTTTGCTCTCAGCGGTTCCTATCGTATCACCAGTTCGCATACCCCATTGGAAGTATTCTCTAAGGTATTCCTTGGTGTTTCGACAACCTTGCTGTTCGTTATCGTCACTATCTTTTTGCAACGCGAATTGTTCTCATCGCGATTCGTCATCATCCTGGCATGGGCTTTAGCTATCGTCTATACCATCATCGGGCGCATGGTCGTTTTTAAATTAAAATCATTGTTTCTTCGCGCGGGGTTCGGCACGCATGCATTAGTGTTACTTGGTGATACGAAGACGGCGCATGACTTGGATGCTTATTTCAAGCAGAATCCGCAGCTTGGGTATCGTGTGATCGACATGCTGCCAGCTTGGGACCAAGTCTCCCGTGATCGTGTCGCGCTCTTGAAAGCGCAGCATAAGTCCGATGAGATCCTAGAAACACGGGAAGGTCTTGATCGGCAAGCTCTGGTGGAGGTTATTAATTTTTGTCATGAACAGAACCTAACATTTCGTTATGTGCCTAGCTTATTCCAGACAAAGACCATAAATGTGGAGACCGATAGTATTGCTGGTTACCCGATACTCCAGGTGCACAAAACGCCTCTCCATGGCTGGAGAAGGGTCTATAAGCGTCTTCTTGATGTCTGTGTTGCTTTTCTCGGTCTTATTATTACTATTCCTTTCAGTTTGCTTACGATGGTATTAATACATCTTGATTCGAAGGGGCCGCTGTTAGTCCGTCTGAAACGCGTCGGTAGAGGAGGATCTGTTTTTACGCTCTATAAGTTCAGATCGATGGTCGTGAATGCGCAGGAGATGAAAGGCGCGATGCAGGGTATGAATGAGCGGAGCGATGGACCATTATTCAAAATGAAGAATGACCCCCGAATCACCCGTGTAGGCAGATGGCTTCGTAAGGCGAGTTTGGATGAGTTGCCACAGTTATGGAATGTCCTCAAGGGTGAGATGAGCCTGGTCGGACCGCGACCGCATGAGCCTGAAGAGGTGCAGCGTTACCGTCAGGAGGACAGAGGACTCCTGGCCATTAAGCCTGGTTTGACCGGATTAGCACAGGTGTCAGGTAGATCGAATCTCCTGTTTTCAGAAGAAGCGACGCTGGATACCTACTATATTGAAAATTGGTCGATGCGCCTAGATCTGCAGATACTCCTGAAGACCCTTATCGTTGTATTTAAATTCCGTGACGCAGCCTAAAGCACGTATAGCACTCGCGCATGACCATCTGTTCCAGCTCGGTGGCGCAGAACAGGTCTTGCGCGAATTAACGCATCTCTATCCTGAAGCGCCGGTCTATACATTGGTCTGTGATGCTGAAGCTAGGGATTTCCTTTCCCCGATAGAGCTTAAGACCTCCTATTTGCAGCAGCTGCCGGGGGGTGTTCGTTTTTTCAAATGGTTCCTGCCCGTAATGCCAACAGCATGGAAACGTTTCGATTTTAGCACCTATGATATCGTGATCTCCTCGTCATCAGGATTCGTGAAAGGCATCACCGCGTCACCGAACGCGCTGCATATTTCGTATTGTCATTCGCCGGCACGGTATTTATGGGGCGATAGCGAGGCCTATTTGAGAGCCGCTCATATACCATGGCCTGCTAAACAGTATCTGGCGCATCTTATCGATGCATTTCGGGAGTGGGACTATGCTGCTGCGCAACGGGTCGATCATTTCATCGCGAACTCACAGTATATCGCCTCGCGTATCCAGACGTATTATGATCGTGAGAGTACCGTCATCTATCCGCCGATAGACACGGCGCAATTCCACCTTGATAAAGATGTCCGTGACTACTACTTGATCGTTTCTCGCCTACGGCCCTATAAGCGCGTGGATCTCGCCATTGAGGCGTTCAATAATCTTCGCTTACCGCTCGTGATCATTGGAGAAGGCGAGGAGTATCAGCATCTGCGATCTATCGCTAAAGGTACTATCCATTTTTTGGGAGAAGTGAGCGATGCTGAGCGTAATAAGTACCTGGCTCGCTGTAAGGCTTTCATTTACCCCCAGGAAGAGGATTTTGGCATTACGGCAGTCGAGGCAATGGCATCAGGAAGGCCGGTTATAGCCTATCGTGCCGGCGGTGCCTTGGAAACAGTCGTCCCAGGCTTGAGTGGGGTCTTTTTTGATGAGCAGTCATGGGAATCGCTAGCATACACCATTTTGAAACATGAACATGAAAATATGGATCCCTCGACTATCCGTTCGCAAGTGTTGCGCTTCGATACCAAGGTGTTTCGCGAGCGCATGCAACACTTCCTTAACTCAGTCATACCGATACGATCATGACTATCGGCATCGATATGCGATCATACTTGACTGGTCCTCCGACCGGGGTCGGCATCCATCTCAAAGGCTTAGTGTCAGGTCTGGCAGCATTAGATCGGGATGGAGCGCTTACCGATCGCTATGTGTTGTGCAGTACTGGTTTCAAGCATGACGCTGAAGTCTCACAGAAAGAATTTGCTGATATACCATTCCCTTGGAAGCATATTGCCATCCCCAATAAAGTAGTAACGAGCGCTTGGTTACTGACGCAGTCTCCTTCTATGCGAAGTCTGTTCTCGGGTGTCGATTATTGGCTACTGCCGAATATCGGCTTATATCCCCAGCGGCGTATAGCTCCCTATGCGGTTACGGTGCATGATCTTTCATTCATGCACTATCCATCATGGTATTCGTTCAAACGCCGTCTCTGGCATCGTGCTATCAGATTGCAGAAGTTGCTGGCGCATGCCAATTGCATCGTTACGGTATCAGAGTCTACGGCTACAGCGATCAGAGAAGTATTCCCTGGACTCGCTTCGAAGCGCATAGTAGTGATATCTCCGGCGGTTCAGGACAGCGCGGTGGTACCTGAAGAAAACTCATTGTTAAAGAAACTACCTAAAAAGTACATATTGTTCGTTGGAACGCTCGAGCCTCGGAAAAATATCGACGCTGTTATATTGGCCTACCGAGCTAGCGCCTCTCAGCATCCAGGACTCGAACTGGTGCTTGCGGGGCAATTCGGCTGGTCGGTCAGGAATATAGTGCAAAGCATCGCTCGGGATACTCGGATCCATTGGCTGCGTTATGTCTCTGAGAACGATAAAGCGCTTCTGTTCAAACATGCTCAGGTAGTAGTATGGCCTTCATTTTATGAAGGATTTGGTTTTCCGCCGCTCGAAGCATTGAGAGAAGGTACGCCGGTCATAACAAGCTATCGTACATCGATTCCTGAGGTTTTGGGCGTCCATGCATTCTATAGTAACCCGTATAATGCGGGTGAGCTTGCCGCAGTCCTGAACCAGGTCCTTACTCAACAGGAGCTGCCCGAAATCATGCGGCAGATCCCGGCACGATTCGCTGAGCGTTCATGGAAACAGGTCGCGTCAGAGTATGTCGCAGCCATGAAAGGAGTTATATGAGGATCGGCATCGATGCGCGATTTTATGGAGCAGTAACCCAGGGGTTAGGGCGCTATTGCGAACAGTTGGTGCTGCAGGTCACCAAGAGAGACACGCATAATGAGTATATCGTTTTTGTACTGAAGGGGTACGCTTTCAAGAATCTGCCTCAGCATGTGAAGATCGTGGAATGTGACTATCGGTGGTACGGCCTCGCTGAGCAACTGCTCTGGCCGTTCTTTCTCTACCGTTATCAGTTGGACTTGATGCACTTCACGAGTTTCAATGTGCCGGTCCTGTATCGCAGGAGATTCCTCGTGACCATTCATGATTTGATACTGGTACACTATGCGAGCGCTCATGCAAGTACTTTGCATCCTTGGTTGTTCGCTGTGAAGCGCTGGATCTACCGCCTAGTGTTACGATCAGCCGTTACTAGAGCTGTCCATATAATCGCAGTCTCTCAGTATACTGCTGAGGATCTTCGGCATACCGTACATCTCACGACGCCAATATCCGTTATCTATCTCGGGTTTGAATTGGCTCCCCAGCTTGCGACACCAGGAGCACAGGTGAGCGATGTGATCTTGCCGGCCGCGCCCTATATGCTGTATGTCGGTAATGCTTACCCGCATAAGAATTTGGAATTTCTTATTGAGCATTTCAAGGAGTGGCGCCAGAAGAATCCTCGTTACTCCCTTGCTTTGGTCGGGAAGCGCGATTATTTCTATGAGCGTCTCGAGGGCTCACTGAAGAACCCTGAGGGTATCATGTTTCTGGGAGCAGTGTCTGATGCTGCTCTGGAGCGCTTGTATGCCAATGCTTCTTTGTATATTATCCCTTCTCTCTATGAAGGTTTCGGTATTCCACCGCTTGAAGCTATGTATTTTGGCACGCCGGTTCTTGCGAGCAATGCTTCCTGTATACCTGAGATACTTGGCGATGCGGCTTGCTACTTTGATCCTACGAGTACCACCTCTTTTCTCAAAGCTCTTGATACAGTGATTAAGAACGACACTGTGCGTAAGCGATTGATCCAACAGGGCCATCTGCAAGTCAAGAAATACTCATGGAAACAAATGGGCGAGCAGGTCGCTCAACTTTACGTAAAGCTCGAAAAATAGTATACTAGCACCGATACGATTTCTTTTCATGCGCGTAGCTAAGAAAAAAATAAACATAGATGATACTGATCTTTTAAGCATAGATCAGTATTCCTTAGCCTCTGATCAGCAGTCTGCTCAGGAGAGACAATATATCTCTGAAGACATTGTTTCGAAGCCTGAGCTGTCTGAGGATAGATCTAGACAGCTTAATGCTGGAGCGCAAGACCACCTGAATCGTCTGATACTCCAAGATCTTGCCGTACAACCAACGCTCAGACCTGCTCAAAAGACTCAAAAAAAGAAGCGCATACACCAGGCAGCAGAGAGTATTCCTGAGTCGCTAAAGCCCGTGCAGCATGCCAAGTTACCGAAGCAAAGGCATTCTCGCTTATCGGCGGCTGAAAAACCTTCACAGTATGTCTTGGATCTGCGCAAGCATTTCCTTATTGAGAAGTATAATCTTGATACCTTCGAGCAGCCTCGTAAGCGTTTAGGAGCTAAGCTGCAAGGTTTTGTTTCAGCCCTGAAGCCGCGAGAACGCATCGAATGGCATTACCCTGATCAGCGGAAAACCAAAGCCTCTATCGCCACCCAGGTAGTAGCAGCTCCACCGGAGTTGCCACAGCCGCAGATGAGTAGCCCGGAGCAGCCTTCGAATACCGTTCAATCTGATGAGTATAGTGAGCCGGAAGCGATCGTTCAGCCAGTTGAACCGGAGGACACAGTGGAGCGGGTCCCATGGAGAATGCGGGTATATGCGGTCGGAACCTTTTGGGCGGTGCTGTTCTTCGTATTGATGCCGATACCGATCATTACTTATGCATCTCGCATCTCAGCAGATGGTCATTCAGTTATGCTCAAGAGTTTGTTGGCGTTCAGCAGCTTGAAAGCAGGTGTCGCTGATATTACGAATAGCGATTTCACTCAGGCACAGGGCACTCTGACTCAGGCCCAGAAAGATTTCAATGATATTACAGCAACCCTGAATTCATATTCAGCAACGCTCAATGCTATTGCTCTGGTGCCGGGCGTCGGGAGTAAAGTGCATCTGGCGAAAGCCGTGAGCGCCATTGGCTTCTGTCCCTTTTTAAGGTAAAGTTGTCCCAGG
>CAYRBH010000026.1:0-3812 GCA_964422585.1 uncultured Gammaproteobacteria bacterium
CTCGTGTCTATCCGGTCGGGCGCTTGGACAAAGATAGCGCAGGGCTTTTGCTCTTAACCAATGATGGAGATCTGACCTTGCGGCTAACGCACCCGCGCTATGCGGTTAAGAAAATCTATGAGGTCGAGCTTGATCACCTGTGCACACCGGAGCTCATTCGTCATTTAGTTTCAGGTATTACCTTTAAAGAAGGCAGAGCGAAGGCCGACGCCGTTGAGCGTGTCACCGCGCGTAAACTCCGCATAACCTTGCATCAGGGTTTCAATAGGCAGATACGAAGGATGCTGGGCTTCTGTGGTTATACAGCAATGAAGCTGACACGTATCGCGGAGGGGTCATTGTCGCTCGGTGACCTCAAAGCAGGCACCTATCGTGTACTTGCGAGAGAGGAGATCTTAGAATGAACTGGTACCTCGTCACCGCAAGTCTGCTCGCGCTCATAGGTATTGCCACCATAACCGTGGTACCGGCCCAAGCGCCGCATATCGCGTGGATCGGTGAAGAGCCTTCTGCTGATCAGATCACCCCGCCACTACTGATCACAGCGAGCGCTACCGCGAAGGACCCGGTCCGTAAACTAAATGATTCATTGGGGGTCGACATGACGGCAATCTCTGCCCTGATGCTCGATGCTCAGACCGGCGCGGTTCTATATGCAAAGAATCCTGACGTGGTCCGTACCCTGGCGAGCATCACGAAGCTCATGTCCCTCATGGTCAGCATTGATACGATCAAGGACCTGAACATGTCGGTCACTATCATCTCTGATGATCATGTGCCATTCGGTACCACCACGTTGAAAGTAGGGCAAGTAGTTACCGCGAATGATCTCATTGCTGCCGCGGTGATTGGTTCTGATAATACCGCTATACGTGCTCTCGCTCGGGCCACAGGTCTTACGACAGAACACTTCGTCGCCGCAATGAATGCGAAAGCGCAAAGTCTGGGGCTTAGCAAGACCTCATTCGCGGACGTTACCGGATTATCAGATCAGAATGTATCGACTGCCTCTGAGATCCTGACATTCGCGAGAAAAGCTTTTGCATATGAACCTATCGGCCGCTTTGCCGGGAAGTCCAACTATGTTTTTTCCTCAACGGATGGAGCAGAGCATATCATCAAGACGACCAATAAGCTCATTGGCAGTTTCATTTCCGTCGTACATGGAAAGACCGGTTTCGTCACTGAATCAGGCTATAATCTGGTCTCAGAGATCACCGATAGCAAAGGGCATGATATCATAGGCATTGTCTTAGGGAGCGCGACGAATGATGATCGCTTCCATGATTTTAAGATGATGGCATATTGGGTGTGGGAAAACTTTACATGGCCAGGGGTGTGATGTTGTGCTATTCTGGTACTATCTATGCGTGAACAACGTATCGTTATTGCGAATTGGAAGATGCAGCTTGATCTGAATGGCAGTATGCAGTTGGCTCAGGACCTGCGCATCTCGGCTGATACCATAGGCTTGCCCGCGGGAACCGATATCGTGGTGTGCCCCTCCTTCGATGCTATTGCCGCAGTATCTGATCTGATGGAGGGTTCTCCGTTCAGGATTGGAGCGCAGGATGTCTTTTGGCAGGAGCGGGGTGCTTATACCGGAGAGATCTCGGCATCCATGCTGAAGGCTGCAGGTGCAAGTCTGGTCATCATAGGCCATTCAGAGCGCAGGAAATATCTTGGCGAGGATGACGCTATGGTCAATAAGAAAGTGAAGGCAGCACTGAGCGAACACCTGGTGCCAGTGATCTGCGTTGGCGAAACCTATGAAGAGCGCAGAGAGGGGCACACAGATCTCATCTTAGCCAGGCAGGTTATTGAAGGATTGAAGGGTGTTCCGCTCGAGCGTGCCGATCACGTGATCATCGCCTATGAGCCGGTATGGGTCATAGGCACTGGCCAGGCTATCGAACCTGGGATGGCAGGACATGCTTCAGATGTGATCGAGCAATCGCTCATCGATCTGTTCCCATCTGAGATAGTCGATCGGCAGACGACCATCATCTATGGCGGGAGCGTCAATGATAAGAATATCAGGAAGTATGTGGCGCTGCCGAAGATACAGGGGGTGCTCCTTGGGGCAGCGGGCATCGATGCGGAGCTTTTTATACGATTAATTCATAATATGTAGTATGCTCACCACTCTTCATACCTTACTGAAGAAAGCTGAACGAGGACAGTATGCGATCCCAGCTTTCAATGTGACGAATTTAGAGACAGCTCAGGCCGTGCTTGATGCTGCTGTACAGATGAAATCGCCGCTTATCATGCAAACCTCAGAAGCTGCGATAGAGTATGCTGGTGGTCAGACCTTGTTCGCGCTGATGGTCGCGGCTATTGACGAACGCGCCGCGTCCATTCCGGTCGTGATACACTTGGATCACGGGAAGCACTATGAAATCGTCAAAGAGTGCGTGACTATCGGCTATACATCGGTGCATATGGACTCGTCGGAGCGGCCTTGGAAAGAAAATGTAGCTTTGACCAAGCGTGCCGTAGCGCTAGGTCATAAGAAGGGTATTACGGTACAAGGTGAACTCGGCTATCTCTTGGGCTATGAAGGTATGACTAAGATCAAGATGAGTCGAGCTAGCCTGGAGAAATTAATGACGGACCCTCATCAGGCGCAGATTTTCGTGCAGAAGACCAGCGTTGATACCTTGGCGGTGGCGTTAGGCACGGCGCACGGTTACTTTAAGGGGCATGAGCATATTGATTTGAAACGCCTTGTCGCTATCAAAAAGCTCGTGAAAGTGCCCATCGTGTTACATGGCGGTTCGGGCGTTCCTGACGCGCAGATCAAGAAAGCTATCGCAGCAGGCATACGTATCGTGAATCTTGATACGAGCCTTCGGCTGCAATTTATGTCAGGATTGACGCGCGCCTTGGATACCTATGACCCGAAGCGAAAAGTAGACCTGCGGCCCTACCTGCAGGCAGCCCGCTTGACTATGCAGCGTGAAGCAAGTAGGCTGATTACTCTTCTAGGGAGTGCTCGAAAAGCTTAACTATGCTCATCGATTTACTACTGATAGGGGTTATTATCGGTACGCTTGCATACGCTTTTTTTGCTGTCCGCCAAACCTTGCCTCGCCTCGCGAATGTGAATATGAAGACTATGCCTGAGGCGAAACAGGCCGGCATCAAGCGGCAGATCCTTGAGGAGAAGCTTCGTCGTGATTTTCAGAAAAGATGGACCATCGTGAAACGCCTTTTCGTCGTACAGAATAAGAATAGAGTTGCCACATTCTTCGGCCGCATCTACCAGCGTTTACGGGACCTGGAACAGGAGTATCGAACGGCCAGCAAGAAAGATCTCTCATCCCAAGTCTCAGCATCTCAGATGATAGAGGAGGCGCTCGCGACAGCTCGCCAAGCTATTAGCGAGGAGCAGTATTCAAAAGCGGAGCAGGTATTGATAGATGCTTTGAAATTTGATGAGCATAATGTGAAGGCATACACGCTCTTGTCCCAGGTGTATAAAGGACAGGGAGATTATGCTCATGCGAAGGAGACGCTTGAATTCATATTGCATCTGACGAATGCCAAGGATCCTGGTATCTATTCCAGCCTTGCTGATCTGGCAATGGAACGGGGCGATCTGCATACGGCCCAAGAGGACTATTTGAAATCCATTTCATTGGACCCGAATAATCACAATTTTTATATCGAGCTGGCTGAGGTCTATGGCATGCTCGGAGCCCATGATAAGGCTCAAGATGCAGCCCTGAAAGCCCAGGCATTAGCCCCAAGTAACCCTAAAATTCTTGACTTTTTGATAGAAAATAGTATAATCTTGCAAGACAAAA